>JAMCWR010000012.1 GCA_023480665.1 Gammaproteobacteria bacterium
GATCTTCGAGTAGTTATTTTTGTTAAAGATGCGGAAAAAACGATGAAATATTTGATAAAGAATGGGGTTGAGTCTCGTTCGATGTTTTATCCGTTGCATAAACAGCCATGTTACCGCTTTCTTGGTTATAAAGATAATGATTTTCCAAACTCAATTGAATGTTATAGTCGAGGTATTTGTTTGCCAACTTGGGTTGGTTTAACCGAAAGCCAAATAAGATATATTTCACAAATTGTAAAAGAATCTTTAGGTTAGAATAATGAAGAGGTGGTAATGAAAATGAAAGTTATGACAATAGTTGGGACAAGACCTGAAATCATTAAGCTTTGTCGCGTAATGCATGAACTTAATCAATATGTTAAGCATGTGTTAGTTCATACTGGTCAAAACTATGACTATGAACTTAATGAGATTTTTTTTAATGAGCTGGGCGTTAAAAAACCAGACTACTTTTTAAATACTGCAAAGGATAGGGTGGCGGAGACGATTGGAAGTGTAATATCTGAATCAGACAAGATAATGGAAAAAGAAAAACCTGACGCAGTGCTTTTCTTTGGCGATACCAATAGCACATTAGCAGTTATTTCAGCTAAACGGCGAAAAATACCAATTTTTCATATGGAAGCCGGAAACAGATGTTTTGATCAACGAGTTCCTGAGGAGATAAACAGGAAAATTTTAGATCACCTTAGCGACATAAATTTACCTTTGACTGAACATGCTCGTCGATATTTGATAGCAGAGGGTTTGAGGCCAGAGATGGTGATAAAAACTGGATCTCCCATGAAAGAGATACTGGAATATTACTGGCCAAAGATTGTGTGTTCAGATGTAATGTCAAAGCTAAATCTTAAGTCAAAAGATTTTTTTCTTGTAAGTACGCATCGAGAAGAAAATGTTGATTCAGAAATTAATTTTCATGATTTAATTGATTCATTGACTGCAATAGCAAGAAAGTATGATAAACCGGTTATTGTTTCTACCCACCCAAGAACTAGAAAAAAAATAGAGGAGCTTAATAGTTCCATTGAATTTGACTCGCGTATCATGTTTTTAAAGCCTATGGGGTTTTTTGACTACGTTAAGTTGCAAACGGAGGCTTTTTGTGTGATTTCAGATAGTGGCACTATTTCAGAAGAGTCATCTATTTTATCTTTTCCAGCGGTAATGATACGGCAAGCTCATGAGCGTCCCGAGGGCATGGATGAGGGTGTGTTAATTATGTCTGGTCTAAAGCATGAACAAGTTATCCCTTCTATTGAAATAGTAACCAAACAGTCAAGAAGCAAAGAAAGGGTTTTTAGGCTAGTTCAAGATTATGATGTTGATAATTTTTCAAAAAAAGTTGTGCGTATTATCATGAGTTATACTGATTATGTTAACCGGGTTGTTTGGAAGAAGTATTAAGCGAATTAATTTTTGTATTGTTGTAGTTATAATAATAATTTAACAAAGGGCTTTGAAATTGGAATTGAAAAGAAAAATTGCTTTAATTACTGGCGCAACAAGCGGAATTGGTGCATCTTTTGCCGAAAAGCTAGCTAGTCAAAATTATGATTTAATTATCACTGGTCGTCGGAAAGATAAAATAACTAATTTTGCATGCGAATTAACCACAAAATACAACGTTAACGTTGAGGTATTATTAATTGAGCTAACAAAAAAAGAAGATTTAGATTTATTGTTGCAAAAAGTTGATGCAACAAAAAATTTAGAAATTTTAATCAATAATGCTGGGTATGGCACAAGATGTAAATTTGTTGAAGAAAAACCAGAAATCTACGAAGAAATGTTTATTTTGCATGACTATGCGGCGATAAAGCTTATGCAGATTGCATTAAAAAATATGTTGAATAATAATAATGGTAAAATAATTAATGTATCATCTGTTGGCGCATTTTTAATTATGCCAACAAAATCTGCTTACAATCCTGCCAAGGCTTATCTTATTTCACTTTCAGAAATTATTGCTGAAGAGATAAAAGATTCTAATGTATGTATTCAAGTGCTATGCCCGGGAATGACTAGAAGTGATGTTTGGGCGCGTGTTGGTGAAGATATAAATGATGTTGCTGCTAGACTGAAGTGGCCGCATAAATTAATGCCAGCAGAATTTGTAGTCGACAAGTCTCTTAGCTCTCTTGGGAAAAATAAAGTAATTTGCATTCCAGGGTTTAATAATAAATTTCTTGCGCTATTTGCCATTCTTAAAAAATGTTTTTCCATGTTATTTGGATGAAAAATAAGTGTTTCTGGTAAAATTATGAAGTATTTTATCGAATTTATCGTAGCTTTAATTGTTATTATATTACTTCTTCCTGTTATGGCGGTGATTGCTGCTTTAATTAAGATAAAAATTGGTAGCCCAATTATTTTTAAACAGCTGCGCCCAGGTTTTTGTGAAAAACCATTCTTTTTATATAAATTTCGTACAATGACAAGTTTGTGCGATTTAAATAGAAATTTGTTATCGGATGAAAAGCGGCTTACAAGCGTAGGTAAATTTTTAAGAAAGTATAGTCTTGATGAATTACCGCAACTTTTTAATATCTTAAAGGGAGATATAAGTTTTGTTGGGCCTCGCCCATTATTAATGGACTACTTAAAGTTATATACGGGGGAACAATCTCGCAGACATGAAGTGAAACCCGGAATTACAGGATGGGCGCAGGTTAATGGTAGAAATGCCATAAGTTGGGAAGAAAAATTTAAGCTTGATGTTTGGTATGTCAATAATCGATCATTCTTGTTAGATTTAAAAATATTATGGATGACATTAATTAGAGTTTTGAGAAGGGACGGAATTAATCAGTTTGGGCAAGCAACAATGGAAAAATTTAAAGGAAATGCAGAATGATGGTGAATAGCTTTAAATAGAGTTGATTGAGAAATTTTGAACGAGCGAGGATAGTATGACAGAAATACCTCCATGGCCATATTATGAATCCGATGAAATTGAAGCAGTTGGCAATGTTCTACAATCTGGAAAGGTTAATTATTGGACCGGTCAAGAATGCAAGTCTTTTGAGAAAGAATATGCAGCTTCAATTAATATTCCTTATTGTTTAGCTTTGGCGAATGGCACGCTTGCATTAGAGCTGGCTTTATACACTCTCGATATTGGAATTGGTGATGATGTAATTGTTCCAGCAAGGACATTTATTGCAACTGCGAGCAGTGTGGTTGCAAGAGGCGCGCGACCAATTGTTGCTGATGTAAATTTAAACAGTCAAAACATCTCCAAAGAAACAATAGAAGCTGTAATGACCCCGAAAACAAAAGCAATAATTGTTGTTCATCTTGCTGGAATGCCATGTGATATGGATCCTATCCTAGATTTTGCGCATGAGTATAAATTGAAGGTAATTGAAGATTGTGCGCAAGCAAATGGGGCATTATATAAAGGACGGCAAATAGGTTGTTTGGGAGATGCTGCTATTTTTTCATTTTGCCAAGATAAAATTATAACAACGGGTGGTGAGGGTGGCTTGCTTGCATTGAAGGATAGCGATTTGTGGAAAAAAGCTTGGGCATATAAAGATCATGGCAAAGATTATAATTTAATTTTTGCGCCGCATTCTTCTTTTGGTTTTAAGTGGACTCATAATTCTTTTGGATCAAATTGGCGAATGACTGAAATGCAAGCCGCTATAGGTAGAATACAATTAAAAAAACTGCCAGATTGGGTTAGAAAACGTAGAAGAAATGCTAAAATATTAGAAGAGGCTTTTAACGATGTCCCTCTTTTGCGTGTGCCGAAATTTTCTCAAGATTTTTATCATGCTTATTATCGATTTTATGTGTTTGTGCGCCCTGAAATGTTAAGACAGGGTTGGGATAGGGATAAAATAATTTCAACTTTAAATAGTAAGGGTGTTCCCTGCTTTATGGGGAGTTGTCCCGAGATATATTTGGAAAAAGCTTTTGTTAGTATGGGGTTGACTCCAACTAATAGGCTTGCCAATGCAAGACAGCTGGGCGAAACAAGTATTGCGTTTCTAGTTCACCCAACATTATCAGAGCAAAATATGGCTGAAATAGCAGGCGAGGTTGCAGGTGTGATGAAGCAGGCTATTGCTTAAGAATATTTCGATTGTGAGTTATACCTTCATTAATTATTTATTGAAAGTTATATATTCCATATGCTTTTAATTGTCTCAATTACTCTTGTCTGATCTTCTTCTGACATCTTTGTATAAATTGGCAAGCTAACAATGCGCTGATATGCATCCAATGAATGAGGAAAATCATTGGGTTTGAGTTGGTATTTATCGCGCCAGTATGGATGAATATGCAACGGTATGTAGTGAACTCCGCATCCAATCCCTTTTTCCATCATCATTTCAACAAACCGGTCTCTATTTATTTTTGCTTCATTAGTTAGTTGAATTACATATAAATGCCAAGAGTGAACATCTTCTTTTGGGGGGTGCGGCGGCAAGATTAATGGCAAATCTTTTAAGCCTTGATCATATTTTGAAGCCATACTTTGACGTTTATTAAGCATTTTATTGGCGCGTTTTAGTTGATGGATGCCGATTGCAGCCGCAATATCTGGCATATTATATTTGTACCCAGGCGCGACAATTTCATAAAACCAAGATGGTTTTTTTGATACGTATCGATCAAATATGTCTTTACTTATTCCGTGAAAGCGCATGATTTTGCATCGTTCAGCAATTTTTGGATTTTTTGTTACAATCATTCCGCCTTCGCCTGTAGTGATAGTCTTAGTAGCATAAAAGCTAAAAACTGTAATATCGCTATTCAATTGCCCAATCAAGCTGTCGTGATAGGTGGATTGAAAAGCATGCGCCGCATCTTCAATAATCATTAAATGATGCTTTTGAGCAATTTTGTGGATGTGGACCATATCGCAGGCCAGCCCCGCGAAATGAACAGGTATAATTGCTTTAGTTTTTGAGGTTATTGCGGATTCAATTTTATTTGGATCAATATTTAAAGTTTGTGGGTCAATGTCTACAAAAACTGGATGAGCATCAAAATATCTAATTATTTCCGCAGTAGCTGCAAAAGTAAAAGGGGAGGTGATTATCTCGTCATCGGGCTTAATTCCAATTGCATCTAGGGCCAGATGTAGCCCTGAAGTAGCAGAGTTTACTGAAATTGTTTCAACGCCATCACCAAGATATGCAGCAAAATCATTTTCAAATTGCTTGGTTTTTGGACCAGTGGTTAGCCAGCCTGAACGAAGAGAATCCACTACCTCAGAGACTTCATCTTCGCTGATGTCTGGTAAAGCAAATGGGAGAAAAACTGGCATAATCTAACTCGTGATATTTTTTGTTTTTGGATTTATTAATTTTTCCTTTAAAACATGCAATACAATTTTTAACATTTTTGCAAATAATGGTTGATTTGTCACCCATTTATTTCATTGAATATTTTTTTATATTAATTTAAGATAACTGGTCATGGAAATACTAAAAAAACAATTTCGGCGATTGTCAATTGTCGTTGCGCATGATGTGTTTATGGTGTCAATAGCATGGGTAATTGCTAATTGGCTGCTGTTTAGTTTCAACCTTTTTGCTCAAGATCAGATAATCTCCATTCTTAGGTTTTTACCTGTAATCGTTGTGATCCAAGCATTCTTCTATTGGTATTTTGGCTTATATCGCGGTATTTGGCGTTTTGCATCGTTGCCTGACTTAGTGCGAATTATTGAAGCAGTAGCGCTTAGTTCTGTAGTTTCATTGGGTACTATGTTTTTTATCGATCGTTTGAGTGAAATTCCTCGAGCATTGTTTCCCTTGTATACGTTGATATTAATTTTTCTTCTTGGTGGCTCTAGATTATTATATCGATATTTTAAAGATCGTGGGCAATTGAGCTTTAAAGGCAAGCGCGCATTAATTATTGGTGCTGGCAAAGCTGGTGAAATGTTGGTTCGAGATTTACTTCGCTCAACTAATCATAATTATAAGCCAATTGCATTTGTCGACGATGATCCTACTAAAATTGGAAAGGAAATTCATGGTGTGCGTATTATTGGCGCTAGTTGTGATATTAAGAGAATAGTTAATAAAAAATCTATTGATGCAGCTATTATTGCATTACCTTCAGCAAAATCTTCTGAAATGCAGCGAATTGTGAATTTATGCAGGGAGGTAAAGCTTCCATTTCAAACTGTGCCCAGTTTGAGTGAACTAACATCTGGCAAGGTTCCAATAAATTCTTTGCGTGAAGTAGCCGTTGAGGATTTATTAGGTAGAGAACAAGTTGAAATTGATTGGGATGGGGTGAGGGGTGCGATTGAGAATAACGTAGTTTTGATCAGTGGCGGTGGCGGATCGATTGGCTCAGAAATATGCCGCCAAGTAGCAAAGCTAAATCCGAAGTCTTTAATAATAATAGAGAATTCAGAGTATAATTTATACCAATTAGAAGGAGAGCTAAAAAATAATTTTCCACAATTAAATTTTATTAAAATTTTGGGGAGTGTTGTAGATTCGCTGTTAGTTGAGAAAGTGTTTGGTCAGTATCAACCAAAAATAGTATTTCATGCAGCTGCTTATAAGCATGTGCCAATCTTAGAAGATCAAATTTATGCTGCGGTTCGAAATAATATTTTAGGAACGATCACCTTAGCTGAAAACTCCATTGCTGTTGGCGTGAAAAAATTTGTACTAATTTCGACCGATAAGGCTGTGCGGCCAACAAATGTTATGGGTGCTACAAAAAGATTTGCCGAAATGATTTGCCAGCATTATGGCCAAAATAACCTGACAAAATTTATTACCGTACGTTTTGGTAATGTTTTAGGTTCATCCGGAAGTGTTGTGCCATTGTTTCGAAAGCAACTTGCCGCAGGAGGTCCAATTACTGTGACTCATCCAGAAATCACTAGATTTTTTATGACAATTTCTGAGGCTGTTTGTCTTATCTTGCAAGCATGCGCTTTTGGGCGGGGGAGTGAAATATTTGTATTAGATATGGGCGAGCCAGTAAAAATAAGTTACTTAGCAGAACAAATAATAAAATTATCAGGAAAGGAGCCTGGAGTGGATGTTGAGATAGTTTATAGTGGATTACGGCCGGGTGAAAAATTATATGAGGAGTTATTTTATTCATCCGAAGAATCAATGCCTACTTTGCATGAAAAAATAAGGCAGGCAAAATATCAAAATTGGAATTGGGGTATGTTGGCTGAGGTTATTTCAGATTTGAAATCTTCTGGGTGTTTTGAAGATCACGAAAACAATCTTAAAAAAATATTACTTGAATTGGTTCCAGAATATCAACCTAGCATTAAAGAATAAATGCCATGAGTATTTTATTTTACAGGTGTTATTAAGTTATATCGAATTAATTAAGATACGCTATGTTTATACTGATATTTTTTAATTTAAGAGGTTAATAATGGATAAGAAATCATTTTTGATGAGTTTTAATGAACTGCTTGAACTTGAGGCAGATGAGGTTGTTACTGGTGAGTCAGTTTTATCGTCTATCCAAAACTGGGATTCGTTGGCAGTATTGGGCTTTATTGCCATGGCTGATCAAAACTTTGGTATTGTAGTACAGCCGGAATGTATAACAAAAGCAGTGGTTGTGGATGATTTATTTAACTTGCTCGACAAGGCGAATATAAAAAAATAATTTTAGGCTTTTCTAACTATGGAAAATTCTCTAAATTTATGTGGTAGAAATATTTTGGTTACTGGCGCAACCTCGGGAATAGGGCGAGAAACCGCTATTTTACTAAGCAACCTTGGCGCAAGATTGGTTTTAGTTGGTCGGCGAGAAGATGAGCTTGTTAAAACGACGAAGTTATTAAAGAAAGGTGACCACATTATTGAGCCATTTGATTTGAATGACTTAAATAGAATTCAAGAATGGGTGAAAAAAATTGCTAATAATGTCGGATCTTTGCATGGCATTGTGCACAGCGCTGGTTTGTTTTTGATTAAACCCGTGCGCTTTCTTAGTATTGATGACATTCATGCGTTATTCTCTGTTAATGTTTATGCAGCAATTGCCTTGACTAAGGCTTTTCGACAGAAGGGCGTTGTTGATCTTAAAGGTGGCAATATCGTGCTCTTGTCTTCAGTTGCTGGAATCTTAGGTGACAGTGGTCTTTCAGCTTATGCAGCAACAAAGGGTGCTTTGATAGCGTTTACTAAATCGGCTGCAATAGAATTATCTAAGGATAATATTCGGATTAATTGTGTTGCTCCAGCTATGGTGAAAACCAATATGACTGATAATATGGCATCGTTGCTAACCCCGAATCAACAAGACAAACAAGTTAATAAATCAATTTTAGGCATGGGTTCACCACTTGATGTTGCTAACGCAATTGCTTTTTTGTTATCAAACGGTGCGCGATGGATTACAGGCTCGGTGTTAGTAGTTGATGGTGGCTATACGGCGCATTAATTTATATGAGAAAGATATATGCATGCAGCTATTAAAGCAATTGAGTATTATTTACCACCCAAGGTTTTAACTAATGATGAATTAGTTGAGGAGTTTCCAGAATGGACGTCAGAAAAAATTTTAGAAAAAACTGGTATCAGGAAGAGGCATGCCGTTGAAGGGAAAGAGTGTGCATCGGATTTAGCTTATTTTGCCGCACAGAAATTATTTGCTTCTTCCACATGTAAACCTACGGATATTGATTTTTTACTGCTTTGCACGCAAAGTCCAGATTATCTTTTACCAACTTCTGCTTGTATTTTGCAGGAGCGTTTAGGTTTGAGTATGACGTGCGGCGCTTTGGATTTTAACTTGGGTTGCTCGGGATATGTCTATGGCATTTCTTTAGCGAAAGGCCTGATAGAGAGTGGTCAGGCGCAGAATGTTTTACTTATTACTTCCGAGACTTATACTAAATACCTTCGAAGTAAAGATAAAAGTGTGCGTTCTATATTTGGTGATGCTGCTGCAGCTACATTAATTATAGATGTAAAATCAGAAAAACCATATATCAATCAGACAAGATTTGGTACAGATGGCAAAGGAGCTGCGAATTTAATTGTACATGGCGGTGCCATGAGGGAACCGGATGCAGCTGTTGATTTACAAATGAATGGTCCCGAAATTTTTACTTTTGCGCTGAGGGTTGTGCCTCCTTTGGTAGAAAAATTATTGCATTGTAGCAATTGTCAAATCTCTGATATTGATTTATTTGTTTTTCACCAAGCAAATAAATATATGCTAGATCACTTACGTCGCAAACTTTTAATACCTAAAGAGAAGTTTTATATATATATGGAAGAAGTAGGCAATACTGTTTCCTCTAGTATTCCAATAGCTTTAAAACATGCTGTTATAGAGAATAAACTCAAAAGCGGTGATTCAGTCATGTTAGTGGGGTTTGGTGTTGGGTATTCTTGGGCCGGTATGATTGCTAAGATGCTATAAGGTATTGAAATTTTTAGGGACTAAAGTTTTTGCAGGGTTACCAAATACGGTGATGTTTTCTTTAACATGATTAATTACTACGCTTCCTGCTCCTATTTTAGCGTTATTGCCTATTTTTCTCTTTGGTATCACGATGGAGCCAATTCCAAACAAGCATTCTTCGCCTATATACACATTTCCAGCAATTCCAGACCAACCATTTATGGATGTATAGTTGCCGATGGTTGTATCATGACCAATTTTTACGTCAATGTTTAAAAAAACTAAATTACCGATAGTGATATCGCTTGTAATTATACAGTTCGGTGCAATAACGCAGCCTTGTCCGATTTTTACATTTTGACCAACGATTGCACTAGGGTGGATTAACGTGTAAAAAGAAGCGCCTTTTGTCAATAATTTTTCAGCTACTATTTTTTTAACATTAGGGTTCATAATACCCATAACTAGGCATTCATTTTTTTTTGGTGCATAGTTTTCAATGCCACCAATGATCTTTACTGGATAGGGGTAATTGTCGAGCTCATCGCTACGATCACTTAAAAATCCTTTAATTTTTAAATGTTTTTTATTTTCTATATCATGAGATAGCCAGCAAAACACTTCTCTAGCCATTCCGCCCGCACCCACAATGAGTAAGTCCATAGATAACCTCGGTTTTTATTTAATGAATAATAGTATAATATTATAAAATTCCCTTGTATTTAACATCCGCTATTTGTCAAATTTATTTATATTAGAAAGGTCGCATCATTTTACTTAATCTTAGTGTTCATTCTTTCTCGCTTTTGAGGTAAAATCCATGATAATTTTGAATAAAATAATGCATAGGCCATAACTATATGAATACATTAAAAATTATTTTTACATGTTTTTTGTTGGTAATAATTACAGGTTGCGCTACCGAGAAGGGGCTTGATGCCTATAAACATATGTCTGCCGCTCAAATTTTGGCATTGGGTGAGCAAAATATTTCAAAAGGGAATTACTCCGATTCAGTAAAGAATTTTGAGGCGATGGATGCGTTATATCCTTTTGAGAAAGAGGCAGAACAGGCGCAGCTTGATGTGATTTATGCATACTATAAAGCTGGCGATCCAGCCTCAGCGCTTGCGGCGGCTGATCGGTATATCCATATGCATCCGCGTGATGTACATACTGATTATGCATATTTTATGAAAGGTATAGTTAATTTCGATCGTAATCGGTCTTGGCTGCAAAAATTGTATGCGAAAAATGCCGATGAGCTTGATCTTTCGAATTTACGAGAAGCATTTATCGATTTCAATGATTTAATCAAATTATTCCCAGATAGCAAGTATGCTTATGATGCTAGGCTGCGCATGATATATATTCGGCACTTGCTAGCTTTGCGTGAGCTTACAGTGGCTCAGTTCTATTATGATCGTGGAGCGTATGTTGCTGCTGCAAATCGGGCAAGTTATGTAGTGAAGCATTTTCAAGGCGCAACCGAAGTAAGAGATGCTTTGGTTATTATGGTTAAGTCATATCGCGCAGTTGGGGCGGACAAGCAGGCGAATGATGCGTTGCGAGTACTAAATGTAAGCTATCCTGGTACGAAAATCTAATTTTTGCGAAATCTGTGGCATCTATCATCTATGGCGTGTTACATAGCGCTGCCTTTATTTATCAAACGCTGACGTAATTGGATATCTGCGGTCGCGGCCGAAGGCGCGGGCGGTGATGCGAATTCCTGGAGGGGCCTGTCTGCGCTTATATTCATTGCAATTTATTAGGCGGATTACCTTATCAACAGTAGCTTTGTCAAACCCCGCTGCCACAATAGTTTTATTTGACTGATCGTGCTCAACATAACGTTCCATAATTTCATCTAGAATCGGGTAGGGCGGCAAAGAATCAGTGTCTTTTTGATTTGCTGCAAGCTCTGCGGATGGTGCGCGGATAATTGCTTCTTCAGGAATAACTCGTGAAATACTGTTTCGATAATCCGCCAATCGATAAACTAAAGTTTTTGGCACATCTTTTAGTACGGCAAAGCCACCAACCATATCGCCATAGAGTGTGGCATAACCAACGGCATTTTCGCTCTTATTTCCAGTGGAAAGGACGATCAATCCTTTTTTATTTGAGAATGCCATTAATAATGTGCCGCGAATACGTGCCTGAAGATTTTCTTCAGCGGTATCTGCAGGTAAACCTGCAAAAGATTTTTTGAGGTTTTGTAAAAATTCTTGAAAAATAGGCTCAATTGAAATTGAAGAAATTTTAACACCGAGCAATTTTGTACAATTTTTAGCAATTTTTTCGCTAAGAGCGCTTGAATAACGCGAAGGCATATATAAAGCTTCAACTCGATCTTTGCCGATTGCATCGACGGCAACTGCTAAGGTGAGCGCAGAATCTATACCACCGGACACACCAATTATTGCGCCTTTAAATCTATTTTTTTCAATATAATCACGTACCCCAATCACTAAAGCCTGATACACCCGCTCTTCTATGCTACTAATTGGCAAAACTGGTTGCACAATTGGTGTAGGCTTTGATTTTGAGATATCGATTTCAATCGGTAACAAAGTTTCTTTAAAAAACTCAGCACGCCCGGTAACTTCGCCTTTTGCGTTTATCACCAAAGAGCCACCATCAAAAACTAATTCATCTTGAGCGCCAATTGCGTTGACATAAACAATAGGAATTTTTGCTTCTTTTGCACGCGTACAGACAATTTCTTCGCGAACATATGGTTTATACATATCAAATGGCGAACTATTTAAGCTAATAATTAACTCCGCTTTTTTCTTTTTTGCTGCTTGAATTACATCTGGCACCCATAAGTCTTCGCAGATCATTAAACCTATTTTGAGTTTATTGATCGAGACAATTGCGGGGGCGCTTCCAGCCTCAAAGTATCTTTTTTCATCAAATACTCCATAATTTGGCAGGCGTTGTTTATGATATACTTTAACAATTTTGCCGTTGTAAAGAATTGCAGCGCTATTAAAATGTTTGTTATCAATTACTTCTGGGAAACCCACCACGATATAAATTCCAGGTACTTTTTTTAGGATTTCTTTTAATGCGGCTTGGGTTTTTGTGTAAAGGTCGTGGCGTAATAATAAATCTTCGGGCGGGTAGCCGGTTAATGTCATTTCTGGAAAGACTATGATATCGGCGTTATCCCTGTCGCGAGCGGCGCGTGAGTAACGGATAACTTTTTCAGCATTTCCTTTTATATCGCCAACGAGAGTATTTATTTGCGCGGCAACAATCTTCAATATGCTTTTCATCTGCGGCCTTTTTAAGTAAATGAGCTGTTAATTTAATGTTATAAAAATATTGCTAAATAATCAATGGCGCATTCTAAACTGAAGTGCGACACTATGTATTTATATAATTTAATATTATTAAAAGGGGCTTTGCCCCTTGAACCCCAGAATATTTGTAAAACGTGATCTTGGATCAAGAGGTAACATTGCTGC
>JAMCWR010000035.1 GCA_023480665.1 Gammaproteobacteria bacterium
TATTGAAAAAGAAATGGTTATAGCGGTGCATACCATTCCTGCCAATTAAAAATAAATTAGTAATTTTATCGGTATAATTTTTAATTTGCGCAAATTCAGAGAAACTACCAAAATAAGCTGGGTAGGCTTTTTCTACACGCACAACTTTAGCATCTAAAACCATTTCTTTTTCAATAATACCAATAGCTATAAGCTCATTAATCGCGGTTGCGATTAGTTGTTTATCATCTAACATCCAAAAAGCATCGTTTTTAGTACAAAAGTATTCAAGCCCTAACCATACGGTATTTGGATCTTTAAGCAAATCCGGACTCCAATTATTAAAAACTTGGATTCTACCCAACTTTACATCTGCTTCTTGTACATAAATCCAATTATCTGGAATTAAATTATTTTCTACTTTCAAATTACGCAGTAATAAGCCAATAGTAATAAAATCACGATACATAAGTCCAGATGCAACCTGAGAAATATATGAGGGCACTGCATTTTTAAATCCAGCAATTAACTCTCGCACCGGCATAGTAGAAAAAAAATAGTCTGCTACTGCATTTTTCATCACGCCATCTTGCAAATAGTCAACACTGCAAATTATAGCTCCAGAATTTTCCAAATTCACGACTTTACAATTAGTTTTAATCACACCGCCCTTTGCTTGAACTAACTTGGCAACTTCATCCCAAAATTGTCCAGGACCAAATTGCGGATATAAAAATTGATCAATTAATGAAGTTTCAACATTATGGCTAAACCCCAAAAACTTTTTTACTGCATGGGCAATAGTTTTAATAATAGACAATCCTTTGATACGTTGCATTCCCCATTCTGATGAAATCAAAGAGCAATCAATTCCCCAAACTTTTTCGGTATAATCCTTAAAAAACGTCTGGTATAGCTCACGCCCAAACCTATTGATAAAAAAATCTTCAAGCGACTTCTCAGGTTTTATAGGATGCAAGCATATAGATAAATAGCTGCAAGTAATTCTCCAAACTCGAGCTAATCCTAATTGTTTTAAGGTAGTCAAATTAAATTTTATAGGATAAGGAAAAAATTGCCGCAGAAAATAAATTCGCGAAACTCTCTTGCGTTGCAGCCAAAGAAGATTGGTTTGTTCCCCTATTTCGCGCCAAAAAGCATTAACTCTTTCTGATTTAGAAAAAAATCGATGTCCGCCGACATCCATACGGTTACCTTGATAAGTGATGGTCTTAGCTATACCGCCAACTTTATCATCACTTTCAAAAATAATCGGCTGGATCGAGGTTTTGATTAGAAGTTCATATGCAGCAGTTAATCCGGCAGGTCCTGCTCCAATAATAATTGCAGTCTTTTGACGCATTAGTATTATTTTGCTTTCATTTTAGCAAGTAACTCTTTCACAAAAACAGCTATGATTGCAAGCACTAAACCACCAAGTGCGTACAACAGAAGCAAGCTTGTAACAGTTGCTCCCCACTTGAGTTGACGATCGACGATTGGGGAATCAATTAACACATTATGCAAATTAGTTAATTTAATTTTTGTTGCAACACTCTCAAGTTCTAAGGTATGAATTTTTTGATCGTTAAATACAGAGTTTTGTTGAAAAATATTATCAGCCATATAACTAGATGAGTTGGTAACATTTTTAGATAGGATGATTTTCTTTAACTTTAATTGCTCATTTTGCCCTTGATAAACTTTTTGCAAAGCCAATTCCTGTTGCAGCGATGCATTTAAATTAGTTAAATATTGTTTTTGCAATTGTACTTCTGGTTCTAATTCGTGCGTCCAATCAGCAATAAGATTATTAAATAAAGTAGTATAATCAGCCTTAGACTTTTTGGTGCCATAAGCAACTAAAAATAGACCATCAGTACCGAAAGGTCGAATACGTAGCATTTTAAATTCGACTTTTGTATCAGGATTTTGGTCCATCATTTTATTAACTTCATGAGGTAAATAAATGTTGCTGGATTTGGCCAAAAATTCCTTAAAGTTAATTAAAGGTACACGATATCCATTGGGTAGGACAGTTCCTGCAACCCTAATTGACTGAGTAAAAGAATATTGTTTAGGGGTTAAAAGTATGATCAAAACCCCAAGTACAAAAACCCCAATAAAGACCAAATAGAAAAGTTTTTTATTTTTTCGAAATACGTTTATAATATCATACAATGAAATTTCTTTTTCAGTATCCATTATTAATCTCCAATGAACGACAGATGTTACGATTTTTAATTTGCAAATCTACACGAACCCTCAAAGAAATCAAGCTTTTTGCGTTGGCTGAAGTTTATGCCATTTGCAAGCAATCAGCCACAAAACGCATAAAATCTTGGTGAAATTTTTCTTGAGTAAAACAAAGTGCATTCTCTCTGCAATTTTCTGGAACAAATATTTGCTGATTCTGTTCAAATTCAGTCACAGCATGTTTTAGTTCGCCTATTTCTTGTTGCATAAAAAAAATCCCAGTTGGCTTAGAGCATGGATAGTTACGTATTGTTTCCCTATTTCGCTATTTACCAAAAGCAATTACCGGTGTACCACAAGCCTGGGCCTCAAGCGGCACAATACCAAAATCTTCCTCTGCCGCAAACACAAAAGCTTTTGCTCTTTGCAGATAGTGCTTTAAAATTTCTGTGGGCTTAAAACCAAGAAAAGTAATATTGCTAGCGCCAAGCTTAACAATTTTCTGCCAGTCTGGGCCATCGCCAATAACTATAAGTTTTTTATCAGGCATTTGGCTAAAAGCCTCTACAATTAGGTCGATTTTTTTATATGGCACCATACGTGAAGCTGTTACATAAAAATCCTCTTTCGCAGTATGTAAAGTAAAATATTGAACATCTACTGGAGGATAAATTACTTTGGCATCACGCTTATAATTATTTTTAATTCTTGCAGCAATACAACTTGAATTACAAGCGAAATAATTAACTTTATTTACCGTACGCAGATCCCAACGGCGCATTTGATCGAGCATTAATTTGGCTAATATGGATTTTAGGCCTTTATCCAATCCTGATTCTTTTAGATACTGATCACGAAGATCCCAAGCGTAACGCATCGGAGAATGAACATAACTAATATGCATTTGTTTTGGTTTAACTTTAATTCCTTTAGCAACCGCGTGAGAATTTGAAATAATTAGATCATACTTGGCCAAATCAAATTGTTTTAGCGCAAGCGGCATTAGTGGCAAATAATTTCGATAGTGGGTTTTGGCGTGGGGTAACTTTTGGATAAGAGTAGTCGTGGCTTTTTTACCTAAAAGATGAGAGTCGCACAATTCAGCAGAAAAAAAATCTACTACAGAAAACAAATCCGCGTCAGGATAACATAGCAATATTTGCTCAAGAACTCTTTCTGCTCCAGCGAAAGTAACTAACCAGTCATGAATAATAGCAATACGCATCGTTAGACCATCTTATTTATCTGTTGTAACAAATTTTTAGCAGAATTTAGCCAATTAAAAATTTGAACTCGCAATAGGCCTTTTTCTTTAAATAACTGCCGTTTTGCTTTCTCTACAGCAAAAAATTGAAAGCCATTTGCAATTTCTAAACTAGAGTTTGGATTTACAAAAAAAGCATTATCCTCTCCAATTACCTCGGGCAAAGAAGCGACATTAGACACAATCACAGGTGTTCCGCAAGCCATAGCTTCAAGTGGCGGTAAACCAAACCCTTCGTAGAGTGATGGATACACTAAAGCTATAGCACCTGAAAGCAAAGCTATAAGTTCTGAATCAGTAACCGCATCGAGAAACAAAACATTTGGTGCATTATAGCTGTAAGTATTAGCGCTAAATACTGCCCCTTTTGCGCCAACAATAAGCAATTGATAATTTGTTAACTTATTACAAACCAAAGACCAAGCTTCAATTACTTTTGGCAAATTTTTGCGTGGTTCAAGCGACCCAACATAAATAAAGTAATTATCTGCAATCTTATATTGCCGCTTAACATTTGCTATAATAGCAGAAGCTTGTGGCACAAATTGAGTACCAATCGCAGCAGCAATTACCCTGGTTTTTTTTGCCAAATTAGGCAAGTGCGCACACAAACGTTGCCGTGAAAAATCTGAAACAGTAATAATGCTGCACACATGTTTCGCCAACTGGGCAAATACCAATTTATACCAAAGAACAAAAATAGTTTTAAACCATTCAGGATGATCTAGGATGCTAGCATCATGAATTGTTACCAGCTGATAATGTTTAAACATTGGCGCTAAATTACAAAAATTTAGTAACAAATTTTTCCCAACATAAAACGGCAAAATTACTTGTTCCCAAAAATAGCCCGAAATCCCCCAACCAATTTTTTTCACTTGAATATGTTGTAGTTGAAGATCGGCAGCATTTTTTGGTACTACAATAACAAAGCTATATGGACTTTCTAAATTGACAGACAAAGTATCTAATGCCTGAATCATTTCGTGCGCATAACGTTGCACACCTGTGATTCTTTGGCACAGAAACCGTCCATTAATATATATATTTTTCTTTTGCATTACTTATTACACAAAATTGAAATTGCTGATAATACCTGTACCACCTCTACGCCGCATATGCAATCCATTCCTTGGCAACCATTTTTATTATAACAAGGCACGCAAGGGAGATTTTTATACAGCACTTTAGTAAGCTTGGTTAGTGGTTGCCACTGTGTATAATTAACCATTCCACCGATTATTATTACACTAGGAGTATCAACTGCTGCAGTTATATGTGAAGCGCAAGAGTCGACTCCAACTAGCAATTTAGCTTCTGCAATCACTGCAACTAATTCTTGCCAGCTTAGTTTATTACATAAATTTATAGCGTCTTCAGAGGCTGCACAAATCTTGTCAGTTAATTCTTGTTCTGCAGCACCAAGGCCAGTAAGCACTATACCATAACCTAATGCTAATAATTGCTCTTTTAGTGCTCGCCAATTTACTATAGGCCAATTGCGAAGTATTGCACCAGAACCAGGATGCAAAATAATATAACCTTTTGCTTTGATAGTTTCAGGAATTTTACCAAACATTGGAACAGGGTCGAAACAATTAATCATCGGTTTTAATACTACATCTTCAGGTATATTTGCCAAAACACTCCTAACTAAATCTAAATGATACTTTGCAACATGTTTATTTTCGAGCTCCCAAATTTTGGCTTTGGTTAACAATGGACCAAAACCACCACTGGCATAACCTACTCTAACTGGAATTTTGCTTTGCCATAATAAAAATATTGAATTAGGAAAATAAGCATAGAGATCAATTACTACATCATAATTTTGTTTTTTAATCTCAGTTAATGCTTGTCGTTTTGTAATATAGTGCCGCCAAAGCTTCTGCCAAATTGAGGTTTTTGCCCGGCTAATATAAAAGTGATCAAAGTAATGTACTTGATTGACTAACGGATGATTAGCCAAAATATTTTTACTTTGGCTTCCTGCCAAAAAACCAATATTGATACCTGGATAATAGTGTTTGATCGCAGCAACAATGCTTGTGGCAATAATCACATCACCTAAATTGGCGATATTGGCCAACAAAACTTTGGTGGGTGTTTGGAAACTAGTTATAGTACTTGGTTTACAAAAAAAATTTCTAATCGCGATATAACTACTCCAAAATGTATCAATACAACGCAAAATTAAATTAGAAATCGGAGTTTTAACTAAATACCCATTTGAGAGTGGTGAAGCTATTGGGTTTACTTCACGCATCAGAACCTATCAATTTGATTGAATTATTAATTGAACTTAACACTTGCTCAACTGTGACATCACGAATACAGCTCATATTTTTGCAACCTGATATTTTAAAACATGGCACACAGGGTAAATGATTAAAAATTATTTGCGTTAAATGAGTCAATGGTTGCCAATTTCTATAATCAACTA
The DNA here is from genome assembly GCA_023480665.1 of Gammaproteobacteria bacterium. Classification (GTDB taxonomy): domain Bacteria; phylum Pseudomonadota; class Gammaproteobacteria; order UBA9339; family UBA9339; genus JAMCWR01. Next base: position 5,883 of record JAMCWR010000035.1, read on the forward strand.
CTCCCCAAAAAATAATCACACTCGGCGTATTTAATCCTGCTGCCACATGACCAGCCAAACTATCAACTCCAACCAAAAGTTTAGCTTGGGCAATCACTGCAATGAATTCATCCCACTTGAGCTTGTTACATAAATTTACACAATTAGTAGAATCAGCACAAATTTGAGCTGCTATCTTTGCTTCAACAACTCCCGAGCCAGTAATAATTATATTATATCCTAATGCCAATAAGTGCTCTTTGAGTTGTATCCACTTTTGCGTTGACCAATCTTTTAACAAATACCCCGAACCAGGATGGAAAAGTATATATCCTTCATTAATTATTTTTTCTGGCAAAAAATTGGAAAAATCTACTTCGTGTTTTACGATAAATGGTTTTAGCCCTATATCAGCTGGAATTATGGGGAATACTGAACGAATCAAATCCAAATGATACCTGGCTTCATGTTTATCCTGCTGCACCCATTCTTTAGGATCAGTAAAAAAATTTTTCACACTAGATCTATAATATCCAACACGCCGCGGAATTTCGGCATACCAGAAATAACTCATAAAGCTTGGTGAATATGCATATAAGTCAATTACCGCATCATAATTAATATTTTTGATTTCTTTTAGTGCCACCCTGATTGTTTGATACTGTATCAAAAATTTCTGCCAATAACTGCATTTTCTGCGACTATGATTGCGGTGATCAATAATATGAATATGATCAACAAAAGGGTTCCCCATAATAATTGGCTTGCTCCAACTTGAAGTTAAAAAGCCAATACTAACATTTGGGTAATAACGCTTGATTGGTTCCAGAATACTGGTTGCAATTACTACATCACCTAAATGCGCAGCATTACAAATTAAGACTTTTTTTGGTAGCGAAGAACCAATTTCTCGCTTCTGTGAAAAAAAAAACCTTTCATACGCAATAATTAATGGGGAAACCAAAAACTGTTTCAATTTTCTTCGGGTGATAAATCGCTTAATAAATGCTTTTATTTTAGACATAAACTCTTTATGGATTGCCAGTTAATATCTTTCTAATCTGCAGTATAACACGCTTCACGCCAAAATTCCTATAAACCCAACGCATACTATTTTTAATAAATTGTGGCATTAAAATCACAGGCAGGAGACTTAGCCAAAAAGCTGGAAATTGCCAATAATATTTAACAGTTAGTTTCAAAGCATTCCACGAAAAACCTGTTACTTTATTTTCCTTGGCCTGGCGTATTGCACATTTAATGTGAGTGTTAATTACAATTTGCGTAAATTTTTTGTAGATATTAGAGCTCGCGCCAAATAAATCTTTAGAAATTTTTGCGTAACCAACAACATCAAGTTGCAACCGATTAAATGCCCCTATCCCAGATAAAAAACTATCATTATCGCTACGCCATCCCACACATCTTTTTTCTACATAAAGCCATTCGGGTTGAATTTGCAACATTCTGCCAATAATGTACACGTGAATATAGGCATTAAAATACGGAGATAAATCTTTTGCTGCAACAACTTCGTTCCAAATTTTTCTCTTCACAATTTGTCCAGACAAATAACCAAAATAGGCGCCTAAAGCTACAAATGTTGCTCCACTATCATGCAAAAGTTGGTCTTGGGTAAATTTCGAAGCTGGTACTATATTGCCAGGCAACTGCTTGAGTAAATTTTTAGCATATATTTGCGTATTAACACTTATACCAGTTAGTTCATCATATTGATTTAATATTTGCGCAAGGTAAGCTAATGCTCCATCTTCGATCTTGTCATCACTTCCCATCAACCAGCAATAATCTCCGCTAGCCATAGCTACTACACGCAATAAATTACGATCAAATCCTTGGTTTATAGGGGCAACCGAATAAACAATATGTGGATATTGCTTTTGATAAGCTTGAACTATTTCCGCAGTGTTATCGGTCGAAGCATTATCACTAATACAAATTTCCACAGGAAAATCTTGCTGGATTTGTTCGATAATACTATCAAGTAACTCTGATAAGCAGTCAGCACGATTGTATGTTGGTATAGTTATAGATAATCTATAATGCATAAAGTACCTTTCTTTTATAATATACAACTGGTAACAGCCAAACTACCGTCAAAAGAAAAGATGCGAGTAACCCATACAAAATTCCATTCAAACCAAAATGCAGTGAAAAAAACCACATACCAGTTGCACTTATAATTGCCTGAATTGGAATAGCGAAACAGAAAACTTTTAAAAAATTTTGACTTTGCAACGCCACTGAATAGGTATCAGTCCAGATTCTGATAATAAAATATATTCCAAATAAAAATATTGTTGATACAGGTAAGGTTAAACCTGATGGAGCTCTTAGTAATTCCATTATTTGAGTTTTTCCTAACCATACAGCTAGAGTACCAAAAATTATAAATATGATACCTAACCGCAAATTTCTCAGCAACATTGCATTAGCTTTACCCCACTCTTTTTTAAAATATAATTCAGAAATTTCTGGCCAAATGGCAAACAATAATGTGTCATAAAAAAAGAACATCAAACTATATCCTTTAGACAGAATATTATAGACCGCAATCTCATGTGCAGGCAAAGTTTGCGACATCACGATGTAATCAATAAAAAGCGTTAGAGCCCCTGCCAAATTAAACAACCAAAACCTTACTCCTAAAGATAAAAGTTTGTGCAAAATAGACTTAGTAAAAAACATGAAAAGGTTTTTGCAGGGGAAACATTGGCAATAATTAATTAAGGCAATTAGCAATGGTGGTAATTGCCCAACCAATAGTACTATAATTAGGCGATAGTGCGAAAGGCCAATATATTTTATTACAAGCAATCCAAGCATAGAAAGCAGCAACCCAAAAGACTGGTAAAAATAGGCCCAACTACCTTGATGCAGTGCAAATCGCACGCGATAGGAAATACTTAATAAAGCTGTAATAATAAATATTATTCCAACTGATAATAAAATATAGCGCTCAGAATCTGCTAATTCTGGAGCAATACGATAAAATAATAAATGTTGCAAGAATGGTGCAAGCAAAACAAAAAGCAAACAAGAAATAACTAATAAACTTATAATCATTAATGCCGCATTGGCTAAAAGCGGCTGAATAGATTTATTTTCAGCTTGATACGCCGAAATGCTGTTTTGTAAGCTAGAACTTAACCCATAATCAAGCAAATTAAACCAGCCTTGTAACCCAATAATAATTGCATAAACTGCATAAAGATGAATGCCAAGAAGATTTAGAGTTATAGAAACAGTAAAAAATTGAACTACACCTAAAATAATGCGGCTAGTCCAAGCCACTAGCGCCGCCTGATAGTGTTTAGGAATTAATTTAAAAGATAAAATCGTACTCACTTAACAATCCATAATCTTAAGCTAACTTAATTAGCACATAGACATCATTTTGACATTTGCAACTGATGCAACCTTGTTAATCCTTGTTCAAGAGTAAACTTTGGCTGCCAACCTGGTAAAATTGTTTCTTTATACCAAACATCCATCATTTCTCGTTTTCTATAAGCTCTGCCACCCCAGACTGTTTTAAGTTTACATTTAAATACATGATTAAAGAGTTCAACAATTTCCCTGAGAGTTTTAGGGGTTTTAGTTGCGACCATAAATTTGTCATTTAATCTATCAAGGGCTGATAATAGCAAATCTGAAGCCCGCATATATGCTGCAATAACATCGTCAATATAAACCAAGTCAATCTTTTGTTCTCCAGGCGACATAAGCAACTCTTCATCATTAATTGCGGCCTGTAACAATAAATTAATAAGCTTACGCCTGGGATCGTTCGGTCCATAAGTATCAAAAAGTTCTAAAGTGATAACTTGAAAAGCGTAAGCTTCAACATAAAATTTAATAATCTTTTCGAAAGACTCTTTGGTTGCAGCATATAAACACATAGGGTTATATACCTCACCGTTATAATGTTGCCAAAATGTAGCAGTATTTACCAATTTTGTAACACCCGTATTTGCCATCGCTTCCAAAAGATGAGTGCCAAATAAAACATTAGCCTGAATTAAATTCGTAACCTGAAATGCAGTATGCTCGCCTACAAAGCAAGCAGCCAGATGAAAGACAACAGCTGGGGTTTTTTTCGCGAAAATTTGCAGAAGAGAATCTACAGTTCCATCATAAATAGCCAAATCAAGTTGCTGTAAATCTGCAACCGGCGTTGTATTTGAACCTTCTCTAATGATGCCAGTTACCTCCCACCCAGAATTAATCAGCTCACGAGACAAATTTGATCCAATATATCCAGTAACGCCAGTTATTAATGCATTTCTCTTTTGATGTTTCATATACTCAATGTGCGGTATGTTTTTGAACAAAAAAATGTATAACAGCAAGAATATAATTAAGCATCTTAACACTCATCCCAGGATACACACCAATCCAAAAAGTATTTTGCATAATACGATCAGTGTTTTGCAAATTACCGATCACTCGATACCCTTTTTTTGCTGCACGCATTTGATCAAAACAGGGTTGGCGAATTAAATTCCCAGCAAATAACATGCGAGTTTGAATTTGATGAGTTTCTAAATAATTAACTATATCTTCCCGAGTAAAACCAGCCTTTTCTCTAACCGTTAATAAAAACCCAAACCAGCTAGGGTCACTATTGGTTGTTGCTTGAGGTAAAATAAAAAATTCTTCTAAATCTTTTAACCCATTAAAAAGCATCTGCCAATTTTTACGGCGCTTTTCTCCAAACTTATTTAACTTCGCAAGCTGTGCTGAGCCAATCGCCGCTTGTAAATCTGTTGCACGTAAATTATAACCAAAATGTGAATAAATATATTTGTGATCATACCCAAATGGCAACGTACCAAGTTGTTGAGAAAAACGCGCTCCACAAACATTATCTTTTCCAGACGGACAACTACAATCTTTACCCCAATCACGCACTGAACGCGCTATTTTGTAAAGTAAGGGATTATTTGTATAAATTGCACCGCCCTCTCCAGTTGTAAGGTGATGCGGCGGATAAAAACTGCTCGTACCAATATCACCAAACGTTCCGGTAAACTTACCAGCGTATTTGGAACCAAGTGCGTCGCAATTATCTTCAATTAGCCATAATTGATGTTTGTTACAAAAAGCTTTTAATGCTTTTAAATCACATGGATTACCTAACGTGTGTGCAACCATTATTAATTTTGTTTTGGCCGAAAGCGCGCGCTCCAATAAATTACAATCGATGTTGTAGGTTCCATCTTCTAAAGTTACATCCACAAAAACTGGTACAGCGCCATAATTAATAATTGGAGTAACTGTAGTTGGAAAACCCGCTGCAACAGTAATTACTTCATCACCGCGTTTTATTCTTCTCTCACCTAAAAGTGGTGAAGTTAAAGTTGCAAAGGCTAATAAATTTGCTGAGGATCCTGAATTAACAAAAAGCGAAAATTTAGCATCTAAATATTTCGCAAGTTTTTGTTCGAACTCTTGCGTAAATCTTCCTTCCGTTAGCCAAAATTCTAAAGCAGCATCAACTAAGTTTTGCATTTCTTTAGCGTCAAAAACTCGACCGCCATAGGCAACACGACTTTTACCAGGCACAAAATCTGCTTTTGATGCATGCGCGACTTGGTAATACTCTTTAACTTTAGCTAAGATTTCATGTTTTAGTTTTAGTGACTTTTTCATAGATCATCGTCTCCCATCCCCTAATAACTCGTATTGTTGCCTGGGACTTTTGATCCCGTATCTACAAGGATGAGTATAAAAGAGAATATTATGACAAAAAAAATTAAAAAATGCCATATGGTTTGAGCCGACAGGAATAGGTATAATTTGGTATATTTTTTTTATCAAAATTAGGGTTAAATTATTTTCGAATGGTGAAACGTGTTTTATGTTTATTCATGATATGCGGTAGTAAAATGGAAGGAAGTTATTGGCAGCGTGATTGTGCTCTTGTGCTGCTTATTTAATGTTTGCTGCAACTGTTAGAGGTTTAGGAACCTGTTGGATCGGTCTTGGAGATTAAATCGAGTTTGTATAATTTTACAAACAGTTAATTGCTGGGAAACTTAATAATAAATCTGATTTTTACCAATTAACAAAGGTGATGCTTATGTCTGACGATATAAAGAGAGAGGAGCTGGAAAAGCAAGAGGCTGAAAAAAAGGCTTTACTTGAAAGAATGGCTAAAGAAAAAGCTGTGGCTCAATTTAATTTGGCGGAATGCTATGCACATGGATATGGTGAGTTTTTAAAAGACGATCAAAAAGCATTGCAATGTTATGAGATCGCTGCAAAGAAAGGGCATTTAATGTCACAGTGTAGAGCAGCAAGGTATTACGATTCTTACTTTCCTGCTGTATTAGGAATCACTAAGGATGATCAAAAAGCACTGCAATATTATGAGATGGCAGCCAAGCAAGGAGATATGGACTCTCAATATAACGCTGCGTGGTATTATAGGAATGGAGGTAAAGGAATTGAAAGAGATGCTCAAAAAGCATTGCACTATTATGAGATGGCGGCAAAGCAAGAACATTTAGAATCACAATATAATGCCGCGTTATATTACGATCCTGCTTATTATTATTTTTATTCTGGACCAGGAATTACCAAGGACGAGCAAAAAGCACTGCAATATTATGAAATGGCAGCCAAGCAGGGACATTCGGGGGCACAGAAATGGATTATAAATTATTATTTGCATCGTAGTATAGGTGCTGAAATAAGC
>JAMCWR010000034.1 GCA_023480665.1 Gammaproteobacteria bacterium
ATTACCAAAATTTTATTTGTTTGATACCGGGATTGTTAGATCTTTAACAAATATGCTTTCAGCTCCTTTGAATGTCAGTAACAGTGCTTTTGGAGAAATTTTTGAGCACTATATTATTTTAGAGTGCGTACGTTTGGGTAATTATTTTAAGCCAGAATATCGATTTAGTTATTTAAAAACCAAAGACGATGCTGAAATTGACCTAGTTATCGAAAGACCAGAGCAGGCAACTATTTTTATTGAAATAAAAAGCAGTAATAATGTCCGGCCAGAACAATTGCGCAATTTAAAACAGCTAACAAAAGATTTCGGAGAATGTGAGGCAATTTGTTTGTCAATGGATCAATTTGCACGTGAGATTGAGCATATAAAAATTTTGCCCTGGCAACAAGGTTTAAAACAAATTTTTACCTGATATCCTTCGTAAGATTTTATCCCCCTGCTTTTCCTTTTGCTTCTTGTTTTGGCTTATAACTCAGCTCCTTCATCTGCGGAGCTTTAGCTGCACCAGAAGCTTTTTGAGCTGTGCCACCACCAGCTTCGCCAGCAGTTTGGCCAGCCTTGCTTACAGAAGACTCAAGTTTTTGCAGCATCTCACCCATGTGCGGGCCGGTCACAGCTTCGCGGCCAAACCCAAGCGTGCTTACTCTATCACTAAATTCAACGATAAGAGCATTAGCTAACCGCTCTGTAATAAAGAGTGACATGAGCATATAAACAGCCATTACACCGAGTGAAATTACCGTATTTGCATCTAAGCCACCACCTGCTTTTGTAATATCAGGAATCATATCAGTAGCATAATAACCAAACCACGAGTTAAAGAGACCAAATACAATGTTTGACACTATAATAAATCCGACCATACCAATAACAAGGAGTACTGGACGCAGGAATACATTTATTCCGAGCGAAACCGCGTGTTCGGCTTTGCCAAGCAGATGGTGTTGCCCCTCCGGATGAGTAATCCATAACGCAATAATTACTGAAGCAAACATTGCTTCAATGACAAAAATTATCCAACCAATTACACCGAACATGAAAACCATAAACGGAATCAATGGCACATAAATCGCCAAAATTATTCCGGTTGAAAACATAGTACCAGCAGCAGCAAAGGCTAATGGTAAATACAACATGAAAACCATTTCTGCCAAATGCATTAGAGCGTTCGCACTCTGTATAGCCGTAGAAGTAGCTGCGACTTCCCCAACAGTAAATATACTGCCAAAAGACGCTACTTCTGCTACTACACCTAATACACCTTGCGCTACTACACCTATGCCTCCTATAGTATAAAAAACAGCGGTTAGCGTCTTCCACATACCTAGCGCGTTATTAATTAAACTTAAACCCATTTCATAAAATTTCGCAATCTGGGTTCTTTGCTCTGTGTCATCAACCATTAACCTATTAAAGTCACCAATGGCATGATTTACATAAAGTTTCAGAATATATGGAACAGTTACCCCAATTACAGGCAATACCATTGCTCCAGCGATTACAATAGCCGCCGGGTTTACAATTGCTAACCCAAGCGCAACAGCTCCTGCAATCAATACATTTCTTTCTTGAGATAAGTCTAAAGAAGGCGGCCGATAACCCTGTAACCCACCAGGAGTCTTTTGCTTTGTATTCCATACATTCAAAGCATTTGCATAGTAATAAGCATTTTCACCAATGTTATCTGCCCACTCCATTACGTCATCTACCCTCGGGCATTTTGCCTTAGAAGGATCACATCCTTCTTCATAAGGAGAAAGGAAAGAAACTAAAAATTTATATCGATCACCTCTTCCACCACTATCTTGCTTAGATGGCGGCAAATATCTTTCATTAGTATCAACTTGATAATGCGCTTTATCTATATCAGTTTCTTTTTTAATTTGGTAAATCAATTGAAAATAACGCCCGGCTGATATCCACCCATCGCGCTTTGCCTGCTCAAATCGCGGATCAGTTGTAGCGGGTTGAGTATCTTGCCAAGCTTGCTGCCTTGAAGGATAAATTGCAGATTCGTATTCTTGAGTCATAGCCACAGACTGTTGTGCAGCATTGGGGAAAGAATATGTGCGCAGAGTCTCCCATTTTGGATCATTTGGGTTAGTCAAATTTGGCTTATCTTTATCCTTCATCTTTACATCTGGCCATTTCGCAGGGTCGTAAGATGAATCAAATCGAGTATTTATAATATTTTTTGCCGGATCATCAAGGCCATTTATTATATCTTGTAACGCCACACCTTTTAGCGATTTATAGCGTTCAATGTGATCTTTTATAGTTTGATTGGTCTCGCTTGAATCCCAGGTCCATTTGAATTGGCCGCATAAACTATCAAGACCAGTAACATTAGAAAAACTTCCATCATCATTCATAACCGCAATACCAGTACTCTTACCTGCGCTATCAACTGGCATCTTCGGAATTTCAATAATCCCTTTATCAAAATTTTCCTTAATCATCGGGGTTGGTTGCAACGAAACTGCGGAAGTTAAAATAGCTAAATCAGCATTATATTCAGGTGATCCTTTGTCAGGAAAAGTCCCAACACTTTCAAGAGACTGATAATGTTTATTAAATCTTGTAAGATCTTGATTGCGTCTATTTTGAAAAACTTTTTCGACAGTACGCATACACGCAATTGAACGCAAAAAATCTGTAGTACTTGCATGAACTGTATCATCATCATAACGAGTTAAATTAACATTCACTTGCTCAGAAATTGGGGCAATAAATACTGCGCCCGATTTTAAATAATCTAAAGAACGATTCCAGGTTAAATCTGCGAGACCCACGCCTTGCAACACCAACCACATAACAACGCCATTAATAATTGAATATCCAGTTGCTTTTGGCACTAATAAACTAGTACCAAGCGCAACTCTAATCCCTACCCAATACGAAACTTTTTGTCCCATTGGCCCGCCATCCATAGCAGTATCAGTGATCGCTTTTATAGTTGTATATGCAAGGCCCACACCTGCAATTGAAAGCAATCCAGCATTAAAGAGCCCAAAGATTTGCCCAAAAATTGTGGATGTAGTAGTTTCAAGGCCCCCTCCAACACTACCAAAAAGCTGCACTAATACAGACCTTGAGATATCAGTAAATGGTGGGGTTAAATTTAAACGAAAGCAATTACCAACATTTAAAAGATCGCAATCGCCACCAGCAGCAGCAAAAGCTAATGTCGGAATTAGTAGGATAATGGCAAAACCAATAAGTAGATTAATAATCTTTTTCATATTTTTGGCCTCCTCAAAATGAAGGCAACCCAATCTTTATAGGTACAACCAAGTTTTCGATTTTGCATTTGCATATACCAAAAACTTTCGCGATATGCGTAAACTAGTAGCAAAATCATCAACGCCAAACTCCCTATAGCGGCGAGAAAATGTAGATTGATTAACAAATAAATACTGTAGCCAAATAAACCTAATGCGAATAAAAAATATAACATTGAGTAATAATAAAAAATGCGTTTTCGTGCTTTTATGTCCTCTTCCCCTAAATTCATACGCTGTATTGCTGCCTCAAAAGTTTCAGTGCGAATCTCAGGCTTCTCGCGTATAAAAAATTCTTTGGCTGTTCCAAATACTATTTTCCCAGTATCTTTGACTCTGTCATAATTTGACCAACGCCGAACATTCACTAAATTTTTAAAAAATGTTCTTATGGGACGTCTTTTTACTTTAACAGGTTTTTCAACAACTGGGTTTTTAGGTGTTTCTGCCATAAAACTCTCCTACTTTAATTTTAGCATACTTAATCTATCTTTACTTTCTCTAACTATAAGGTTATACAAGTAAAAATATTTAATAAAACCAATATATTATAAAATATATGCTATACTCCATACTGTAAGCATTATTCCAAATTAAATTTGTTTTAATGCAATTGTGATTATTTTAACATATAATTAAGTAAAGATAATAGATCAATTTAACTGAAGCTTAATATGCCAGACTTATCTAACCAAGGAGCGCATAAATTCTGGTTTGAATATCCAGACCCGATGATTTATCGAGTAATTTCTTTTATGGAAAGCGCTGAAAATTGGACCAAAGATGGTGATCCTGCCTTTGAAGAGGTAATGGCAAAACTTGGCAACGCGCTTGAAGACATTGGGCATATTGATTTACAAGAAGAAGATAAATTTATTGAGATTGCTGCTTTTGTTAAAGCTGGGCGAGCATTGCGATTATTACAATGCATGGATACTGCGCACCCTGGTGCTGCGTCAAAATTATTGATGCATGCCGAAACAGTAACTGCTTCAAACGACGATATTCCAGCTTTATTTTTACGTCGAAACATTGTGTTTGAACGTTTACGCTTACTTGGTCGAGTTTTTAGTACTGATCGATTAGCTCTTGTCCAAAAAGCGCTGGAGGAAGACGAACATGGTTAATAAAACTTATAAATTTCTTATGCTTGGGTTATTAATTTTTGTAACCCCGGGCTTTGCTCAAACTAGCGATGATTCTCAAATTTGTGGAGTCTGCACAAATCCACCAGCTGCCGCTACCACTGACACCACAGGATCTCAAGCTTCATCTAGCGCTCAAAGTACAAGCGATGCTTTTAATACATGGCGCCATAATTGTGAAGACAGTTGCGGCAAGAACTTAGCACAAAGCAATGCCGATGCTAAAGCTGCTTTCATCAAAAATGAGCAGGCTGCGATACAAAATGTTGCGACGGTTCAAGCTCCGTCAGCACAAGCTGTTTTGCCGCCTCTTAGCACAACAGGCACAACTGGAGCAACTGGAATAACTGGCACAACCGGTCTTGGGTCGTCACAAACTACTGGCGCTCAAAATGGAGGGGCGCAATCAATAGCACCACAACCATATTATATTCCGCCAGCAGCGACTGGGACTACAGGAGCTACTGGAACAACAAAAACCACAAATGATTCTACAAAGAAACGTAAAAGCTTATATGAATAATGTTTAGGGGAAGGAATATGAAAACTATACATCGCAAATTAAAGTATTTACCAATCATCGTTTCTGTATTTTTATTATATTTTACGGGAACACCACGGGCATTTTCTGCGATTGTTTGCGAGCCAAATGATTTCGGTTGTATTATGCAAAAATGGAATACAGAAACTTTTCTCCCAACTTTGTCTGCTGATCTAACTTCACAAGTTGGCGACCCGGTTGTACAAGCAATTCGCAGCCTTGAGAGAACTGTAAACATTCAATTTGGCGATTTGGACACTACCTATCTGCTTTATTATGCAAACAACATAGTTAAAGCTTTAGCGAATAGTTATCTGCAAATTCTTGCTGATGTTACTTTTGCCTATGATGGCCAAATCCCAAAAATGCTTATTGATAATTCCTTGCGGGCAACTGAGAGTCAAGCTGTAAACGATAAAACCTATACCACAATTGACCAAGAAATTAATACTGAATTAAACCATTATTTTACAGATACTGACTCTAATCCAAATTACGTCGCCGCTTTATCTAACCTTAAAACTGGGGAAGATACAACAACCCCACAGGGGGCTACAGGGTTTTCATTTAAATCATTACTTGGAAAAACAACTACAGATACCAATACCCCTGCAACTAGCCTTAACGACCCGCTCAATGCAAATGCTTTTTTTGCTCCAAAAGGCTTCGTTTATAATGACCAAGGCAAAGTGAATGCTGGGAATTATATTCAATTCATTAATCAACTTGCGCCACTACCACCAATTATTAACATCAACAGTGATGTCATAACAGTTCCTTATTTTGGAAATATTGCTTCCGGCAAAATGACGGCAACTATTGATGTTAAATCCCTTAGCGATAAAATACGCGATAATTTCCGTGCTAATGTGTTAAAAAGCAAGGAATATCAAGACTACCGCGTGGCCTATCGATCAATCGCTGCTGCAAAAAGCGCTGCATTAGATAACCTGTATCGAATTAAATCTTCACGAGAAATCGATCCAAATTTAGGCGGCACTAGCCTTGCAAAAATGGAATACGATATGGCCACAAAGCGTATGCAACAAAGTTACGTTAAAGAAATGGCAAATGCACCATTGGCTGTAATTGAGCGCGAACGCTTAATGGCACAAGCTGATAATAATTTCCTTGTCTATCAACTTAATCGCAATATTGAACGCTTAATTCTTTTGCAATCAATTAACACTATCTCATCTTTAAGCATGACTGCAAAAAATGTTGAGGTAACTTTGGGTAAAGCTGCTGGTAAAGCAGTTTATTGCAAAGCACATCCTGATGAATCAGCTTGTTCAAAAAACCCGGCGGCAGAAGCAGCAGCTGCTACAGCTGCTATTGGGCAAGCTAAATAATAAAAATTTAAAAATTGGGGTGACTGCTTTAGATACCAGGGCGCACTATTGCTAAACTGTTCCATATATATTCATAGCCATCCTAGCCTTTAGCATCCTTGTGCCTGCACAATTGTCCTTGTGCAGTTTGCCTCCATGCACAGTCACCCCAAAACCTTATACCCCTTGTCTTTCAAGCGTAGGCTTTGTACGCTCTTGCTCACAATGCTCATTTACCTTAATTAACGTACAAACAAACTATTTTCTGTTTAATCTAATCAAACCAACAAATTTAGCTTGAATAATAACTTCATGCGGAAAATAGAATTGTGATTTATAATTTTTATTTGCCGGCTCTAAACGAATTCGATCTTTCTCGTAATAATACCGTTTTAATGTCGCCTCGCGTCGATTAATTAACGCAACAACAATTGCACCATTCACAACTCTTTGACAACGCTCACAGATTACCCAATCACCATCACAAATATTATCTTCGATCATGGAGTCGCCTTTAACTTCAAGCAGATAACGATTATCACCCAGTATCCTCTCGGTAATCACTACATCTTCAGGATGATTAATTGCCTCAATTGGAGAACCAGCAGCAATTTTCCCAACCAATGGAATTGTATATGGCGATTGCAGGAGTTGAATATTATTCCGTGATTTATCATGATCACGCTCAATAAACCCAAACTCCTCCAGCTTATCTAAAATGCGATTTAAAAACGAGAAGGAGCTGATATTTAATGCCTCTTGCATCTCGCGCTGAGTGGGAGATTGATGATGCTTTTGATAATAATGTTTTATAAAGTTTAAAGCCTCGGTTTGTCTGTTGCTTAACATAAATTACCTCTTCTTCAAGTTATACCCTTAGGGGAGCGATATAGGGAGCAGTTTAACTAAAAAATAACCGCGAGTCAAGACATTCGTTATTAAACATATTTTGAAAGAAATCCATTACTGTGGCACGGCCAAAAAGCTTTGCGGAGGTGGTATTGCTTTGAAGGGCGTCCGATACAAGGATGTAAAGGAGGAACGAGTACATGGATGTACGGCCCTGAAAAGCAATACCACCTCCGCAAAGAAGCTTTTTGGCAAGAGGTGGCTAATTCTACTGCGACAAAGTCTCGCAAGCCATTACGGTATGTTTACATAGCATTGCTGTTGTGATTGAACCTACTCCAGCTGGAACTGGTGAGATTTTTTCTACGATTGGTTCAACTGCTTGAAAATTTACATCGCCGCAATATTTCCCAGGGTTATCTGGGTCTTGATTAATACCGACATCAATTACCACTTGACCTTTTTTCACATAATCAGCATTAACCATCTTTGCGCGCCCTACTCCCGCAATTAAAATATCTGCTTCACGACAAACTTCTGGCAAATCAATTGTGCGTGAATGACAAATTGTCACTGTGCCATGTTCACGCAAAAGCAACATCGCCATTGGTTTCCCAACAACTAATGAGCGACCAAGCACCACACAGCGCCTACCTTTAATGGGGATATTATAAAAATGCAGCATCTCCATGCATGCAGCAGGTGTGCAAGGTGGAAAAGCACCAAGCTCATCTGCATAAACTTGTCCAGCACTTGCAATATTCAGGCAATCCACATCTTTGGCTACGGAAATTAAACTGCGAATTTTCTTTTCATTTAAATGTTTTGGTAGCGGCGCAAACATCAAAATTCCGTGGATATCTTTTTTCGCGACTACTTCGGCCACTTCCTTTTCAAAAACATCTTGCGCGATATTTTCTGGATACTCAAAAACCTGCAGTAAAAGCCCAATTGCTGCGCAAGTTTTTTTCACGCCGCCCTCATAATATAAATCATCTGGACGCGCGCCAACACGAATAATGCCAAGCTTTGGCATTAAATTACGCTCTTTGAGTTCAGCAATTTTTTTCGTGAGCTCTGCTAAAATTGCATCTGCTACAGGTTTACCTTTTAATACTTCTGCCATATTTTTCCCCTTATTATTTACAGATTTTGCTTACAACAAGTGCTAATGTTTCATCAGCAATTTTGCATCCTTCACGATCAAGTTTTTCCATCTCAGCTTTGGTAGTTTGAATATAATTTTGATCTTTGATGAAATTAAAATTGATTAATACATTTAATTTTGCAGCAATTAATGCGGCTTTCATAAATGTAACGCCACAACCAACGTCAGAAATTGCAATGTTTGTGCCAATCTCACCCATACGCTTATGCAATAAAATCCCGGCATAAGCTTTGCGCATAATTTCCATAGGAACACCACAAGCTGCTTTGCAGCACTTTTCAATTACTTCATCTTTGTATTTAATTTGCTCGGGGGTATCTTTTGGCAACCCATATGCTTTGGAAAGCGGCTCAAACACTTCCGCGTCTTTATCAATTAAGCTCATCAATTCAGAAATTACTATGGCGCCTTTTTCTACCAAGGTTTTTATTTCGCCCTCAACTTCGGCATATTTCTTTTTTCCGATGGTTAAATTACCAACCATGTTGGAAAGAGCCATACCAATTGCGCCACCAAATGCAGCGGCACCGCCGCCACCAGGAATTGGTGCTTTTGATGCTAATACTTCAATAAAATCCCCACACTTCATTTCACGGGTATTTGCCATTTTTGTTATCTCCAAGATTAATAATAAAATTGTATTTTAAATACATTAGCCTTTCGTGCTAAGCCACTCTAAATATTTTTTTACACCGCCTGCTACATCTTTAAATTCATCTTTATAACCTAAACTTCGCAACTCACTGATGTCAGCCTGAGTAAAACTTTGATAACGCCCACGCAACTCATCTGGAAAAGGGATGTATTCTAATTCACCTCGTCCGTGCCAAGCAAGCACAGATTTCGCGATAGCATTAAATGCTTCGGCCTTTCCAGTGCCAACATTATAAATTCCGCTTTGCGCAGAATTTTCATAGCACCATAAATTGACTTTTACCACATCTTCCACATAAACAAAGTCGCGAAGTTGCCCGCCATCAACATAGCCGTCTGAGCCCTGAAATAATTTTACCTTGCCAGTTTTTAAAAGTTGTTGATTGAGATGGAACGCCACGCTTGCCATTTTACCCTTGTGCTGCTCTCGCGGACCATACACGTTAAAATAACGTAAGCCCACAACTTGGCTGGTTTTGCCTTGTGCGAAAATTCGGCGCACATATTGATCAAATAATAATTTAGAATAGCCATACACGTTCAGCGGCTGTTCATTTTTTGGCTCCGGAGTAAAAACTTTACTATTACCATAAACTGCAGCGCTTGAAGCATAAATAAATGGAATCGATTTTTCTAAACAATAATGCAACAATGCTTTTGAATAAGAATAATTGTTCTCGAGCATGTATTTTCCGTTCCATTCTGTAGTATCTGAACAAGCGCCCATATGAAAAACTGCGGTAATTTTCGCAAAAGAATTTTGCTTGGATAAAATATTGGCTAAAAATATTTCTTTATCTTGATAATCCAAAATTTCACAATCGACTAAATTATTAAATTTTGTACCATCAGTTAAATCATCGACCACTAAAATATCTTTGTGCCCTTTTTTATTTAAGCCCAAAACAATATTGCTACCAATAAAACCTGCGCCACCTGTTACAATAATCATATTCCTTCCTCGCGAATTCGCGCTAACATTGTTGAAGTAGAAAAACCTTCTTCAAAAGGGATAATTATTACTTTACCGCCATAACTTAGGACGTGCTTGGCGCCAGCAATTTCGTCAACTTTGTAATCACCGCCTTTTACTAACACGTCTGGCGAAACTAGTTTAATTAATCGCTCTGGTGTATCTTCTGAAAAAGCTACCACCCAATCTACAGCACGTAATGCTGCAAGAAGCAACATGCGTTGTTGCAGATTATTAATTGGACGCGAAGCGCCTTTTAATTTTTTCACTGACTCATCAGAATTAACTGCTATGATTAATCTACCGCCAAGATCTTTGGCGCGTTCTAAATAAGTTACATGCCCCGCATGTAAAATATCAAAACAACCATTTGTCATAATAATTTTTTCACCGTGGCTACGCGCATCCTTAACTTGCTGCATTAAATGTTCCTCGTCATCTAAAATAGCCACCCAAGGATCTTGTTGATGCGCCATTGCCCGCCGTAATTCTGAGCTTGAAATTGCTGCAGCCCCAATCTTTTTTACAGCCACACCAGCAGCAGCATTTGCAAGCACCATCGCAGAAAATAAATCTTCGCCCACAGCCAACGACGTACCTAAAGTTGCAATCACCGTATCACCGGCGCCAGTAACATCATAAACCTCGCTAGCATGCGTTGGTAAATGTTCAACTTTTTTATCTTCACAAATAAGGCTCATACCTTGTGCGCCACGTGTTACTAATACCGCATGAAAATTGTACTTATGTAATAGCGCTAATCCTTTACTTTCAATGTCAGAATTGCTACTGCAATTACCTACCACAGCAACAAATTCACCATAATTTGGCGTAATTACCGTTGCGCCAGCATAAATTCCAAAATGTTTACTTTTTGGATCAACTAAAACTGGGATGTTTGCGGCACGCGCAAGAGAAATAAATTTTTGCACTTCTTTGAGCGTACCTTTACCGTAATCGGATAAAATCACAATATCTGCAGAAGCAAGACTTTTTGCAAAATCCGCGAGCAGGATCTCAGCATTTGCATCCGCAAAATGCTCTTCTAAATCTAAACGAATTAATTGTTGGTTGCGCCCAATTATGCGCAGTTTTGAAATAGTTGGCGCATCAGAAACTTTAATCAGGTGTGATTCGACTTTGGTTTGATCAAGAATTTTTTGCAGCAGCTGCCCTTCTTTATCATTGCCAATTAATCCAAAAAGAATTGCTTTTGCACCTAATGCGCAAACGTTACAGGCAACATTTGCTGCGCCACCTGCACGATCTTCAAATTGCCTGACATGCACAACCGGAACTGGGGCTTCAGGTGAAATACGCGCGCTATCGCCATGCCAATAACGATCTAGCATCACATCGCCAACGATAATCACTCGCGCCTTTTCAAATGGAGGAATATTGATTTTCATAATACATATAACCCAAAAGAATAATCGATGGCGGATTATAGCATATTAAATATAACCAACCAGGTATTAGGACATGGGTATTTTTTATAAAGATGCTGGGCTCATTCGCCCCAAAAAGTGCTTATTTGACCAAATTTACAATTTCTACTCTTTTAACATATTTTTCTTTAATAATCAATTAGTTATATTAAAAAACATCCTAGAAAAACATGTATAAAATTTTTCTTTTATAATCAATGAGTTAAAAATCTAGCGAAAAATTTTTGCTATAATATATTGATTTATAACAATTTTTTCAATTTGTCGCGAAAACCAAAGAATACATTTTGCAAATGCCTTGCATGAATATGCTGCGGGGGTATTTTGAAGCGCAATCAAACCAGTAAGCGCCGAGAATTATCTTTTAGATATCTTCTTGCGGTTTTATATAGCGGAAATATTTTTGCAACTTCATGCCAAAATTTTCGTGAGTGATTCTTTACCCAAAGATGTACTAATTCATGCACAACTACATAGTCAATTACCATTTCTGGTGCTTTAATTAAACGCCAGCTAAAATTTAAGCTGCCTTTTTGACTACATGAGCCCCATCTTTTATTTGCGCTCGAAATTTTTACTGCAGTATATTGCACCCCAATTTGCTTCGCATAAAACGCCACTCGCGCCGAAATTACTTCTAGCGCCTGTTTTTTATACCAACGCAATAAATGCCTAGGTGCCTCATTTAAGAATTTCTCAGGAAAAAATAACGCGTCAGCAAAAAAAATTTCAGGAGCATCGGTAACTTTTAATTGATAAGTTTCGCCTAGATATAATATCTTTGCGCCATCAATATATTCAGTAACAGGGTGTTGTTTTATAAAATCATTGATTAACTGCTGCTTTTTTCGAATCCAAGCGCTTTTCTGCAAAATAAATGTTTTAATATATTCTTGCGAAGTAGATAAGGGGGCGCGAACAATGAGCTCGGCGTTAGCGGAAATTTCTAAAGCAAGAGTACGACGTCTTGAACGAATTAACTTTGCAACTGCAATTTCCATGGATAAGTAAAAAGGTAATTAAAACTTATTTGCCAAAACCTTCATGCAAAAGCAACCAGATTTTGTTTTGCATACTAGAGCCTATTGTTTGGCCAGCGTAACCGCCAAGACTATTTGCAGCAACAATACGATGGCATGGCACCAGATCGGAAG
>JAMCWR010000001.1:0-71835 GCA_023480665.1 Gammaproteobacteria bacterium
GTTAATCTGTTCTAATTTACCTCTACTACTTATAAAGCCATGTGCACCAGCTATAGTATTTGTGAACATACTTAATACTGGGATATTGCCACCAATAGCTTTCATAAGAGAAACTACATAATCATCCATATTCATCTTTGAATTAGCTAGGCTTGCAGGGCCTATCTTTGCATGAGTTACTTTACAAGCTGAAACACAATCTGTTAGTAAAATAAGAACAGTGTAATAATAATCACTTAATGCATCATCGCTTTTAATTATTTTTAGTTCAAGCTCCTTACTATTTAATTCTGTTTGCCTAGCAATAACTTGGCGTAATTCAGTGGCACGATCTTGTAGTAATTTTAAAGTAGTACCTGTTACCCTTGCCATATTATGTGACAAATCATCTAATTCTTGTTGTTTTTCTGTTAAGGTCTTTGTATCAAGCAAAGGTTCGTGTTTGGCTTCTTCTAAACGTTCAATAATACTTTTTTGTCTACCGACTTCATCTACTAGACTTTTAACAATTGCAGGGTCAACTATAGCTTTGACATCACTTTCAGTTTTGACTTCATGGGGTTTTGATTCAGTTTTGACTTCAGGATGTTTTTGATCAGCCTTTTCTTCTTTCTTTTTAGCTTCTTTTTCCTGACGTTCTTTTAGTTCTCGTGCTATTTTTTCATTTTCTGCTTTTTCATGTTCCGCCTTTTCGCGTTTAGATTTTTCTTCTGCAGCTTTTGCATCGTGGGCTTTTTGGTCTTGTATAGGAGTGGCTAATTTTGCCTCTATAGCCTGCTCTTTTTGTAAACGTTCTAGTGCTATGCGAGCTGGTTCATAGGGCCTATGGCAATTTTCTGCTGCTTTTTGGTACCAAAGAATAGCTTCTCTAATGTTTCCCTCATCTTCACAGCATTTGCCAACTTTGAATTGGGCATAGGATTTGTGTATCCGAGCCTTATCTAAATAAATATCTTTGGAAAGAGCGGGGGGTGCGATTCTTTTGCTTCCGAATATTTTTGCCATCTTTCTAAGAATACAGCTGTTTCTTCATGGTCTTTTTCTCTAGCAATATCAATTGCTGTGCGGCCATAATTATTTCTATCAGCAATATTTGCACCGTGGTTAAGTAGCCACTCTGCGGTTATTGTATTGCCAGATGCCGCTGCATATAACAAAGCCGTCCAGCCATCATTATCTCTTTCAGTAATACTTGCTCCGTGACCAAGCAACCACTCTGCAGTTTCCGTGTGGCCACCCCTAGCCGCCGATAACAAAGCCGTGTCGCCACGCCAACCTTTTGCATTTGCAACATCAGCACCTTGTGCGACCAAATTTTGAACATCGGCAAGATAGCCATGTAATGCTGCTGTTAGAAGCTTTGAATTAAGATCTGCTTGGCTTAGGTTCAGTTTTTGTTCACGCTTAGCTTCTTTTTTTTCTTCTTTTGCATCTGTTGTTGACATAAAAATTCCTCTTTTTTAATTGGGGTTTAGGCGCATTTGAGTGGGTAAAATTTATTTTACTGCAATAAATAATTTTAAGCTATTATCAAATTTGGCTTTTTTAGCTTACATGGATGCATCAAAGATCAATCTCGAGCATTCCCTATTAAATATGCTAAAATAACTCATATGTTTATTTAAAGGTTAATTTAATGATTAATCTTTGTTAATTCTAAGAAATATGGGAACGAATAATATGGCTTTGCAGTTACCACTTGGCTACGATGATTTTAGAGAAATTGTCGAAAATAAATTAGACTTTGTTGATAAGACTTTATTCATCAAAGAAGTTTTGGATGATTATAAAACCAAAGTTACAGTTATTACTCGCCCACGTCGCTTTGGGAAAACCTTAAATCTTTCCATGCTACGCTATTTTTTAGCTGGCGAAGTTGACAGCCGCCCAACCAAAGGGTTATTTGATAATCTTAAGATCGCTAAGGTTAAAGGCAATTACCTTACACATCAAGGTCAATATCCAGTTATTTTTGTAACTTTCAAAGATATTAAAACCCTAACATTTAAGGATGCTTTAGAGCATTTTCAAATCCTAGTGCAAAATCTTTTTCGAGGATATCGCTATGTGATAGAAAGTCATAAAGTTGGCGCAGATGAAAAAAAGATGTTTCAGCAGCTTTTAGCTGGTGAGTGCAGTCAAAGTCTTCTTGAGCAATCTTTAAAATTTTTAAGTGAACTTCTCTACAAACACCACGGCAAAAAAGTTTATATTCTGGTTGACGAATATGATACCCCAATTCAATCAAGTTATGTGAATAATTATTACGACGAGATGATTAATTTTACTCGCGGATTATTGGGCACTGCGCTAAAAACTAATACATATCTTGAAAGAGCTGTAATCACCGGAGTAATTCGCGTCGCCAAAGAAAGTTTATTTTCCGGGTTAAATAATATAACAATTTATTCAGTGCTCCATACTAAATACAGTGAATATTTTGGATTTACTGAAAAAGAGGTGAGTGATTTACTTGTTCAAGCAAAAATGACAGATAGAGCTGAAGAAATAAGGAATTGGTATAATGGTTATCAATTTGGGAATACAGTTATTTATAATCCTTGGTCAATCGTAAATTGCATAAATGAAAATAGCCTACAACCTTTCTGGGTTAATACCAGCGACAGTGCGCTAATTCGTGATTTAGTCATTCGCGCGTCAGTCGACTTCAAATCCCAGATTGAAGAATTGCTGCAAAATAGAACAATCGCACACATAATCGACGAACATGTAGTTTTTGGTGATTTAAAAAATAATCCCGGAGCTATTTGGAGCTTACTTGTGACTTCTGGATATCTTAAGGTTCTTAATCCACAATTAGTTGAAGATGGGTGGCTATGTACTTTAGCAATACCTAATCAAGAGATTTATCAAGTTTATCGTAGTATGATTAAGCGCTGGTTATCCGAAGGTCGCGATATCGAGTGGTACAATAACTTCCTGCAAGATCTATTAACTGGAAATATTGATGGTTTTGCAAAACGTCTCGAACATATTATGCAACAAATTGTGAGTTACCACGACATTGCCAAAGAACCAGAAGGTTTTTATCACGGCTTAATGCTTGGTTTTACAGCAAGCCTAAACAAAGAACAATACGAAATTAAATCTAATCGCGAAAGCGGCAATGGCAGGTTTGATATTTTAATTGCTCCAAAAAATTTAGAACAGCTTGGGATTATTATCGAACTAAAAAGTGAAAAAATCCCAAAAATTTCTTCTTTAAAAAAAGCGGCGAAAAAGGCTCTGTCTCAAATTGAGAAAAAAAATTATATTGCAGAATTTTTAGGGCGCGGTCTAACACGTGTTATGAAAATCGGTATTGCTTTTTGTGGCAAAGAATTTGCGCTTGAATATAAATTGTTTGAATAACTATTTTTTATTTATACTGTGTTTGCCATGAGTTTAAATTCGTTATCTGGGGGAGGAAGTGCGGCGGCGTTAGCATTTGCATTTGCGCTATTGCTTACTGCACTACTACTTGCAGCAGTGTAAAAAAAACCAGCCTGATTTTGGCTTACTTTATAATCAATAGCGACAGGTACAATGGCGCCAGGAGGGATTGGGTTGCTTCTGTCTACTACAATTTCAAGCATTTCTCCATTACCTTTGGCAAGTGCTACGCTACCATCGGCATCATCTGATATTTGAGTTGACGGCGCTTCTTCACCGCTAAAATAATGCGCGAGAATTCTTGCAACAGTTCCTGAAAAAAACCAAGCAAGATATGCTTCAATAACAACAACTGGCGCTCCAAGCGTAATCAAGATAGTTAAAATATTTAGGCCAGTCGCGGTTGAAAAAAACATGTTTGACCCGAATGATCTTTCGGTGTTTGCTAATTGATCTTTTGGTGGTCTTAGCCCTGGAAAGAGATCGTTGTGAGGAAAAAGAAAATCCACAGCAGAGGTGAATAATGGTTGTAAAAAAAAGCCACCCAAGGCTGCTGCCAAGGGTATGCCAAGATAATGCCAAAGGATTGATTGAATATTAGGCGCAAAGGTATCACAAAGCCCATTTATTAAAAAGAATGCTATTGCTGCATTTCGGCAAGCAACTCTTAAATAGAACTTTATTCTTGAATTAGCATCTGTAAAGTATTCAAGATATACATATGCTCCTGTAATTACCGTTGCTGGAACAACAAATTTACCAACAAAGTCCCAAGCGGAAATAATATAATCTCCTTCTGCGATTCTTTTTGGGCCAATCTCAGCTAATGTAATAACGCGAGAAAGCATTGATGTATAAGCGGTAAAAGCAGATGCAGCTTTGCTTAAGCCTCTCGATGCTGTATCCAACGATTGTAGGCGCTTGTTATCTGGATAGAGGCAATGTAAAAGTTGTATGAGGTCATCAATAACAATAGCGCCGCCCCAAGTACATCCGGCCACAATTTTTTTGTTTTCTAAATATGTTTCGGTAGAATCACCTTTTAATAATGTTGCTGCAGCATTTGCCAGGCTTGAGGATTTGAAAAAGTTGTTGTAAGCATCAATAACACTTGCAATTGGTTTGCTTATTCTTTTTGAGCATTTTTCAGGTGGGTTTTCGGGTGAACGCTCTTGCTCTTGGTTTTTGTCTTGAAGAAGTGATCTATCTAAATCAGATTGTTGTTTAGGTAGAGCAGTGGCCATTGTTGACATTATTAATTATCTCCTTGTCATGCGTTCAGTAGCGTTTATTCTAATTCTAATTGTTTTATTGTAATTAGCCCCATTTTTTGCTAATATTACACTACTATAAGTTTTTTTCTATAGTAAATTATAAGGAAGTATTACAAAGATTTATAAATATCACGGAGGATATTTTATGAAACATTTTGCCTTTTATGTATTGATTTTTCTCTGCGGTTTTTTTCTTATTTTTCCTGTTGTCCCAGCCAGCCAAGCAGTAGTAGATAAAGCTCGCCCAGAATTTTTGTTTGTACATAATGCTAAAGATGCAGTTATTGAAAAAAGCGGCGATAGCGGATATTACACTATGACTTTGCAGCATCCAGATAAATACCTAACGTATTTTTCTGATCGGCCGTATCGAATTGCTGGTCTTATGCGGCTTTCAAAATTTATTGCTGATTGGGTAAATAATGTCAGTGACTATAACGCTGTTAATCCAAATGCGGTTATTTCTGCGGTACTCAAAAAAGGGGTAATGCAACAAGAAAATGTTAATTATCCTGTGCAATTAATGGGCGTGTCATTTTATAAAGATACCGAAACATTATCATTTAAGATTAAGTTTTTAACTTCAGTCGGCAAAACAACGCCTACAAAATTAGAACATGTGACAGTATTTATCGATGATCTAGATTTGTATGGAATATATCAGGCTGGACCACTTGGAGCGTGCGGGAATTGTCTGTAATGATTGAGAAGGGCCTTGATATATAGTGAGGGTAGCTTTCTAAAACCTAATTATTTCACCAGTTTTTGCAGAAATAATTTGTGATGGTTTTTTGAAGCCACCGGTTTTACCAGGAACAATAAGATCGATATTAGTTTTAAACTGTTTTAATGCTTTTAATACTTCCGCTTTAGTGTGCGCAGGTTTTTGGTTTGAAATATTTGCGCTTGTTGAAACGATGGCTTTGCCATAAATTTTGCAGATTTCTTTGGCTATTTTGTGCGAGGTAATTCGCACTGCAATTGAGTCATGCGCACCGGTGATCCACTTCGGTGCATTTTTGCTTGCGGGCAAAACCCAAGTTGTGGGTCCTGGCCAAGTTTTTAAGATTTTTGCTAATTTGTTTTTTGGCAGAGTTTTGATAAAAGGTTTTATTTGGGCAAAATTTGCGGCGATTAAAATTAAGCCTTTTTTGACATCGCGTTTTTTGATTTTCAGGATGCGCATCACAGTGGTTTCATTGAGTGGATCAGCGCCAAGACCCCAAATGCTTTCGGTGGGGTAGGCGATGATCCCGCCTTCGTGTAGAGTTTTTTTAATTGCAGATTTTAGTTTTGTTGGGAACATGTTTTTGTTAGTCCTTAATTATTTGAAAAGCCTGCCGCCCCTTCAGGGCTTGAATCCGTGTGCATTTCCCACCCCCAGGCCTTGCATTGCAAAAAACGCAATGCTACAGCCTGGGCTGGTGAAGCAATTCGCAGCTTCGCTGCTCTATTGTAAAAAAATTCATTAATGATTATGGTGCTTGACCTAACCCACTTACCAACGTTTTTGTTTTTATTCACCTACAATTTTCGTGTTAAAAATTTCCCAGCGCCTGTTTTGCCGATAAATTTGCCCTTGTCAACGATCACCTTGCCGCGGCTTAGAGTCATAATTGGGTATCCTGTTACCTCAAAACCTTCGTATGGTGTGTAATCGACGCGTTCATGCAAAATTTCTCTACTTATGGTGCGTTTTAATTTTGGGTCAAAAATTACAAGATCAGCATCAGCGCCAACCATGATCGCGCCTTTTTGTGGATACATGCCAAAAATTTTGGCAGGGTTTGTCGAGGTCAAAGCCACAAATTGCTCAAGTGTAATTTTTTTAGAATTTACGCCGCGATCAAAAATTAAGGGAATTCTTGCTTCAATTCCTGGTAGGCCATTTAAAATTTCAAAGAATTTTTGGCTTTGATCTTTCATGCCGTGAAAATTAATTGGGCAATGATCAGTGGCGATATTTAACAAATGCCCATCGCACAGCCCTTGCCACAAAAACTCTTGATTTTCTTTAGGGCGGAGCGGGGGAGTTAACATAAATTTTGCCGCATCTTTTTCTAAATAATTATCTTGAGATAAAAACAAATATTGTGGGCAAGTTTCCGCAAAAACTTTAACTCCGGCTTCTTTAGCGCGGATAATTTCTGTGAGTGAATCTTTGCAAGTAACGTGCACCACGTAAACATGAGTGTCAATTAGTGCCGCGAGCTTTAATAGGCGTGCTACTGCTTCAGCTTCAACTAATGGTGGCCGGCTCAAGGGATGAAAAGGGATGCTAGTTTTATTCTCGCGTTTAAATTTTTCTACAAAATAATTAATTGCATGAAAATTTTCAGCATGCGCGCATACTAAACCATTATGTTCTTTTGTGATTGCTAAAATTTTTAAGATCGCTTCATCATTAACGCGCATATCCTTATAAGCCATCATTAATTTATAACTTGGGAAACCTTTATCAATTAATTTTGGAATTTCAGCTAAAGTTTTTTCGGTTGGATCAGTAACCATGACATGGAAGCTATAATCAATTACTGCTTTTTTTGCAGCCTTTTCTTGCCATGTATCAATTGTGCTGGCAAGAGTTTTGCCTTTGGACTGATTACAAAAATCAATGATCGAAGTTGTGCCGCCAAAAGCTGCTGCAATTGTAGCAGTTTCAAAATCGTCTGTTGTATGTATCGCACCAGTTGCACTATCGGTATTACAAAGCGGCATGTCGATGTGGGTGTGGGTATCAATGCCACCTGGGAAGACATACTTATCTGCGGCGTCAATAATTTTTGCGTTTTTATCAGATAAATTTGGGGCGATTACAAAAATTTTTTCGTCTTTGATGCCAATATCAGTTTGGAGAGTATTTGTTGCTGTAACTACGGTACCATTTTTAATGATAATATTTAGTTCCGCCATTTTGCTTACTCCATGTTTACTCCATCGGTTCACTAAAGCCACATTCTTTTTGCGGGCAAACTTTTTCTCTGCCTTTGCGTTTTGTAGTTTTAATCGTCAAAATTGGCCAACCACATTTTGGGCATTTTTCAGCAATTGGTTCGTTCCAAGTTGCGTATTTGCACTTTGGATATTCTGAGCATGAGAAAAAATATTTCCCATAACGTGATTTACGTTTCAACATTTTCCCTGTTTTGCATACTGGGCAAACGATGCCAGTGTCTTGTGGCTTTTCGAGTGGTTCCATATGCTTGCAATTTGGATAGTTGGTGCAGCCAATGAATTTCCCATAGCGGCCAAATTTAATTTGCAGTGGCGAATTGCAAAGTGGGCACAGCCGATCTGGAATAATTTCAGGTTTACTACTTTCTGCTGAAGTTTGGTCAATGTTTCTTGTGTATTTGCATTCAGGGTAGCCACTGCAGCCGATGAACTTACCATTTTTGCCAAGACGTGAAGTTAAGGGCTTCCCGCATTCTGGGCATTTTTCCTCGAGCTGCTCTTGGGTGACATCTTTGCGTTGCACAGTAGCTTCGATATTGGCAACTAATTTTTTAAATGGATCCCAAAACTTTTTCAAGAGATTTAAGAATTTATTTTCGCCGCGCGCAATTTCATCTAATTCATCTTCAAGTTTTGCGGTAAATTCGTAATCAACGTATTGACTAAAATAGGTGGTGAGGAATTTAATTACGACTCGGCCGACATCAGTTGGTTTGAAGCGTTTATTGTCTAAAATTACATATTCACGATAAATAATAGTATCGATAATTGTTGCGTAAGTTGAAGGGCGGCCAATACCATATTCTTCTAAAGTTTTAATCAGGCTTGCTTCAGTATAACGTGGTGGTGGTTCGGTAAAATGTTGCTCATCATTAATTTTTAACAGATCAACTAAGTCGCCAACTTTTAATGGGGGCAGCATTTTTTCATCTGCATCTTGAGCAGCATCGTCTTGGCCTTCATGATAAACAGCGATAAACCCAGGGATAACAATCGATGATCCATTTGCGCGAAAAGTATTTTTCTCGCCGCAACCAAGATCAACAGTTACAGTATCTAATGTTGCTGAGATCATTTGGCAGGCGACTGTGCGCTTCCAAATAAGAGTGTAAAGTTTTAATTGATCAGGGTTTAAAAAATTTGCCAATGATTCTGGTGTGCGCGCGGTGGCAGTTGGGCGAATTGCTTCGTGTGCTTCTTGGGCATTTTTTGATTTAGTTTTGTAAAACTTTGGTTGATCGGGAAGATTTTCTTTGCCAAAACGCTCGCTAATTGTATTGCGAATTTCAGCTAGCGCATCATTTGCTAAATTGACCGAGTCAGTACGCATGTAAGTGATTAAACCAACCGAGCCTTCGCTGCCAATATCCATACCTTCATAAAGTTGTTGTGCAGTGCGCATGGTGCGTTTTGCGGTAAAACCTAGTTTTCGACCTGCTTCTTGTTGCAAAGTTGAAGTGGTAAATGGCGGAGCAGGGTGGCGCTGACGTTGCTTTTTTTCAACTTTAATTATTTTGAGTTTTCCTTGAGCAGCGTTAATTAAATCATCTTTGATTTTTGCGGCAGCATCTTTGTTCGTGACCGAAAATTGTGTAATTTTTTGCTGGTCATATTCAATTAATTTTGCGCTAAAGTTTTGCGCGTCTTTTGCTACATCTGCAGTAATTGTCCAATATTCTTCGGGTTTAAATTTTTCAATTTCTTCTTCGCGCTCAACAATCATGCGTAGTGCTGGGCTTTGTACGCGGCCAGCTGATAGGCCAGGGCGCACTTTTTTCCACAGCAGTGGTGATAAGTTAAAACCCACTAAATAATCTAACGCGCGACGCGCTTGTTGTGCATCAACTAATTCCATGGAAATGTCACGTGGATGCGCTAGCGCTTCCTGAATCGCGGATTTTGTAATTTCATGAAACACGATGCGATAAATTGGCTGTTTTTTTAAGATCTTTTTTTCTTTTAAAAGCTCAGTTAAATGCCAAGAAATAGCTTCGCCTTCGCGATCAGGGTCGGTAGCCAGATATAATGCTGAGGCAGACTTTAGTGCTTTGGAAATTTCAGCCACATGTTTGGCATTTTTTTCAATAATTTCATAGTGCATGGCGAACTTGTGTTCTGGATCAACTGCACCTTTTTTTGGGAGCAGGTCACGCACATGGCCATAAGATGCAAGCACCAAAAAATCTTTGCCAAGATATTTTTTTATGGTTTTAGATTTCGCAGGAGATTCAACAATTACTAGGTTTGTAGTCATAAAATTAGTTTAATTTGGTTCAAACTTTTTGGGCAGTTGTTTCTAATAAAAAATTTCGTAGTTGTTTTGCAGTGCTGTTTTCTGGGCGACTTAGCAGAACAATTAGCGTTACCCATTTTACATCGATTAATTGAAGTTGTTGGTGGTTAAGGTCTAACAGTTGATTAATAATAATTTCACGCATTTTCATATCGATAATATTAGCTCTTTCGAGAGCGAGTATAAAATTGCGGCATTCTACATTTAGTCTTAAGCATTCTTCTGGGCTAAAAATGCGCAAAGTTTGGCGGCTTGTATCAACAAACTCTTTTTCTTGATCAACAAGGCTGTGTAGCCACTCAAATGCTTGAAAGATAACATCTTCACTAAAGCCTGCTTGTTGCAACTTGTTAATAATATGAAGACGTTCTTTAGAGATAACGAAATTTTTTTTCGAAAGATCATCAAATATATATGCTAATACATCTATTATATTTTGGCGCATGTTTTTGTCCGCACATAGCCTCCAGGAGCTGAGGCAATTAATTTTTCTAGTTCTAAAATCGGCAGCATCGCAATCACATCCCGTGCTTTGAGCTTGCTCCGAGCAATCAAAACATCGATTGGTGTTACCTCATATCCTATACACTCTAGCAGTTTTTTGTAATCCCGATCAAGATTAATTTCTAAATTTAAGGATTTATTAACCGATTTTTGGTGATTTTTGAGCTTGTTAATTGCCGGAGCGAGTTCTTCTAAGATATCTTCCGTGGTTTCAACAAGCTTTGCGCCTTGGCGAATAATGTTATGACAACCTTTTGCGAGCAGATTATTTATGGACCCAGGAACTGCAAAGACTTCGCGATTTTGTTCGGCGGCAAATTTTGCGGTAATGAGTGAGCCGCTTTTGAGGGTTGCTTCTACCACTAAAGTGCCAACACTCAGGCCACTGATAATTCGATTTCGCAATGGAAAGTTTTTTGCAAGCGGGACGGTTCCGATGGGGAATTCCGAAACAAGCGTGCCATTTTTTTCTAAAATTTTATGCTGAAGCTTTGTGTTACTTCGGGGGTAAATAATATCAAGACCAGTGCCCATAACTGCTATTGTTGCACCATTTGCTTCAATTGCACCAAGGTGACTGGCGGTATCAATACCCATCGCAAAACCACTTGTGATTGTGATGCCATTTGTTGCTAGTTCATTTGCAAATTGATATGCGTTTTCAACCCCGGTCGGGGTTGGGTTTCTGCTGCCGACAACAGCAATTTGCAGTGTCAATATATTAGCTAAATTTCCGGCAACAAATAATACTAGAGGCGGCGCAGCTATTTCTTTTAGTTGCGGCGGATATGTTTGATCAAAAATTGTAACGATGTGATGGTTTGGCTCTTTTGCAAAAGCCAGATCATTTGCAACGCCCGCCCAATTTGGATCGCGAATCTGCGCTGTAATTGTTTCCGCAAGGTTTAAATTATTTAAGTAATTTGGCGATGTAAAAATTTCCTCCAAGTTATCTAAATATTTAAGCAATTTTTGTTGATGATAAAACATCACATCCGGAATATGGTTTAGCGCCAATAAATATTCTAAATTTGTTTTTTTATTGATTTTATTTGTAGCCATAAACTTTACCCATAAAATATGCGAAATTAATTATTTTGCAATACAGGGTATGGTATGCAAAAAGAGTTGTTAATGTTTAGAATCGAAGTATGCATTCATAAAGGAAAGCATGTTCAGATCAGAACTATTCGGCGTTTCAGGATTTAATGGCGCAGAACTAGCATGGAAGCTTCCCGAAAACAATGAACCTGAAGAAAGTGGTTCTGGTGCATGCGTGCGACTACCTCTAATTTGAGGTAGTGGTGGGGGTGAGAAGAAATTGTGGGTGGGGGCGGCTAATCTTTGGCTAATATTTGGGTTTGGCAGCGGTTGTGATGACGTAGCTTGTTTGCCTTGTTTTAGTTCTTGTAACTGTTTTTGAACAATATCCAGATTTATCATTGTTTGCTGGAGTTCAGCTGTGGTTTCCTCAAGTTGTTTTTGGAGCTCCTTATTTTTATTGTCACACTCATTGACTAAGTCCATTGCTATCTTTTTATGTTCATCAATTTCTTGTTGAGCTTTTTCCGCTTTTTCTGTGTTAGCGATATTTTCTGCTGCAGCTTTTTTTAATTGTGTTTCAAGCTCAAGAATTTTCTGTTGAGCTTGAGCTAGTTTAGCTTGGAGCCCTTGGTTCTCTTTTTGTAAAAGTTCACTTTCTGTTGTTTTTGCCGATGGGGGTTGTGGCACGTTTTGTGGTGGCGCTGACACTGGTATAGCAGCCGGAGCTTCTAAAGCTGTAGTTGGTCTAAGTTTTTTTAGGGCTGTTGCTTCTTCTTCTTTTTTGGCGCTTTCTTCCTTGCTTTCTTTCTTTTCCTCTTTTTTTTCTCCTTCCTTTTTTTCATCTTTTTCATCCTTTTCTTCTTCATGGTCATGTCTTCTTTTCCTTCTTCTCGCCGGTACTTCTTCAGTCTTTTCTTCAGCTTTTTTTTCACCCTTTTTTTCTTGATCCTTTAGGCTTGCTGCTAATGCAGTTTTTAAGGCCACATCTTCGCCTTGCCCAGATTGCTCAAGATCATCACCACGGCCAAGTTCACAAAATGATTTTGGAATTTCGCCATTTGGCATTGTTGCTTGTAAATCTCTCTCGGTCATAGTTAATGTATGGCTTATATTCAACCTTTCACCGCTTATTGATTTTGCCTCAGGTACAACAGCAAGTATTTTTTGCTCTGAGTGTGTTTCTATTGCCGCCGCCTCATCCATAAGGAGAGTATGTCTGTATTGGTTAATTCCCATTATAATATTAACAAGCGTATCCGTTGGGTCTGCATTTTGCTGTAATAGCCATAAAGCAACAGCGACAGCATCACAGCTGTATTTTTTAAAGTTTGCATTTCGTTCGTTAAGATTTGGAAATTTTAGCAAAATTGTAATCAATGCTAACATTATCATTAGTTTGGCTTTGTTAAAGTAGAGGTTGCATGCTTTTTTAGTAGCAGCATCGTCTTTATAGTTTCTATCTAGTTCTGCTAATTGTTTACATAGCTCCTGGAACGCGCTCTCAATCGTACTTGGATTTTGATTTAATCTTTCAATTGTAATGGCAGTATTTTTTAAAACTTGCAGAATGAGGGCGATTAGTTTTAATTTTGGCCATTGCATTTCGTTTGCATTAGCAGCCTTAGCTAAACTTTCTTGTGCCGCAGTGTTATCGCCAGTAAAAACAGCCAATGCTGTTAGATAATCTTTTTTTTCCTTTTCAGAAATATCAGGCGCACTAAACCCTAAAACATTTAGACTCCGACTTAAAAGCGAGCCTGAACTTGAATATGGGCCGCTGCTACTAAGGCTAAGGATACTATCATTAATAAGCAAAAAGTCAGCGAAATTAACCGTGGCGTATAGTGCTGGAAAATTTACCACTACTTTGCTTTCACTTACAATAGTAACTTGGGGTAGGGTATAACCGCATGCTACTTTTGCAGTACTTTTTGCTTCTGTTAGTTCTATTTTTTTCTCTTCTTTTTTCTCCTCTTTTTTTTCTTCTTTTCTCTCCGCTTTTTTCTCTTCTTTTTTCTCTTCGCGATTTGGTGCGATGGCGTTAAGTGCTGTTGTTGGTAGTATATTGCGCAGCAATTCATCCATCAAATATCTTAAATTGGCATTTCCTCTTGTTACGCAAAGTTCGTTGATTATGTCTAATGCTTGAAAATAACAATTACGTCGTGATGGTCCGCTCAGCCTTTCGATTACTGACTCTTTGCTCCACTCTACTTCGATCGGTGATGGTCTAGGTGATGATATATCTATTGCTTCTGGGATTTTAGAGCAAATATCTTCTAAGAGATCTACGTACAAAGCTTGTGATGTGCCATTTTGCTGCGTATAGGAAGCATGCAATCGCAGGAACTCTTCTAACCGTTCAATTAAGTTTAATAATATGCTTAATTTACAAGTTTTATGAAGTTGCAATAGTGGCGGCGGTGGCGCGCTATAGCTATATGAATTTAAAATGCGCTCTGCTTGTGATAAATGCGCTATGTAGTCATTTAGTTGCAAAAAAGCTGCGCGTAAATCATGAGTGCTTTTGCGTGGTTTGGCTTCCAAAACTAATTCAAAAATGCTTCCAACAAACCGAGCTCCTGTGCTTGCTGTATTATGTAAATTCCGCATTATTTCCTGACGTTTTTCATCCTGAAGCTTTGCATCCTCGGGTTTTGCTGGTTTTTGGTTGGTGATATGTGCAAAAACTATCTCGGTGCAATCTGTCAGTGCTTTGCTCGTCGCAGTATTTATTACTAGCGGAATAATTTCATCTGGATGCGCGCTTGAGCTTGAGTGTGCTTGTTCACCAAAAATCTTTATGTCATTAAAATCAAGCTTCACTTGTACGCTTACAAGAACACTATCTCTAGGTAATAGTTTTTGGTAAAAACAGACCTCAGTTGGCATATTATTCTCAAGTTAAATTATAGACAAAAAATATTCTGTGCGGATATTTTTTTAATTATTCAGTGAAGCTCATAAACAACATTATAAGCAACATTTATTAAAGAATTATTAAGACTACCACACCTATCTCAGACCCGGCTAGTTTGAAAAAATCCACATATAATCAAATGCTTTTTTCGCAAAACATGGCGTCCCCGAGATAAGATAATTGAAATTTTGTGCTGCTTTTTATGTATCATATGCTAAAATCAAATTAATATGGCAATTTTAAAAATAATTCAATATCCAAATCCGCTTTTAAAGCGCAAAGCATACCGAGTCAAAGATGTGAAAGACCCGCGTGTGCAGCAAATTATCGCTGATATGATAGAAACACTGGCGCACACCTCAAATTGTGCCGCGCTTGCTGCCACCCAGCTTGCAATTGATATCCCACCAAGCATTACTGTAATAAATTCACCAGTAAATCCGGGTGAAGTAATATGCTTGGTTAATCCAGAAATTATTTCCGCTTCAGGGAAGGTTTCCGATGTAGAAGGGTGCATGTCGGTTTATCCTGCAGAAATAAATGCTGTTGTAGAGAGATCGCAAAAAGTGCAAGTGAAAGCACAAGATCGCACAGGTGAATTGATTGAATTTATTGCCGAAGATTATTTTGCCCGCTGTATTCAACATGAGTTAGACCACTTAAATGGAATGCTCTATATTGATAGACTATCTCCCTTAAAAAAATCTCGCTTCTTGAAAAAAATTACTAAATTGCTTAGTGATATAAAAAGATAATTAAAAAACCTAAGGAGATGCTATGAAAACTGTGAACTCATTTACTTTTTTTATAATTGCTTGCGCTGGTTTGGGAGGAATTTTATATGGATATGACATCGGCGTAATTTCAGGCGCGATGCTTTTTATTCAAAAATCTATTCCGATGACGCAAAGCCAATTGGGCGTTATTGTTGGAGGAATGCTCAGCGGTTGTATGGTCAGCACATTAGTTGC
Source organism: Gammaproteobacteria bacterium (assembly GCA_023480665.1). Classification (GTDB taxonomy): domain Bacteria; phylum Pseudomonadota; class Gammaproteobacteria; order UBA9339; family UBA9339; genus JAMCWR01. The sequence goes on from JAMCWR010000001.1 coordinate 15,355, forward strand.
TGGGCAATTAGCAGATAGCTTTGGTCGTAAGACTATGATCATAGCTGCTTGTTCGATATTTGCAGTTGGGATTATCTGTATTTTATCTGCACAAAGTTTTGCCATGCTTTTTTCTGCGCGTTTGTTGCTTGGTGTTGGGGTTGGTATAGTTTCAGTTGCTGTTCCTTTATATCTATCTGAAATTGCGCCGGCAAATATTCGCGGGCGTAGCATCACTACTTTTCAATTGCTACTTACTTTTGGCATTGTTTTTGCTTATTTTATCGATCTATTATTCACCCCCTCTGGGAATTGGCGGGCCATGTTTGCGGTGATTTTAATCCCCGTGGCAATTTTATTAATAAGCATGCTGTTTTTGCCGGAAACTCCGCGTTGGCTTTTATCAAAAAACCGCAGAAATGATGCTGAAAAAGTTTTACTGAAAACTCAAAGTATAGATGAAAGCAAAATCGAACTCGAACTCGAGCAGATTGAGACTGCGCTAAAAACCACCAAAGAAAGTTGGCGTGCGCTCTTTGCGCGAAATTTATGGCTACCGCTTTTTGTTTCACTTGCTATTGCCATTTGTAATCAGCTCACTGCGATTAATGTTTTGTTGCAATATGCACCGCTTATCATTAAAAAAGCTGGGTTTCACTCGGATGTGTTTTCCATGTTTGGCACAATTGGTATTGGATCAGTAAATTTTTTAACTACGATACTCGCGTTTTTTCTAATTGATCGCTTTGGTAGACGTAAACTCCTAATTACTGGTACATCCGGAATTATCATTGCTTATTTATTTTTAGGATTTTTGCCGTATTTGGGATTTGCGGAACAAACTCAGGCGCAACTTTCTTTTGCTGGGCTAATTACTTATATTTTCTTTTTTGCCATTGGTCCTGGCGCAGTTGTTTGGCTTGCTATGTCAGAATTACTGCCAACTAAAGTTCGTGGTAAGGGGCTTGCTTTGGCATTATTTTTAAATTCGCTTACTTCAGCGCTGCTTTCAACTTTATTTTTACCTCTGCAACAATTTTTAGGTATGAGTGGATCATACTTTTTATTTGCGGGTTGTACGGTTGTTTATTTCCTGGTCGCAACATTTTTACTGCCTGAAACCAAAAATAAAACTTTGGAGGAAATTCAATTATTTTATGAGAAGCTCATTCCAAAAACCAAAAGTTCAAGCTAACACATGACGACAACGCACGACATTTTTATTGGAGTAGATGCTGGAGCTACTAAAACAAAAGTGGTGATCGAAGATAACCTTGAGAATTTTTTGGGTGAAGCATATGTTGGTGCTGCCACTATAAGATTTGATACAAAAAAAGCTTGGCAAACTATTTTAAACGCTATAAATAAAGCCTTATCTACAAAAGGAATAAATTTAGAAGATAAGTCTTTGCGTTTTCATGCTGGGATGGGTTTGACGGGTTGCGAGATTGAAGAGTGTTATCAAGAATTTATAAACACCAAACATCCTTTTCAAACATTAGTTGTCAAACAAGATTCTTACACTGCGTGTTTAGGCGCGCATGCAGGTTGTGATGGCGCAATTATTATTGTTGGCACCGGTGTTTCTGGGGTTGAAATTCAAGGCGAGAAAATAATCCAAGTAAGTGGCTTTGGCTTTCCGCATGATGATCAGGGCAGTGGCGCGTGGCTCGGATTAAAAGCGATTAGCTTCACATTTATGTGGCTCGATGGCAGAATAGATTCTGATTCGAAACTCTTAGATGATATTTTTCAAAAGTTTGATCGGTCTTTACCAAAATTAATAACTTGGGCAAATGCTGCAAAGCCCACGCAATTTGCGGAGATCGCTCCTTTAGTTTTAGCGCATATTCCAAAAGAAGATCCTATTGCCATGAATTTGATTAAGCGTGCGGCAAAATATGTTGATGCTGTTGCAGCGGCGCTAGTAAAACGCAGTGAAAATAATGTAACTTTGCCATGTGCGTTGTTTGGGGGTGTTGCATCTTTTGTTGAGCCATGGCTTGATGTAAATTTAAAAACGCGACTTGTTCCACCAAAATATGATGCAGCTAAAGGCGCTATTTTAATGCTAAAAAAGCATGTACAAGGAAAATGAAAACCGTTCAGTTTAGAAATTTGTGGAATAATAAACCCCGCACGCAAGGCTTTGCCGGTATGCTCCGCAAAATGGCTCGGTCTCGTCCCTCGACCTGCGCTTTATTTTTGCTGCGCACACCGGCAAATCCTATTTGCGTGCTCGGTGCTTGTTCTTTGTATTATTGTGAAACAATTACAAAGTCCACACATTCTAAAAAGAGATCCATAAAAAATTACATTGTCCGCGTATTTCAAATATGAAAGCAAAAAATAACATGATTAAATTAAGCGTAATGGAAAAAGAGGCGCGAGAAGTTCCAGAGCTGATTACAAAGCAGCTTGAGTTAAACCAGCCAAAATTAGAAGCTTTATGTAAGAGACTGCAGCAAAATTTACCTCTCTTTGCAATTACTATTGGCCGCGGCAGCTCAGACAATGCCTGCACTTATGCTAAATATTTATTAGAAACTCAATTAGGTCTTGTTACCGCTTCAGCTGCCCCATCAGTAGTAACAGTTTATAAGGCAAATTTAGCTCTAAAAAACGCTTTAGTTATTGCTATTTCTCAATCTGGTAAAAGCCCTGATATTTGCAAAATGCTTGAAATGGCGCGTGAAACTGGGGCCGTTACAGTTGCAATTGTGAATCATACCGATTCACCGCTGGCAAAAGCCGCTGAGTTTGTTATCCCAATATGTGCGGGTGAAGAAAAATCTGTAGCTGCCACAAAAAGTTATATTCTCTCGCTTTCTGCATTAGCACATTTTACTGCGATATTTTCAAAAAATACCCAGCTACTTTTAGAGTTATCAAAACTTCCAAAATGTTTATGTATGGCTTTAAGCGATCACCGTTTTGCTTCTGCATTAACTGAATTTAAAAATATAAATCGCACCTTTGTGATTGCACGGGGTTTTGGGTTCCCAATCGCAGAGGAGGCGGCTTTAAAATTTAAAGAAACCGCCTCCATTCAAGCTGAAGCTTTTAGCGCGGCTGAAATCATGCACGGACCATTTACTTTGGTGAAAAAAAATCATCCTTATCTTTTATTTGCGCAAAATGATGTAACATTAAATGGTATTTTAGATTTATCAAAAAGAATAAAAAAGCTAGGTGGTAAACCATTTTTGGTTATCCCGGAATCTTTGATAAAAAAAGAAGAGCTAGCATCTCTTGCCACATTTATAATTCCGCTACCTGAGAGCTTAGATCCAATTTTAGACCCAATCGTGGCGATTCAGGCTTTTTATCCAATGGTGGCAAAACTTGCGGTGGCGCGTGGTTTTAATCCAGATGCACCAGAAAATTTAAACAAAGTCACAGAAACTTTTTGAAAATGATGCAAAGTTTACAAATCAAAGGCCCAAGAATTCATACAGAAGATGTCGCGCTTCTTGCTACAAGTATTTTTATTGAGAAACAAAAAATATCTATAATTTCAGAAGGTAAAGAAAAGAAATTATCTGCAGCAAAAGTTCTAGAGCTCCCCAGTAATTGGCATGTGTTGCCAGGATTTATTGATATACATATACATGGCGCTGCAGGCAGTGATATTTTAGATACAGATACATCTAACCTTACAAATATAAGTACAGCTTTAGTTAAAGAAGGTGTGACCTCTTTTCTTCCAACAACGATGACTGTAGAAACGGCAATAATTGATAAAGCTTTAGCGATTATTTTTGCCTACAAACAAAAACAAAATACACAAAAGATTGTTGGCGCAGAAATTGTTGGCATTAATTTAGAAGGCCCTTTTATCTCTGCAAAAAAAGCTGGCGCACAGCAAATTACGCGTTGTCTTATACCAGATATCAATCTTTTTAAGCATTGGCAAAATTTAGCACCAGGGTTAATTAAGATTGTTAGCATAGCGCCTGAATTAGAAAATGCTATTCCATTCATGCAATATCTTTATTCACAAAATATATGCGCTGCTTTTGCTCACAGCGATGCTGATTACGAGATTGGCTTAAAAGCTATCGCAGTTCATTTAAACCATGTCACGCATATTTTTAATGCTATGCGTGGTATTAATCACCGCGAACCAAATGCTATTACGGCGTTACTATTGGATGATGCCGTTACTATTGAACTTATTGCCGATGGCATACATATTCATCCGGCCGTTTTGAAATTAGTTTTAAAAATAAAAGGCGCAGAGAGAGTGATTTTAATTTCTGATGCGATGCGGGCAAAGGGTTTGGGTGATGGTGAATTTGAATTAGGTGGGCAAAAAGTTTTTGTAAAGAATGGCGCGGCAAAACTCCCAAATGGAACTTTGGCTGGAAGCATTCTTACCATGGATCAGGCGTTGCGTAACATAATTAAATACACAAACTGTACCTTGGGTGAAGCCATAAAAATGGTTTCAGAAAATCCCGCTAAGAAACTTAAAATTTTTGACCGCAAGGGCAGCATTGCAATTGGCAAAGACGCTGATCTTACCGTGCTCAACGAAAATCTTGAGGTTATGCTTACCATTTGTCGTGGTGAAATTGTTTTTGATAAAACAATTTCAAGCAGAATTTAAAGTGTTGTTGTTTGGTTAATCCATCCCTGTTACAATATTTGCCAATAGATATATTTTAAGGATAACCGCAATGAAAAAGATCTTTTGGTTGCTATTAGCTTTCTCGGGGTTTTTTATTTTCAATCAAGCTAATGCGGCAGATAACGGCAATTATACTTTCGAAAAAATCATTATTAATTCAACTGGCGCATCTCCGCATCAGATTGATGTTTTTGATGTTTTACCTGTTTGGGATAATGTTAATTGCAGTAGTACGAATTACTGTCTTTGGGCTACAGGAAGATATGAAAATAATTCTATTCCCGGGGTTAGAGTATATGTCGCAAACAATGCTACTAATCTGAGTGGTGCCTCAAGTTGGGAGGCATGTAATTTATTGAATAACGGGACTACACCATCTATAGGGGGTTGGTTTGGTGTCAGTGCTAAGTTTGCTGGTTATGTAGGGAATAATCATGTTTATCTTCCAACAAACAATACCACAGAAGTATTAAACTATACTACCTGTCTTGCAACCCACGGCAGTGTTAGCAATACCACTGGTTATAATAGAATGTTCGTTGACGAGAATAATAATACTGTTGGCGATCCAGATAAACTTTATATCCAAGCAAACACTACAACGGGAAATGATACTTTATACATCGGGGTGAATAATTCGGGTAATTATAGCTGGGTTGCGGTGAGTGACCCAACAATCGTGAATCAGACGATGTATGCTGTTGCACCTGCGCTTGCTTCAACCACTCTTGATCCCGTTTCTATTTATTATCTTGCAACGAATCATGGAATATATAGATGTAATCTCTCATTGGCACAATGTGAAACAGCGAACTGGACACAGGTTAATGGGAGTATTACTAATGCCAAATACTTAATAGCTCGCTCATATTATTCTTTTACTGCCATTCTTGCCGGCTCAAAAGATGGTTTGCATGTGGGTTTCGATAATAATACAAGTACAAGCTTTCCTTGGGTTACCTATAATAATTCAACGTTGCCCACCGGTGAATATATTACTGGAATTGATGAAAAAGACGGCATTGTTTATGTGTCTTCATTTCATTCAACTCTAACTGGCCAGGATAGTCGTTTATTGGATAATTTTGATAACATTATCAAGGATTGCAGGCGTAGCAATGCCTACTTTTTAAATAGCATCGAAAAAGGCGGTGTATCTATTGGAAATATATCAAATGATATCCAACAAATAACTTGGACCGATAGTTATAATGGCAGTAATTTTTTTAGCAATGCAACCTGGGGTATACATCGCGATTTTGTAGATGGGCAAGTTTATGTTGCTTCTTTGGGAAACACATGTAATTCAGGTGGCATAGTTCATATGACTCCGGCGCCATCAATTTATACTGAATTGCAGCCACATCCTGATGTGCATTTTTCTGCAGCCCCAATTGTGATTGAAGGTAAAAGTTACAACAATGCCACTATCCATGATTTAACTATATTGAGATCTAACGAGAGCCAAGTAAAGCTTTGTGCTAATGCCACAGATTGTGGCGTTGTTAGTTCTGGTGTTTCTACGCTGTGTGCAAATGACACTGTTTTGGGATTTGGTGATAAATGCTATATTTGGCTAGGTGCGAACTCATCTTATCCTGATCTTACATTTGAGTCTAACTCAACTGTTACGGTGTCATTTAACTACACATTAGCAAGTAGTGACAAAACAAAAGCCAAAACCAAAGCGCAACCAAATGGAATTTCTCGGATATTTAATGTGAAATTTAGTCAAGGTTTGTTTTTTGCTGGAAACTTTTCTCCACCAATTGGTGGTTACTATGGGGGTAATATTTGGCTTTCTGTTGGTACCGGTAATTTTACTGGCACTCCACAGGTTATAAATGCTTTAGCGCAATATAATGCAGATTTGTTTGCAGGTGGGAATTTCACTTTGTTTGATATCATCGAAGGGAAGAATACCACTAATATTGCAAAGTATGACGGATGGTTTTGGCGTACTATGAATGGCACGAATGGCCCGGTAAATGCATTATTTGGTGGAACATCTAGTAACTTATATGTTGGTGGAAATTTCACTATAGTTGGTAATGACAGCGCTACCAATGTTACTGCCAATAACACAGCCGTATGGTATGCATTCACTGGTGGCTGGGATGTTTATCATGACGCTGTGAATAATACTGTAAATGCTTTACTGGAAAATAGTGACGGAGTTAATTACACATTTTTATATGTTGGCGGTAAGTTTACTCAGGTAAATAGCAGTGTTTCAGCGGACTATGCTGCAGTGTGGGATAATATTAATTTCACCTGGAGTAGTATGGGCTCTACATTAAATGGCCCTGTAAATGTTTTTGCAGGTAGTTTGTCACCGCTAGCTCTTTATGCTGGTGGTGAATTTACTACACCTGGGCAGCATTTAGCGCAATGGAATGGAACTGAGTGGGTATCCTTTAGTGGCGGTGTTAACGGTAACGTATTTGCATTATTGTTAAATGGGACGGATTTATTTGTTGGTGGCGCTTTTACTCAAGCAAATAGCAGTGTCAATGCAGATAACGTTGTCTTATGGAATGGCACAGCCTGGAACAACTTAAGTAGTAGCGGAACAAATGGTCAAGTAAATGCACTCGCGCTCTATAATAATTCTTTATATGTTGGTGGAAATTATACTCAGGCTGGTGGAAGTGGCGCAAATAATATTTCCGTATGGAATAGTACTACGGGTTGGAGCAATATAACTAACAGTAGCTCTGATGGTGTAAATGGTACGGTGAATGCATTGTTATTTGCTCAAACAATTACTGTTGCTGCTCAATAATAAGTGAATTAACTTGAAAATAATTTTTGCTGGTACTCCACAATTTGCAGTGCCCACATTAAAAGCTTTGCTTGAATCAAGACATCAGGTGTGCGCCGTTTATACGCAACCTGATAAACCAAGCGGCCGTGGTTTAAAACTCACGCCGACTCCAGTTAAACAATTCGCGCTTAAAAATAATTTAACTGTTTTAGAACCAGAAACGCTGCGCGAATTTGTTTTGCAAAAACAATTTAAAGAGTTTCAAGCAGATATATTAGTTGATGTAGCATATGGTGTGCTTGTACCTAAAACTATTTTAGAAACGCCGCGATTTGGTTGCATTAATTTGCACCCGTCGCTACTACCGCGTTGGCGTGGCGCAGCTCCAATTCAAAGGGCGCTTTTAGCCGGAGATAGTGAGATTGGGGTAACTATCATGCAAATGGATGAAGGTTATGATACTGGTGGGATTTTAATCCAAGAAAAACTCGCAGTATCGCCATTTGATACCACAAAAATGTTGCTACAAAAGACAAGTGAACTTGGCGCAAAATTATTATTAGTGGCGTTAGACGAGATCGAAGCTGGTACTTTAAAGGCGATGCCGCAAAATGATGCACAAAGCACCTATGCAAAAAAGATTGTTAAAACCGAAGCAAAATTAAATTGGCGGCTTTCTGCGATTGAGCTTGATCGCATGGTTCGTGCCTTTAATCCTTGGCCGATAGCTTATACAGAAATTAATGGCGAAATTATTCGTGTTTGGCAAACACTCCCAATTGCAACAGAAGCGGAGATTAAACCCGGCGAAATTATTCAGGCAAATGCAGATGGAATTGATGTTGGAACCAGCAGCGGGATTTTACGCATTTTACAGTTGCAATTCCCAGGGAAAAAAGCTTTACCAGCAAAAGATATTCTAAATGCGCATCATGAGGTTTTTACGGTAGGGAAAAATATTAGCTAGAATTATGAAGTGCAGCCTATATATTGGCCTTCTTTACAAGTGTCATCATCGGGTGTATTGCAAGGAACAGCAGCAAGCGCATTTTTTTCATTTAAGTCGATAATAATTAATTCTGGCTTTGAGTATGCTTTTTTATCTTTAAACGTTAGTACTTGCTCTTCCATTGTTATATCCCTAAATTATTTATAAAACAAAGAATAATTTTGTTTGCAAATATTACCAAGTTTTTTAAATTAATGCCACTAGTAAATTAATTAGACATAGATGAAATTTATTTGTTAAAATGCCAAAATAAAATATTTAGAACACATTTTTAAGGACAATTATATGAAAAAACTTTCGTGGATTTTTCTTTTTCTCATTAGCATCTTTATTTTTGATACCGCTTATGCCAATGCTTATAATTTTACAAAGTATGTAATTAATTCTACTGGCGCGGAATCACACCAAGTTGATGTCTGGGATGCAAAGATTGTTACTGATGTAGCAAATTGTCCTAATGGTAATGCATGTATCTTTGTAGCCGCAAGATATGAAAATTCAACGCTTGAAGGCACCAGGTTTTATGCCACGCAAGTAAACGAACTATATAACGCAACTGTAAATTGGACGGCATGTAACTTATTAAATAATGCTACACCACCACCAATAGCTTCAAGGCTTAGTATAAATTTAGATTCAAATGATACCCATGTGTATTCACCAACTGTAAATACCACTATACGCATGAATTTTAGTACTTGTGCTAGCCAATCTAATTTTACCTTGGATAATACTACTGGGCATGATATTGCATTTTTTGATGCAGGAGTAAATGAACCAACTCGTCCTGATAAATTTTATATTAAAAGAGAAAATATCACTGGCGGTACCAATGATACTTTATATATAAGTACAAATAGTTCTGGAAGTTATAGCTGGGTTCCCGTGCAGCCTGAAGTAAATCTCACCATGAATGATATTTCAGGTGTAACTACCCCAACCACGAATAATTCCAGATTTTATTTAGCTACAAATAGCGGTATATTTAAATGCGATAACTCAATTCACAATTGCAGTTTTTCAGATACAGTTAACTGGACTAATGTTTCAAACCTTACCAATATTACTAACATATATGCTACTTATTTATCAGATGACGTTGTTTTTGCTGCAAGAAAAACTGATGGTTTATATGTGAGCTTCAATGGTGGGTCAACTTGGGTAACTCATTATAACAATTCTACCGTTGCGAATTGGTCTGGCGATTTTATTACTGGTATCGATGTCGAAGGAACCAAAGTATATATTTCGTCATTTCAATCAAACCTTACTAAAAATAGTAACTTCTTAGAAAACTTTGAAAAAACCATAAAAGACTGCAAACATTCGAACAAATATTTGTTAAATAGTATTAGTAAGGGCGGGGTTTCAGTTGGCAGTATTAGTGGTAGCAATATTTCTTGGACAACATACCTAAATAATGGCAGTAACTTTTTTGGGAATGGTGTTTTGGGGATACATGTTGTTGGTAATAATCTTACAATTGCATCATATGGCGCAACCTGCAATACAGGTGGCCTTGTTATCGGGACGCCAATTGTGTCGATTGAACCTGAGAGCACAACGAATGCCAATTCGCATTTAATGACAAAACCAATTTTAATTACAAACAATCTTTTAGATAATATTAATATAACTAATTTTAGTGTGACTCTTGATTCTGCATTAGTAAAGAATTGTAACCCAGGCGCAGGTTGTTATTATAATTCCACCTGTACCAATATGACATTAAACAGTAGTGCATCTTGTTATGTTTATATTGAAGCCAATCAAAGCACCGGCCTAACTTACAACAACACTTCAAATGCTACCGTAACATTTAATTACAATACAACTGGTAGTGGCACAATTCTAAGTGCAAATAAAACACTAAAAGTGCATTACGATAATTCATTATATTTAGGTGGTTATTTTACACAAGTAAATGACTCCGCGGAAAATTGTCTTGTTAGATGGACTGGGACTGCTGGCGTTATTGGTGGTTGGGCGTTTGATTTTCATACAGAGATTACAAATGCTTCGTCCAGCCCTGCTCTTGTACGAACTTTGGCATTATACCAGGGAGATCTGGTTGCGGGCGGAGACTTTAAGGTTAATACCACTACATCTGTTGCAAACAATATTTCAAGATGGAACGGCGCCACTTGGTTTGATGTGGGTAATGGAACTGATAATATTGTATGGACGCTTGCGGTTAATGGTACAGAGTTATTTGTTGGTGGAACATTTTCTAATGTGATTCAGACCGATGGGAAAGGTTTGCTTGTGAATTATACTGCGAAATGGGATGGCACAAGCTGGAGTGCATTAGGAAGCGGAACAGATGGTTCAGTTTATAAGCTTTTATTTGCAGGAGATAGTTTATATGCTGGTGGAGCTTTTAATTCTCCGGCAGCTAATATCTCAAGATGGAATAGTACTTCTGGATGGAGCACAATTGGTGCTTCTGGCGCAAACAAGCCTGTTTATTCATTAGCGTTTAACGGAACAGACTTATATGCAGGTGGCACCTTTACTTCAATTAGTGGGGTCAATGTAACCCGCATTGCAAAATGGGATGGGGCTGCGTGGAGTAACTTTAGCTCTAATGATATTGGGGTTGGTGGCGCTGGTGTTAGAGCAATAGCATTCAATGGCACTGACATGTATGTTGGTGGTGGTTTTATTGCCGCCGGTGGTGTTACAGCAAGTTCATTAGCAAAATGGAATGGTACAAGTTGGGATAATTTATCTGGTGGAATTAATTCTGGCTTTGTATTCTCATTTGTGAAGGATGGTACAGATATGTATGTTGGGGGTCAATTTACTGCAGTAGGTGGCGTAACCGCCTATAATATATCAATACTTAATACTTCTACTTATGGTTGGAGTAATTTAAGCAATAGCGGTACTGGCCCGAATAATTATGTATCGTCGACATTGATTGCCCCATCAATAACAATTACTGAGTAGGTTTTTTATAAACAAAGGCGCATTCATTCCCAATGCGCCTTTGTTTTTTTAAGTAAATTTTGCAAAAAGTGGAGAGAGCCACTTATATCCAAAGCGTGCAAATTTGATCTGCACCAAAAAGCCATCGCCGTGGCCTTCAAAATTTGTGACCACGCCTTCACCAAAAACTTCATGGTTAACTTTTTGCCCAAGTTTAAAACCACCCGCACTTGCTTCAGAACAAGTTGGTGTGTGATAAATTTTAAATGTTGAGGACTTTTCTGGAGTTTCTGGAATGTCAAAATTGAGATCATCAACCTCGAGCAGATCGCGCGGAATTTCTTGGAGAAAACGCGAAGGACGTCGGTAATTAGTTGTGCCATGCATTAATCTTGATTTAGCATTTAATAACCAGAGCTTTTGCATTGCACGCGTCATACCAACATAACACAAGCGACGTTCCTCCTCGAGCTCGCTTTCGCTTCCCATCGACATGATATGTGGAAACAAACCTTCTTCCATGCCGCATAAAAAAACCAGAGGAAATTCGAGGCCTTTTGCAGAATGTAGGGTCATTAATTGTACACATGCCGTGTTATTCTCAGCAAGCATTTCACGTGATTCAAGCGCAGTATGCGCCAAAAAAGCATTAAGCATTTCTTGGTTATCTTCTGCAGTAATATTTTGTGAAAATTGTTTAGTCGCTGTTATAAGTTCATCTAAATTTTCGAGGCGAGTTAGCTGGCGCTCTGATGGATCTTTTGCGTAATGCATGCGTAGATTACTTGCATTTATAATGTAATTGATTAATTCAGGCAAATTTTGCAGAGAAATTTGTTCTTTTGCTTGGATAAGTATTTGCATAAAAGCACAGATGGCATTTTTTGCACGAGGTGCAAGTAAGTTTTCTTGCACCATGATTTTGCTTGCTTGCCACATTGAGCAATGGTTATTCCGCGCATAATTTCGAATTAATAAAAGAGTAGCTTCACCGATGCCGCGTGTTGGAATGTTAATTACTCTTTCATATGCCGCGTCATCTTCATGATTTGCGATCAGGCGTAAATATGCAAGCGCATCTTTAATTTCTGCGCGTTCAAAAAACCTTAAACCCCCATAAATCTGATAGGGTATATTTGCTAGAAGTAATTGTTCTTCAATATTACGGGATTGCGCGTTTGAGCGGTACAAGACTGCAATTTCATTTGCGCTATGGCCAGCATCAAGCCAGCCCCGAGCTTTTTCTGCGATATATTTTGCTTCTTCAGTTTCGTTGTATGCAGTGTATAAGCCAATTAGCTCACCTTTTGCGCCAGTGGTCCATAAATTTTTTCCAAGACGATTATGGTTATTGGCAATAACAGCATTTGCTGCAGTTAAAATATTGGCAGTAGAACGATAGTTTTGTTCTAAGCGAATAATTTCAATATTCGGGTAATCATGCTTTAAATTATGCATATTTGCAGTATTTGCGCCGCGCCAGCTGTAAATTGATTGATCATCATCACCAACAACTGTCAGATTTGCATTATTTTTTGCGAGGATTTTAACCCACGAATATTGTAGGGTGTTGGTATCTTGAAATTCATCTATTAAAATATTTTGAAAACGTGCGCGATAACTGGTGAGAATTGTTTGGTTGTTTTCAAATAACTCATATGAGCGCAATAATAATTCCCCAAAATCAACCAGCGCGCTTTGATTGCAAATTTCTTCATATTGTTGATACACTTTTAGTAAAGTGGCATTGATAGTATTGTTTAATTGTGCCACGCGGAGGCCCTGGTCTTTGCATGAATTAATAACTGTTTGCGATTGCTTTGGTGGCCATTTCTCTTGATCTAAGCCCAGAGTTTTATGGATGCGTTTTATTAAACGCAATTGATCATCAGCGTCAATGATTTGAAAATTTTGTTTGAGATTCGCTTCGGCAAAATGTTGGCGAAGTAGACGATGCGCTAACCCATGAAACGTACCAACCCACATGTGTTGCAAGGGAATTTGCAGCATGCTTTCTAGGCGTGAGCGCATTTCATTTGCTGCTTTATTTGTAAATGTTACCGCGAGAATATTATATGGATTGGCACCATTTTGTAATAGCCAGGCAATTTTATGCACCAGGACGCGAGTTTTGCCACTGCCAGCCCCTGCTAATACCAATAGATTTTTTTGGCTTGAGCAGACCGCTTTTTGTTGTGCATCATTAAGTTGTTCAAGAAGCAATGTTGACATTGTTAAATTTTTTCAACAATTAATGGATAGGTTAGATCAAGCACGAGCTTTTTCTTTTTCGCGCAGACCCATCTTTAAACCATGAATAATACGATATTTACAAATTCAAACCTTACCAAAATCTTTTCCAGATGCGTACAATTGGTGCAGCACTGACAATTTTTACATCATAAAGAAATGGTGGGTTTGCAACGGTGTGAGGGTTAATACTAAAAAGATTAAAATTTTCTGCACCATTACCTTGCGCAATTTTGCGGCAAATAATTTGATTATCTGCTGTTTCAATAATGCAATTTTTTCCAATAGCTTTTGTAAGATCGCTGCCATAGAGGCGTTTCCCACCAACACCATCACCAGAAGTAAACAGCGGTTCCATGCTATCATCAAAAATAGTCAAGGTAATAGAATTTGGGATTTTATTACAAAACAGTGAAATTTCGTCAGTAATTGAAGCCTCAGATTCTAACGAAGATGAATTATTTAAACTATTCGTTAGTTCTTGGTTACAGAAGCGCGCATCAATAAAATGCGGAGGTAAACCCACCCCGTACATTAGCCACATAAATGAAACGTTAATGCCTTCCTGCAACATTGCGCTAAGAATTTTTTTTGCGCCCTTTGCGCTCAAGCCTTCGCTTTTTGCGCATTCCCAATATTTTATTGTTGAAATACCGATGTCATATTTATCGGCTAATTGATTTAGGGTTAGGCCAGACATTCTTCTGAGAAGTCTAAGTCTTTTACCTCGAGCTTTTGGTGAAGATAGATTTCCGTCATCTTGCATATTTTTTACCTTTATTTTTGTTTCCTCGGGTAGTAGTTTAATTTTTTCTGCATAATTGAGCAATTGTTTTTAGCATTATTAAAAACTAAAATACTGATGCTATTCTAACGAGTTATAATTAAACTTCAAATGCATCAAGACAAAATTTTTCTATTGTTCAGATTTTTTAAAGCGAGTATGATTTCAACTTAAATTGCCAATTTTAAATTTAACGGTTTGTTTTTTATGGCTTTTTTCCGAGAACCTGCATATACAAAGAACGAAGTTACCACTTGGGCGATCCCAAATTATTGGGATGCAATTGCTTTGGTGCTAGTTTTTGCATTAATTGTGATGCTTGCTTGGAGCGCAAAACAGATGACCGCCACCTATCATGTTGGCGAAGCAATACCGTTATCGCTAGCCCCATCAAACTTACCAGCTTATGCATTTCGCACAGTTTTACGCATGTTTATCGCGTTATTATGCTCGCTTATTTTCACATTTATTTTTGGTACTTGGGCGGCAAAAAATAAACATGCAGAGCGCTTAATTATTCCAATCATTGATATTTTACAATCGGTGCCGATTCTAAGTTTTTTATCAATTTCAGTAACAGGTTTTATTTTACTGTTTCCAAATAGCATGTTTGGTCCAGAGTGTGCTTCGATTTTTGTAATTTTTACTTCGCAAGTTTGGAATATGACCTTAAGTTTTTATCAAGGAGTAAAAACTGTTCCAAATGATTTAGAAGAGGCGGCAAATATTTTTCGACTATCAGCTTGGCAACGTTTTTGGCGAATCGAAGTACCATTTTCGATGCAAGGGTTATTATGGAATATGATGATGTCGATGTCTGGCAGTTGGTTTTTTGTAACTGCATCAGAAGCGATCTCGGTTGCAAATCAAAACATTACTTTGCCGGGGATTGGTTCTTATATTGCACTTGCGATTGAGCAGGCAAATTCTACAGCAATTATCTACGCAATTATTGCTATGTTAATAGTTATTTTTTTATATGATCAATTATTATTTCGGCCGCTTGTATATTGGATTGAAAGGTTTAAAGAAGAACAAGATGAAGATGTAGAGTCGTCACGAGCATGGATTGTATCGTTGTTTCAACAAACTAAATTATTGAGGCGATCTAGCGCGCTATTTTCTGCGTTTGGAAATATATTCATTAATTTGTCAATTTTTAATTGGCGTAGTACTGTTGAAATAGCGAAAAAATCTTCGCGGCGTTTTCGCATTAGTCCGGTTGTGGTTTATTATGTTGCAGTTGCTGCTGTTTTTATATTTGCTTTTTTTGCTGTGGGGAAGTTTATTTTTTCAAAAGTGGATTTTGCTGAAATTGAACACGCATTTTTACTTGGGATTTTTACTGGAATTCGAGTAATGGTTTTGATCGGTATTTCATCATTAATTTGGGTACCAGTTGGGGTTTGGGTCGGGCTTAGACCGCGGATTGCTACCAAGGTGCAACCCATTGTCCAATTTTTAGCGGCATTCCCAGCAAATTTACTATTTCCAATTGTAGCCATGCTAGTAGTTAAATGGTGCTTAAATGTTGAGATTTGGGTTGCGCCATTAATGGTGCTTGGCACGCAGTGGTATATTTTATTTAATGTTATTGCAGGTGCAAGTGCATTACCAAAAGAACTAAAGCTGGCTGCGGCAAATTTTCGAGTGAGGGGTTGGCTATGGTGGCGGCGCTTAGTTTTACCTGGGATTGCGCCATATTTTATTACGGGGGCAATTACAGCTGCGGGCGGTGCTTGGAACGCTAGTATTGTTGCCGAGGTTATTAATTGGGGCGCAGTTAAACTACGCGCTACTGGCCTTGGCGCTTATATTGCCGAGCATACTGCTAGAGGTGATTTTCAAAGAATTGCTTTAGGTACGATTGTTATGTGTTTATTAGTGTTTATTGTGAATCGACTTGTATGGCGGCCATTATATAATTTGGCTGTAGAGAGATTTAAACTTGATTAGAGTAGAAAATATGGCTACCACACAACAACAAATTATTCAGGTAAAAAATGTCAAAAAGTCATTCAAAAAAGATAATCGACAAGATTTATTGGTATTGGATGAGGTAAATCTTGAACTATTTGAAGGCGAAATTGTGGCGTTGCTTGGGAAGTCTGGTTCTGGGAAATCAACCTTATTGAGAATTATTGCTGGTTTGATTAAACCATCTGCTGGTAAAGTTTGTTATCGTGGGAAACAAATTGCTGGCCCTGTGCAAGGTTTGGCGATGGTGTTTCAAAGCTTCGCATTGATGCCTTGGTTAACAGTTTTGCAAAATGTTGAATTAGGTCTTGAGGCACAGGGTATCTCTAGAGAAGAGCGTCGTAGCCGTGCTGTGCAAACAATTGATATCGTAGGTTTGGATGGTTTTGAATCTGCTTATCCAAAAGAACTATCTGGCGGTATGCGGCAGCGCGTTGGTTTTGCTCGTGCTTTGGTGGTTGACCCAGAAGTGTTATTAATGGACGAACCTTTTTCAGCATTAGATGTATTAACTGCGGAAAACTTACGCAGCGATTTATTAGATTTGTGGCAATCGAAAAAAACTAAAATAAAAAATATTTTACTTGTTACTCATAATATCGATGAAGCGGCTTTTTTAGCGGATCGGATTATTGTTTTTGGCAGCAACCCCGGCAATGTGCGCACCGAATTAAAGGTTGAGATTCCACATCCACGTGATGATCAAGATCCAAAATATCGGTTGTTGATTGATAACATTTATACTTTTATGACAACTTCGGCGGTTGATGTTGGTGCAGCGTATCGTTATAAAACTATTGGCCTTGGTTATCGCTTACCTAATGTGCAAATTTCTGAAATCACAGGGTTGGTTGATATGTTGCATGAACCTATCTACCAGGATAAAAAAGTTGATTTACCGCTTATCGCTGATGAATTACATTTGAATGTTGACGATTTATTTCCAATCACTGAATCTTTAGAAATATTACGATTTGCTCAGGTTTCAAAGGGTGATATTGAATTAAATGCGATGGGCAAAGCATTTGCTGATGCTGATATTCTTGAGCGGAAAAAGATTTTTGCGCATCACCTTTTAAGCTACGTGCCATTAGCGCGTTATATTCGGCGTATCTTAGACGAACGCCCGGAACACCATGCATCTGAAGAGCGTTTTTTAAGCGAGCTTGAAGATTACTTGAGCGAAGACGCTGCAAATGAAGTATTAAAAGTGGTTATTGAATGGGGTCGCTACGCCGAAATCTTCGCCTACGATTTTAATACCGGAAAACTCAGTCTTGAAAACCCGAATTAAAAATTTTGGCTGACGAAATCCCAATTTACGATGTGCCAAAATGCTTCGATATATTTAGCGCGAGCATTGCGATAATCTATATAATAAGCATGTTCCCACACGTCGCAAGTTAAAAGTGGTTTCTGGTTTTTTGTCAGGGGGTTGTCAGCATTGCTGGTGCTAACAATTGATAAAAAATTATTCGGATCTTTTACTAACCAGACCCAGCCAGATCCAAACAAACCTACCGCGGCTTTAGTAAATGCCTCTTTAAATTTTTCCAGCGAACCAAATGTTTTATTAATTGCGCTTGCAAATTGCTCTGACAATTGTTCGCCATTACTTTTGTGTAAACAATTCCAATAAAAAGTATGGTTCCAAATTTGTGCAGCATTGTTAAAAATCGGACCTTTTGCTGATTTAATAATGTCGGGCAATGTCAAAAATTCAAATTCAGTTTTTTGAATTAGTTGATTTAGATTATTCACGTAAGCTTGATGATGCTTTCCATAATGAAAATCAATCGTTTCTGCTGAAATATATGGCGCTAATGCATCTTTTGCAAATGGTAATTGTATTAGTTCAAATGGCATATGGACCTCCTTGGAATTTTGATTTTTAAAATGCAACTTTTAATCTGGAAATAATGAGCTTACCGAACCCTTGGTATTAACTCGCCTTATCGTTTCTGCGAGTAATTGACCAATACTTAAAACCCTAATTTTTTTGCATTCAAGTGCTTTTTGGCTTAATGGAATAGTGTCTGTTATTACGACTTCTGCTAGGCTCGAATTTGTTATGTTTTCAATTCCTGTCCCAGATAAAACCGGATGTGTGCAATATGCTGTGACAGAGCGTGCGCCTTTTTGCTTGAGTGCAGCAGCAGCTTGGCAAATTGTGCCGGCAGTATCAACGATATCATCCATAATAATGCAATCGCGATCTTGCACATCGCCGATAATATTCATAACTTCAACTTGATTGCGTTGTGGGCGTCTTTTGTCGATGATTGCTAAATCAACATCATTTAAACGTTTTGCAACAGCACGAGCACGCACAACACCGCCAACATCTGGTGAAACAATAATCATATCGTGAAATTTTTTCTTGTGGATGTCATCGAACATCACCGGCGTACCATAAACGTTATCAACAGGAATATAAAAGAACCCTTGAATTTGATCTGCATGTAAATCAATGGTGATAACTCGCGAAATACCAACTGCGGTCATTACATCAGCAACAACTTTAGCGCTGATTGGGACTCTTGATGATCTAACACGTCGATCTTGTCTTGCATAACCAAAATATGGAATAACCGCGGTGATGCTTGCAGCAGAAGAACGACGCAATGCATCAGCCATGACTACCAGTTCCATCAAATTATCATTGGTTGGTGCACAAGTTGGTTGCACGATAAAAGTGTCATGGCCACGAACATTTTCTAAAATCTCTACCATGGTTTCGCCGTCACTAAATTTTCCAACGATGGCTTTACCAAGAGGTAATTCTAAATGGTCAGCGACTTTTTTAGCTAACGGAATATTAGCGTTGCCGGAAAAAATTTTCATATTTTTTAATGAGTGGTCCATAGAGCTCGTGTGTGATATTAGTGATTATAAAATTCTATTTAAAAATTGGCTGGGACGCCAGGACTCGAACCTGGGAATGCGGGGATCAAAACCCCGTGCCTTACCAACTTGGCGACGTCCCAAATGTTTATAAAATTGCAAATCGATTTTTCTTATATTCTGCAGATTGCAGCAAGGTGTGTCAAATGTTCTTTGCAAAAAATATTTTGAGCTTTAAAAGAGCAAAATATCATGCAAATTGCTTAAAATTTACATATTATTAATGCAGTTAGGTATTGTCAGGGATATATTAAATATAGGATAATACAGTAAAGCCTTGTTCAGGGGTTTGTTAACCTGCAGGTTTTGAAGTCGAGCCAATTTTAATTATCAATCAGCCATAGAGAAGGGAACTATGAAAACAGAGAAGATTCAAAAACATACTTTTGCCACACCATTATCTTTTCAGCAACTACGCCGTATCTGTGATCCGAAGACATTTAAGTTCAAGCATTCTAAAGAGCTACCTGAACTTAAAGAAATTGTTGGGCAAAACCGTGCAGTGCATGCATTAATGTTTGGCTTAGATATTAAAGATCATGGATATCATGTATTTGCGCTTGGCCCGACTGGAACTGGCAAAGCTACAACTGTTCGTAAGTATCTGGAAAAAGAAGTAAAAAATAAGCCAACGCCATCTGATTGGTTATATGTTAATAATTTTGATAACAACGATAAGCCGAAAAAGTTTGAGTTGCCAGCAGGCAAGGGGCGTGCATTTCGAGATGATATGGATCAACTGGTTCTTGAGCTTAAAACCGAAGTGCCAAAAGCATTTGAAGCGGAAAGCTATGAGCGTGAACGCGAGTCATTCGAAAAAGAGTTTAGAACAAAGTCTGAGGCATTATTGCAAGAGTTAGCTAAAAAAGCCGAAGATCGCAGCTTTCAATTAATTCAAACTCCAAATGGTTTTGCGGTAATTCCAGTAGCACATGGCAAGGCATTGACACAACAAGAACACGCAGAGCTTTCTGAAAAGAAACGCGCAGAGCTTGAAGCAAATCAAGAAGAATTAATTAATGAATTACATGAAACAATGCGCAAGTTTGAGCAACTACAGAAAGAGGGGCGGCAGCGCATAATTGATTTAGACCAACAGGTGGTTGGTTTTGCAGTGAATCACATAATCGATGCTTTAAAAGATAAGTATAAAGATTTTACGGTGGTGATTAATTATTTAGCTGATGTGCGTGCACATCTTTTGAAAAACGTGCAGGCTTTTAAGCGAGTTAAACAATCAGAAGAATCTGCTTTGCAAGAACGATTAATGATGATGGGTGGCGGGGGCGAATCAACTTTTGAAGAATATCGAGTAAATCTCGTCGTTGACAATAGTGACACAAAAGGCGCCCCAATTGTTGTCGAAAAAAATCCAATTGCACCAAATTTAATTGGCCGTATTGAACAGCAAGGATATTTTGGTGCTTTGATCACAAACTTTCGTATGATAAAAGGTGGAGCTTTGCATCGTGCAAATGGTGGGTATCTGATTTTGGATATTTATGATGTTTTAAAAAAACCCATGGCATGGGAAATGTTAAAACGCGCGCTTAAAAATCGTGAGATTGTGATTGAAAGTATGATGGAAACATTGGGAGCTTTTGTGACGCGGACACTTGAACCAGAACCAATCCCACTTGATGTCAAAGTAATCTTAATTGGCGACCAAATGCTTTATTATTTAATTTATGAATATGATCCAGAATTTAGAGAGCTATTCAAAGTTAAAGCAGATTTTGCAACGCATATGGCTTGGGATGAAGCTGCACAAAATCAATATGCACAGTTTATTGGCATGGTTTGTCGCGAAGAAAAAATGCGTCACTTTGATAATAGCGCGGTTGCAAAAATTATTGAATATGGTGCGCGTTTAGCTGAGCATCAACAAAAAGTTTCTACAAAATTTGGTGACATTGTAGATTTAGTGCGCCAAGCAAATTATTGGGCTGGGAAAAGCGGCAATAAAGCTGTTACTGCAACTGATGTATTAAAAGCATTAGATGAAAAGATTTATCGCTCAAACCGCATTGAAGAAATAATTCGGGAGATGATCGCAGATAAGTCAATTAAAATCAGTACCGATGGAGGCACAGTTGGTCAAATTAATGGCATTTCGGTTTTATCTATTGGGGACTATAGTTTTGGTAAACCATCACGAATTACTGCGCGAACTTTTGTTGGCAGCGCCGGGTTAGTAAATATTGAGAGAGAAGTTGAACTTGCTGGCCCAATTCATAATAAAGCCACCATGATTATTTCAGGTTTTCTCGGCGGTAAATATGCTGATAATTTTCCATTGACACTTTCAGCCAGTATCACTTTTGAACAAGTGTATGAAGGTGTTGAGGGGGACAGTGCATCAGCAGCTGAAATATATGTGTTGCTTTCAAGCCTCAGCGGTATTCCATTACGCCAAGATTTAGCAGTTACAGGTTCTGTTAATCAGCATGGCGAAATTCAGGCAATTGGCGGAGTTAATGAAAAGATTGAAGGTGTTTACCAGATTTGTAAATTGCAAGGGCTCACTGGTAAACAAGGCGTAGTTATCCCTGAAAGCAATGTGCAAAATTTAATGCTCAGGGAAGAAATTATTGACGCTGTTAAAAAAGGCAAATTCCATATTTATGCAATTGCAACTATTGATGAAGGCATTGCATTATTGACAGGGAAACCGGCTGGGGTTAAGCGCAAAGATGGTTCGTTTGAAAAAGGCACGGTTAATTTTGCCGTTAAGCAACGTATCGTTGAGCTTGCGAAAAAAGCGAAACCAGAAAAAGAACCAGCTAAAACAAAAAAAGCCAAAGCTAAACCCAAACCTAAGCCCAGACCACAGCGAAAAAGCAAAAAATAATTAAGATAATGACATCGATTTGATGAATAGACCTAAATTAATTTTTGTAGATTTAGCCCTGATTGCGATAACGATGATTTGGGGGTCTACATATGTTGTGGTAAAGGGCAATTTAAACGGAGTGAATTCTGTAACTTTGCTTTGTTATCAAAGTCTCATTGCAGTTTTAATTTTATCGGCGCTGCTTTTATTTCTAAAAAAGAACCCTTGGCATAATTTTACTCAAGGTATGCTGCTTGGAATAATGCAATCTTTGTTTTTTCTTGGTGAAGCTGCATGTTTATATTTTACTCAAAGCTCAAATGCTGCGTTTATTACCGGGCTTTTTACCATTTTTATCCCCATTTATAATTTTTTCTTTTTAAAAACTAAACCCAGTTTAAATTTAATTGTTGCCATAATTTTTTCGCTTATTGGATTGTGGTTTATTACTGGTGGTGCGAAGGGAATTAATTTAGGCGATCTCTTAGTTTTAGGCAGCACCATGATTGGCAGTATGCGAATTTTTGTGGCACACCATTTTTTAAATAAAAAAGCACATCCGCTGGTGTTAAATTTTCAGCAATTATTTATGTTGTTTATTATTAGCTCAAGCGTAGTAATAATTCTGCATTTGCCGCTTAGCATTCGAACATCAAACGCGGTTTATGCATTGTTATACCTTGGAGTTTTTGCGACATTTGGTTGTTACGTTGTGCAGAACATTGCGTTAACCGTAACCTCCCCCACCCGAGTATCAATGTTTAATATTTTAGTGCCGGTATTTGGCGCATTGCTTGCTTGGACCGTTGGCGGCGAAGTGTTTTCCTGGCATAAATTAATTGGTGGCTGTTTTATAATATTGGCCATGTTGTTTGTAAAAACCCGCTTTTTCATGGTAATTTTTTCGCGACGAGCTGGATAAATCGCAAAAATGGAGCCAACATCCTTTGTTCAACAAAGCGGTGAGATAAAATTTTCGAAAAAAATCGCTAGGGCGGTAGGTTGGGTCAAGCGCTCGCAAGCGTAGCGCGCGAGTGCGGACCCAATATCTTTTTGCTTAAATACTTGCAGCAAATACTTGAGCTGCATGTGCGTCTTCTGCGGATGCGGTTCCGCCACCACCTAAGGCTCGTAACACTGTATCAGTATTAGTCCGTGCAATACCGGGAGGGAGCTCAGACGGCAAACCTACCAGCGCTGCCGCTGTCAAACTATCACCTCTTTGAAGTGGCTGTGAAGATGAAGCTGATTGACTTGCATTTGGCGCGCTAGCATTAAGACTTAACAGCATTGCTGCGCTAGATGAACTAGGGATATTATGCATTTGTGTTGTAGCAGCATCTGTATCATGCGATGCAAGTTGAGATGCATCTGAAGACGCAATAACTGATGCGCTAGCATGATTTTCTTCGCGCTTTTCTTCATGTTTTGCTTCTTTGCTTTCCTTGGATTCATGATCACCACCTGGGTTAACAAGTTGGTTTTGCAAATCATCGATGTCTTGGCCTACACTTACAGCTTCCTGAATAGTTTTTTGTTGTTCTTCAGAAACTGGGTGCCCATTAGCAATTATTTTTTTAAACATTGCCTCTAAATTCCCTAATTGAATTTTAATTTGCTCAAGCTCAGGGCCATGTTCATGATCTGTATCATAACGAAGTTTTAAATATCTCTGGCTTAGGGTAGGTGCCTGATCTAATATTATTTCAATTAGGCGATCACAAAACTTATCTTGCACAATACAATCTTTTGCTTCTGCTTCTGTGAGTTTTGGCTCGTCATCAGTAGTTCTTCTTTTTATTGCGCCAAGACCTCTTAAAGCTTCAATCATCTCTGGTAAATCTCTTGTTACACGAGTTTGATACAAACCCACTCGATAATTAAAATCAGTGACCGCTTTTTTATCTTTTAACACGATCGCAATATATTCTCTTGCATCTTTTAGAGCATATTCATCTTTGCCTAAAGCTTCGTTTACTTCTTGATAAAGTGCATTGAAGCGAACAATTTTTCTTGCACAGTCTTCACTATTAAAAAAGTTATCATAAAGATCTTCATTGGTAACGATTTCGGCAAAATGCGTTTTTAACTTTGTTTTTAACGCCTTGCATTCTAATCTAGCAATACGTTTTTCTAGCTCCGGAACTCTTTCTGGAAAAAGTGTGATACTATCTTGTGGCGGTAAAAATTGTGGCGCAGGTGTTACCCATCCAGTCATGGAACGACTTCTGGATCGTGCTTCAGGTTGAGGAGGTGCTAATGTTTGGTCCACACTCTTTTTGTCATCAGGTACTGCAGGCGTTGCAACTTTAGCTAAAGGAACAAATACCATTTTTTGCGCTACTATTTGTGCTGATGGCTGCCCAAAAAGCACCAAACGATATTGGCCTTTCGCATCAGTTTTGGTGTCTGCTCTACCTAAAAAATTTGGATCTAAAACCAACCTTGGTTTTCCTGGAGTACTCATATTTTTAACCTGTTTTTGGATTTAAATTTATGCAATAAAAATTAACAAAGAAATTAAACGCAATCTGCATTCATTGCTTTATATTATAGTTTGCAATTATTAAAGTTTTCTTAAACAGAATGTGAGTCAATGTGCGGCGGGTGGGGACTATTCAATGTGTTCGAGATGATGGATTTGCCGCTTTTTTAAATAAACCAACAAAATTGAAATTGCAGCTGGGGTAATCCCGGAAATGCGTGATGCTTGGCCGACTGTTGCTGGGCGAAAAGCAATTAATTTTTGCCGCACTTCATTTGATAATCCGTGGACTTTTGTATAATCAAAATTTTTTGGGATTTTTGTTTCTTCTTGACGCCTATGCCGAAGAATTTCTTCCTGCTGTCTTTTGATATATCCGGCATAACGCAGTTGAATTTCAATTTGCTCAATAGCTAATGGGTCAATATCAGCCGCTGTAATAATATTGGCATTTACAAGAGCCGCGTAACTAACATTTGGTCGGCGCAATAATTCCAACACTCTATATTCTCGTTCTAGCGGTTGATTGGTAATTTTTAAAAACGCGTCTGCTTCAGGAGTATTTGGGCGCAATAAAATATTTTGCAGGCGACTTTGTTCGGCAGCAATTTCCGCATGTTTTTTTAATAAAAGCTCGTAACGCGCATCTGAAACTACCCCAAGTTTTTTGCCAATTTCAGTTAAACGCAAATCAGCATTATCTTCACGCAATAATAAACGATGCTCGGCGCGACTGGTAAACATACGATATGGTTCATTGGTGCCGCGGGTTAATAAATCATCAATCATAACTCCCATATAAGCTTCGTCACGTCTTGGCCACCACGGATCTTTTTCTTGAACTGTTAACGCCGCATTCACTCCTGCAATTAAACCTTGTGCAGCAGCCTCTTCATAACCTGTGGTGCCATTAATTTGCCCGGCAAAAAATAGGCCTTTAATTTGTTTTGTTTCAAGCCAAGGCAGTAATTCGCGGGGATCAAAAAAATCATATTCGATGGCATAACCAGGGCGAATCAGGCGCGCATTTTCAAGGCCCGCAATACTATTTACCAAAAGTATTTGCACATCAAATGGTAGGCTTGTTGAAATACCATTTGGGTAAATTTCGTTTGTGGTGAGCCCTTCTGGTTCTAAAAAAATTTGGTGCGAAGTTTTATCGCTAAAGCGTACGATTTTATCTTCAATGGAAGGGCAGTAGCGCGGGCCAATACCTTCAATTACGCCTGCGTATAATGGCGAAAGATGTAAATTTTTTCTAATAATGTCATGGGTGATTTCATTGGTGCGAGCGATAAAACAGTTTATTTGTCGTGGGTGTTCGTTTTGATTTCCTAGATACGAAAAAACTGGTACTGGCGTGTCGCCAGGCTGTGGAGTTAATTTTGAGTAATCAATTGTTTTGCCGTCGATACGTGGTGGCGTGCCAGTTTTTAATCTGCCAGTTTTTAATCCTAAATCACGTAAATAATTTGCAAGAGAAATTGCTGCAGGGTCTCCAGCGCGACCGCCGGAAAAGTTTTTCATCCCAATATGAATTTTTCCATTTAAAAAAGTCCCAGCCGCAAGAACTACTGCCCGCGCATAAAAATTTAAATCAAGATGCGTCGTGATGCCGACGACGCGATAATTTTCGATAATTAATTTATCAACTGTTTGTTGCAAAATTGTAAGATTTTTAGATTGCTCAAGAGCGCTGCGGATTGTTTGCTTATACAGTAGGCGATCAGCTTGGGCGCGGGTTGCTCTAACTGCCGCACCTTTACTTGCATTTAAAATCCGAAATTGAATCCCAGCGCGGTTTGCCGCAATTGCCATGATGCCACCTAGCGCATCAATTTCTTTTACTAAATGGCCTTTGCCAATGCCGCCGATCGATGGGTTGCAAGACATTTGGCCGATAGTCTCAATGTTGTGGGTTAGAAGCAAAACTTTTACGCCAGCGCGGGATGCGGCTAGTGCGCACTCGGTTCCAGCGTGTCCGCCACCGATTACTATCACATCATAATCATTATTTTTTCTAGGCTGATTTAGCATATTTGTAGTGTATTCTAAAATTGGTTTATTTGCATACCTCGAAAAAAATTGCAGGTTTTGTAAGGTAGGTTCTAGCTAAGCGCGCTTTTTGCGCGGACCCAGCGAAATAAAAATTTTGTTATTAATCAAAATGATAGCTATAAAAACATGTAAAAAAATTTACTTTTAAAATCAAAGAGTTACAAAACATGCATGTTTTTTTGTTATTAATCAATGAGTTATAGAATGCACAAATTTGTGATAAAAAAAGCATTGTTGAATTGTTCAACAATGCTTTTTTAAGATGTTAGATATTACATCGCACTATTTAAAAAATTGATTTAAATCTACATATACCCACTCGCCTTCATGGCCATCACATTTGTAACCCTCCTCACATTGGTTACTATATTTTTGTTGATTGATTACTTCATCTACTGGCAGCCTTAACCACCAATTAAACAATTTATGATTTTCATCAGGTGCGGCTACTAAAGAAAAGTAAGTAACAGCTTCAGCTTTGCTTTTACTTGCGTCTGGTTTCAATGCATAACCAGTAGCGCTACCTTGATCGCTATCCATTAAAGAGCGCGTCATAATATTTTTCATAGTTTCAAGATTAATATTCCCTTTATTAATGCGAGCCTGATGTAATAAATTATTGTAACGAGTTAGTGGATAAGATGATGTGTCATCTTTAGTTGGATAGGGGAATGGAAAAACCTGTAGTTTAATGTATTCCCATGAGTCCCAACCTGGTAACCGGAAAGAGTTGCTAACTGCTAACACATCCTCGTTCTGTTTATCGATATCTTTATACAACGGTTCAATATCAGAGTATGGAGTGCGTAGCCTTACATGTTGTTTCACTAAAATACCAGGGGCAGTCTCTTCGGCGGCAAAAATATTTTTTGTCTTTGTGCCATCGGTAGCTGTAGTTGTAGCGCCATCAGTCCCAATGATGACATAACCAATATCAGGAATATTGGTTTTTTCATCGGCTACTAATTTCTTTAAGCTAGCATAATTATCGGCAGTATATAAAAAGTCACTTAATAAATCTGCATAACCTTTGGTTTTTTTGGTTATGTTCATGGTATAAGATGAATACCAGCCGCTATTCATTTCAACCAAGACACCTTTATCGTTAATTGCGGTGTCAGAAAAGAACCAACCTGGGTAACCAATTAACGCGATACTGTGATCACCATTGTCAGGATGTAAGACTGTGATCAGAGTACGATTGGCAAATGAGCTGTGAAGATTTTTTGTCCAGTCAAAATTGCGTGCAAATAGCATATTGTTATCATTATCATCAGCTAAATATTTACCCCACACTGCTAAAGTTGAGCAGCCAAAAGGAATCATATCTTCGGGTACAGTTTGCCAATTAACTGGGCGTTCAAAAATATTTTCTTGTAACTCTTGGCTTTGAGCTGGCAAGATATGAGTTAAAAAAGTAAATAAGAACATTTGATCAAGGAAGGCTAAATCTTTTACGCCTAAGGCAGAGGTCTCAGCGGCTCCTTGAATTAATTCCATCTCTCTTGCTGGAATACGACCGTTATCGATATATTTACCGTCTTTATCTTTGTCACCTACTGAGAGATCAGCGATTTTATCGTACAGCTTGCTTAGCGGCCAACCTTCTTTCTCATAGGTTCTGGCATGGAGCTCTTTATAAAAGCTAGCTAAACTTAAATTTTGATATTCAGGCGGGAGGTGACTAAGTAAATAGCCATATTGGCGACCCATTACTTTATAGGTTTCTAAAGAATTTTTAGCATTTTTATCGCTTTGAGTATCGCCCCAAAGATCGATAATAAAAATGGCTTTGTCAATGCCACCGCCTGGATTAGAAATTGCCTGTCTATACAAAAAAGCCTGATGTTTAAACATGCCCAGAGGGGTGTAACCAATCATTTCTAATTTTGGTTGAGGAGGGGGAGTCGCGGCAAAAACCGCACTGCTAACTAAAATCATCGCTAAAATACTAATTATTTTTTTCATTTGCTTCCTCTTTTTTGAAATTTATTATTCATTATAGAACAATATCTAAGGCCCAGCCAATTTATAAAAAAAGTGTTTATTATTAATGTGTTGCGTTTTTTCAGCATATATATTCGAGAGAATAGGTATTGACTAACAGACTAGTCTGTATTATTTTAAACAGACTAGTACAGCATCAAGTTAATTCTGCCTCTTAACAACGCACGCTGAGGCTTTGCCGGTATGCTTCGCAAAATGGCTCGGTCTCGTCCCTCGACTTGCGCTTTATTTTTGCTGCGCATACCGGCAAATCCTTTGAGCGTGCTTGTGCTGAACTAGACATATTAAAATTGACAGAGTACTAGTCTATTTATCTGGGGTTTACTATGAAAGAAATTGGTGCCTTTGCGGCAAAAACACATTTTTCCAAAATCTTGGCAGAGGTTTCTGCTGGTGAAGAAATAATTATTACAAGGCGCCGTGTAAAAATTGCGGTATTGACGCCACTTGCGCCGGGCCATAATGTAAATAAAACAGATAAAAAAACTATGACAAAAATCATTTCACCAGCAGTAGCAAAAGAAAGTTTTGCTGATTTTATGTTGCGTTCACCCTTGGCTGCAGCCAAGCTAAATTTGCATCGTGATAAATCGTTAACTCGTGAAATTACCTTATGAGCTTTTTAATTGACACCAATGTGATTTGTGAATTTTCGCGTCCACAGCCAAACTCAAATGTTGTCGCTTGGTTCCGCCAAGTTGCAAACGAGAAACTATTTATTAGCGTAATTACTATAGGTGAAATTCGGAATGGCATTGAAAAACTAGCGGCATCAAAACGCCAAGAAAAATTACGTATGTGGCTTGAACAAGATTTGGTCGCTTGGTTTAACGACAGAATTTTAACTATAGATTATTCTGTTGCTGATCGCTGGGGGCGTTTACTAAATGAAAATAAACGTTCTATGCCGGCAATTGATAGTTTAATCGCAGCTACCGCATTGCATTATGATTTGCAATTAGTCACAAGAAATTGTAAAGACTTTGCCATTCCAGGCTTAACCATTATTAATCCTTGGATTTAACCCTGCCTGAAGTTAAGCTAGTGTTACGTAAAGCTTATTGACTTATGAGATTTTTTCAAGCTGGCTAGATCTTTAGACGCCATAATCTTATGAATATCTTTACACCAGGCGAGTTCTGCCCGCGCATGATAGATGGCGCCTTTAATTGTAAGGAGCCAGTAGAATGAATCAGAAATATCGTTATGCGCAGTTTTAATATGCGCCTGTATTTTTTGGTAATACTTTAATCTTTGTTGCATATTTTTTTGTTGTTCTAAAGTATGTTTTAGATATTGCGCTTTTGTTAAATTTTTCCCATAAAATAATTTTAAACGTAATTCATCGCGTGAAACGGTTGGCTGTGGTGGTTTAGTTAGCCATGTTTTTAAGGCAGCTTTACCTTTTGCTGTAATTGTATATGTTTTTTTACAGCGTTTACCTACGCTTTGTGTTAGGTTGCATGTTACAAATTTTTCCCGAAGCATTTCAGAGAGCATCGGATATACCCTGCCAGAGCTTTCTGCCCAAAAACTCCCAGTGGTGTCCTTAATCCATTTTTTAATATCATATCCCGACATTGGAAACACCGTGAGAGCCCCTAAGATTGCGTAACGAGTTTTTTGGGTTTGTGCCATATTAATTTCCCTCATTATTATTACTAGTGATAAAGTTTATTGCAGATAGTTTATGGAATCTATATATTAATATTATTGCGCCGATACCAAAGCCGATGACAAATCCATAGCGATAACCGACCGCGCCAAGGTGCATTGTTACAGCTAAGATATAGCCAGACGGCAAGGTTAATACCGCACCTAACACCACAAAAATCAACATTGGAATAATGGTGTCACGTAACCCTCTGAGCGCAGAGGCAGCTACGCAGCGCATGCCATCAAAGATATTCATGACCCCAGTAACAAATAATAACGTAATTGCTAGGTTTATGGTCGCAGCGTAAAAACTTGCATGTGTATTAATATATAAACCAATTAATGATTTTGGCATGAATAGGTAAATTAGTAGAGTAATGATAGTTGCGATGAGTGTCAGTAGCATTGCCGTGTAACCAAGTGGGCGTACCAGGTGAAAATTTTTTCGCCCAAGTTGTTGGCTAATTAAAATTGTACTTGCTTGACCGATCCCCATTGGGATCATAAATGCAACTAAATTTATCTGTAGGCTAATTTGTTGTGCAGCTAAAGAGGCTTCACCCAACCAGCCAATGAAAATAATTGAAAGTGAAAAAATAATTAACTCAGATGCCATCATTAATGTTATTGGCCAACCAATGTTGAGAATTTCTTTTAAGTAGTGAAAGTTATTTTTTAAATCCCACGCCAATAAATTATATTTGCGAAAATTTTTGTTAAGTAAAAGATAGCAGATAATAATTACATCAATGAGTATAAAGGAAATTGAATTTGCATATCCCATGCCGCTAATACGGTGAGCGCTAAATCCAAATTTGCCAAAAATTAGTATATAACCTAAAGAAATCATAATTGGCATTATTAAGAAAGTAAAAAATAAATTTAGTTTTTGGCGAGAAATACCCAGCATAAATTGCATTAAACAAGAGTACCAAAAACTTGGAATCAAACCTAAGCAGTATGCGCGATAAAACTGCTGAGTTAAATATGACAATTGTCTGTCTTGTCCAAAAAAAATTAAGATTGGCGCTAGCCAATATAAGAGCAGCATGAAAGGTAGGCCGATAATTATTGATAACAATAATCCTTGGCGCATAACTTTACCAACTTCAGCAGGTTGATTGGCACCGTAGTTGTGGCCAATCAATATGCCTACTGAAATAAAAAGCATCCACAATGGAACTAATATAGAAAATGATACGCTATTGATTAAAGCACCTGCTGCGAGCTCGGCGTGGCCAAGATGTGCAATCATGATCATACTGATAAATGAAGTTATGGTGCTACCTACGCGCGAACCAATTAACGGGCCAGACATAGCAAGCGTATCGCGCAGGCAGGAGAAAAAAATTTCTTTATGCTGTGAAATAGTAGCGAGCGGAGCTTTGGTTAGAGATAAATTTTGATTATTTGTGTGCATAAAATTTTTTATTCTATTATTATTTTTTGTGTATTTCCTAAACTTAATAGGTCAGTGTGACGTATAATAGATCATATTGACCTATTTAGCAACCCAGAAAAGCAATTAAGAAAAGCAATTAACAATGAATAGTTAATAATGGTTGTCTTAAATATTAGAAAAATCAATGGGTGAAAAGGAAAATAGGCTGTTTTTAGGATTTAACCAAGTAATAAAATTCAAATTCTGTGGCAGTACGATTAGTAGTAATGCTAAAGAGGGCAAATTGTAAAGGATGTTTGGGGGAAAAATCAAATTTTGTAATATTATTTGTATTGAATGTAATTTTTAGGCCCCACCCGGGGAATATCGAAACAAATATTATTAAGGCAGGATGAATTTATTGAGATACTGCGTAAAATGGTTGCGTTGATTAGATATTTCTTCCAAGTAAAATAATTCAGCATAATTTATCTGCGTTTACTATAATAAAATTAGATTTTCCCATAGCTGATTGTGGGGATAGTAAGGTAGTAGCTCCTATCTTCGAACAACGGGTGAGCATAAATTTTTATTTTTGAGATATCGCATGAGTAACACAGGTATTGAATTAGCAATTGGTGAGCACCAAGCTGGGGCTGCTCGTAATACTGGGTTAGCAATTGGTGAACACCCAGATGGTTATGCTCGTGATTTTGAGGATGCTTTATTGCCGGCGCTAATTTCAATCATTGTTCAATACCTGGGGGAGGAGAATCGCGCAGAACTGTTAAATTTTTGCCGAGAATATAAAGCAAGTGTTCCACCTATCGATACATTGTATGTTCTTGGAGGTAGGCTGCGAGATTTAGCTGTGACATTAAGCATGCTTGAGAAATCTACTCAGCATCAGTGGTATGAACAGCGAGGCCTTAGGGAGTGCACTCTTTGGTTACCGATCACCTTATTACCAGTATTTGCATGTATTTTCTCTGCCGCTCATGTTTCTGCTGTGCCAACAGTGGTGAGCGCGATAACTGGTTCGGCATGCATAAGCGATCTTACAAACTACGTATGTTCTGAATTGGAAAGTAAAGGGCATAATTCAACAAGTGTAATACCTGATCGAATCATTGAGATGGAGGTTGGCGCGGATATCGAAAATAAATATCTTGCCGAGTTTTTTAGATATGTAGTGCTGACTGAAGAAAAAATGCGCCCTATGTTATTACCACCGTTGCCATACGTTAGTTGTTGGTGTCGTGAGAGTCCAGGCGCACAAAAAAAGATGGATTTTATTTATTCCCAAGTTAAAAGATCGTTATTAACTTCGCTGAGGGATTTGGAAAGCTTCTTGATGTTTTTTTTCAATCAGGAAGAAAAACGCATTCAACAAATACCAAGACAATCTAGGAACGTAGCATTTTTCGAAGCGGCAGTTAATCCAGCCCAAATCATTAGCACAGCGCGGATGACGCAACTATCTTTATTGGAAATAGGGATGGTATCTTTAGATTTGGCTATATGTGCTTTGCAAGCAAGGATCTTTGGTAATGAGGATAGGTATAATTATTGTGATCATTCTAGCCAGATTCTGCAACTTTTAGCTACATGGCAGATATGGCATCGCAGTTACGATGAACTTATTTGTAGCTTGTTGCCAAAAGAAGATGGAAGGAATGTAGCAAGTACTAATACCAATGTTGCTCGCGCAGAAGAGTTTAAGGAACAACTGCAATTGTGCAAAAGAGCTGAGGCTTGTTGGGTTATGCATATTCAGGTCTTAACTAATCAACTTCAGACTTTATCTGATCCGAGTAGCAGATTTTACCGCTTTATTAATGATACTAAACAAGCTGCCACTACACAATTGCGGGGTTGGCAGCAACGCTCTGCAGGTGTAGGTACCGACTTACAAAATATCAGCGTTCTAGATACAGGGATTACATATATACACCCCGCAGTTAATGTTCATGAACGTTGTATCAAGGACAAATCTAAGTTTTTTTTATTGGTAGAACATCCGTTGCAACAATCAAAAGATGAAAATACGGCAACCAGTTTGGTTTCGCAAGAAAATGCAACTACGGTCGCGAGCTCTACAGCCTTGGTCGATGCCAATTCCGCATCTCTTTCTGGGAAATTTGTTGCAACCTCACTTTCAATGGCCTCGATGGCTTCAGCATCTGCGACAGGTTTCTTCAGTAGTACATTCAGCAGTACATCAGTATCTGTTTCAGCTGGTTTAGAAGATCCTAATGATAAAGTGCCGCTACTTTCTTCTGCTCCTGTCGATATAACACAAGCACAGGATGCTGCACAAAATGATGCTGGATATCGCCGCTAAGCTTAGCTGATACTCAATAAAAATAAATTTGTTTAGGGCTAAGTTTTGACAATTTTAAAGTAATGTGCTGATATAAATTAAACTCTCTAAAGGAGATTTTATGCAAGGCGCGAAATATGATACAGAAAAGCAGTTTTATTATATAAAACGTAAACAAAAGTATTTGTGCGAATTTAATAATTTGCTAAAAGCAACTGCACAAGTATTAAAAGATAGATTTCCTGCGGATACTTTACAAATGATGCTTCATGAAATGCAGGTAGAATTTGTCAGTTTAATCCCGAAAATTCCTTATATCGGTGGAAGTAAAAATGAATTGACCCAAAATCTTGTAATTTGTGCGCAAGCTTTACCTGTTTGTAAAGTATTAAAAAAACATAATATGAGCATAGAACAGGTTGGTGAAGCAATGAAAGCTATAATCAAAACCATGCTTATGAGGCAGACTTTGTTACAGAAGATGATAATGCGTTTTTTCTGGAGATTGATGTTTGGCAAATGGTTTAAGAAACGGATGCAGCAATCTGCGCTACAGTCACAAAAAAAAGAATATAAAGATGCATTTGTTTATGATTTTGTTGTTGGTGATGGTAAAACCTTTGATTTTGGCTTTGATTTTAGCGATTGCGCAATTTGCCATTTTTTTCGTCAAGAGGATGGTTCTGAATTTGTCCCAATTATGTGTGAGCTTGATTTTATTATGGCCGATTTTGTTAAGGTACAGCTCAAACGAACAGCTACTTTAGCTCAAGGGGCAAGGTGCTGCGATTTTCGGTATAGCCATAAATAATAAAAACAAATAGCAAAAGCGCAACTAAACTTACGTTTGAAAGACGGGGGGCATTGCAAGAAAATCTATGATGTGCATATGTCGAATTCCTTGGTGTGAAGAAATAGCCTTGCTTTCATCCATGGATAAAACAAATTTAGGATAGTTGTCATTAATTTTTAAAAGATTGCCAAATTCGCGATCAATGGTGTTTTGATCGGTTAACATATAACAAACTTGAAAATATATTTTTTCATTATTTTTTTCTGCGACAAAATCTATTTCTTTGTCTTCTGCTGCGTAACCAACTGTAACTTTGAAACCAGATAGCAGTAATTGATGGAAAACCACATTCTCGAGTATTTTATTTATGTCGGTTGGCTTAAAGCCAACCAATGAATTGCGTAAGCCTAAATCTTCAAAATAATATTTTTCGCCGATAGAAAAAATTTTTTTACCTTTAAGTGCAGTTCGTGGTACTCGAAAAACAAAGTATGTTGTAGTTAAATAACTCAAATAATTTAAAACCACCTGCGGCGAAATGTTGGTTTTTTGCGCTTTCAAGAAATCACTAATTTTTTTTGCTGATACCAAGCTCCCGATATTATCGGCAAGAAACTCGATTAAACGTTCTAAAAAGTGTATATTCCTAACTTTAAATTTTGCAATTACATCTTTAAATAAAATTGTTGTATAAATATTTCGCAAATATTCGAAAACTACAGCTTCATTTAGTTCTAAATTTATTAGAAAAGGTAGGCCGCCAAAGTGGATAAACTTATAAAAGGATTCTTTTGAGTTATCTAGTTTGTGGAATTCAAGAAACTCTAAATAAGATAAACTGTAAATTTTAATTTCGATATAACGCCCGCCAAGCAAAGTGGCGATTTCACTCGAAAGCATTTTTGCATTACTTCCAGTGCAATATATGTCAAAATTTTTTTTGGCTTGAAAATGGGTAAGTGCTTTTGGAAAATCTTCGATTTCTTGAATTTCATCAATAAACAAATAAAACTTTTCTGCAGTTTTCGCTAAGTTATGCACATATTTGCGTAAATCATTATGATCATTAATTTCATCAAACTCAGCCAATTCTTTATTAATATAAATAATCTTGCTATCGGCCACCCCTTTTGTACGCAAAAGATCCATTATTTGCAAAAGAATATAACTTTTGCCGACTCTGCGCTGACCAACCAAAACTTTGATTAACTCTTTGTTAATAAAGGGTTTAATTTTTTCTAGATAAAAATTACGTTTGATATAAGTTTCTATCATATTTGAAATAAAGTAAATTTTTTTTATATATTTCAATTATACATTAAAGAAATAAAAAGTCAAGTAAACTATCACGTTTGATTAGAACCTATTATTTAGATTTTGTTGTGTTTGACGCCAGGCAGTAGAGACTGAATTTTTGCAGAAACCATGCTGATGGCAACGTCATTGAACCCGCCCTCAGGGATAATGACATGCGCATAACGTTTGCTTGGCTCAACGAATTCTAGATGCATAGGGCGTACTGTCGACATATATTGCTCGATCACAGTTTCAGCAGTACGACCGCGTTCTTTGATGTCGCGTTGCAACCGCCGAATAAAACGAAGATCAGCAGCAGTGTCAACAAAAATGCGCACATCCATTAAGTCACGCAACCTTTTATCAGCAAAAATTAAAATGCCATCAATAAGAATAACTTGTTGCGGTTCGACGTGTCTCGTTTCATGGGTGCGAGTGTGAGTTTTAAAATCATACACAGGCACTTCAACTGCATTTCCAGATCTTAGCATTTCAATATGCTGGATGAGTAATTCATTTTCTAATGAATCTGGGTGGTCGTAGTTAAGTAAAATTCTTTCAGACATTGGCAATTGGCTGCCATCTCGATAATAAGAATCATGCGCTAAAAATGCAATATGATCGAAACCAACTTGCTCAAGAATGTTCAATGCTACAGTAGTTTTGCCTGATCCACTGCCACCAGCAACGCCAATTGTAATTGGTTTCATAAGTGTGTTACTCCAAGTAATATTTTTTTAAAATAGCGATTCTTTGTCGCCGCTTTCATCAGTGCTGCTTTCGAACAATGGCGATGATAAACTTTGTGCTTTTGTAGTTGGCACTGTATCGCTAGTAAATAGTTCGAAGATAGCATTCTTTTGCCCTGGTTCAGCGAGGAGCCCAGTAGCAGGATCAATGCGTGCAGTAGTAATTCCCGCGGGTTGTTGCATAGAGCTTTCAGGTTTACCTGCGAGCGCAACTTCCATAAATTCCATCCATATAGGCAAAGCAGCTTGTGCCCCATATTCATAAGTTGATTGCGGTTGATCAAACCCAAGCCAGACCGTTGCTACAATATCGCTATTGTACCCTGAAAACCAAGCGTCATTTTGATCATTTGTTGTGCCAGTTTTTCCAGCAAGATCTCCACGATGCATGCTTGCGGCTTTATGTGCACTGCCATACAAAATAACATCTTTTAATGCGCTGGTGATTAAAAATGCATTTTGCGGTGTGATTACTCTTGGCGCAATAGGGTATTGATTTTTTCCAATTGCTTCAGGAATAGTGATTGGATTTACCACAAACAATGGTTTATTGTTTTGGTTCGCAATTACATTAATAAAAAATGGTGCAACTTTATAGCCACCATTTGCAAATACTGCATAGCCAGTAGCAAGTTTTAACGGTGTGATTACGCCAGTGCCAAGTGCCATCGAAGGTGTGCCTGGTACTTCAGCACCTGAAAAACCAAATTGCTTTAAATAATTTACTACGAACGGAATTCCAGTTGCTTGCAATAAACGAATTGAGACTACATTGCGTGATTCAGTGAGCGCAATGCGTAAGCGCGTTGGCCCAGAAAATTTTTGGGTATCATTTTGTGGTCGCCAAAAACTGTTAGTTGATAGATCGCGCATAACTATTGGCGCATCATTAATAACAGAAGCAAGAGTAAACCCTTTTGCTAAAGCTGCAGAATAGATAAATGGCTTAAATGCAGAGCCGGGTTGACGTTCAGCTTGAACTGCGCGATTGTAATTGCTATCCGCATAAGAAAAATAAAAACCACCACTAAGCGCCATAATTGCGCCATTTTTTGGATTAAGTACTACAATAGCGCCAGAAACTTTTGGTAGTTGTGCAAGAAGCCAATCATTATTTTGAGTTCTTTCAACTCGAATTACATCGCCAGGATATAATGTAGGTCTGGCCCAAGCAAATCCTGCCTGCGGAATATTAATTACAGCGCCATTTGCAAGTAGTGCGGTAATATTTTGGCTATTCATATTGATAACTATGGCTGGAAATAAACCATTGTAAATAGGCATTTCATCAAGTTTATTCTTGAGGCTATTTTGATCAGCTAAAGCTAGATGTTTTTCGGGCCCGCGATAACCATGACGGCGATCGTATGCTAATAAACCATCGCGTAAAGATTTATTTGCAGCAAGTTGTAGGTGTGAGTCAATAGTGGTGTAAATTTTTAAACCTAGTTCGTAAGCTTTATCTCCAAATTGCTCAAAGACAGCATTTCGTGCCATTTCTGCTACGTAAGGAGCTTCAAGTTCTGGGAGTAATTCATGGTAGTGAGTAATAATTGGCTGAGCAATTGCTGCTTTATATGCAGCACGATTAATGTGGCCATTTTCATACATGCGCAACAGCACATGATTTCTACGTTCTAAAGCAGATTTTGGATTAGTGATTGGGTTGTCTCGTGATGGTGCTTGTGGTAATCCAGCGAGCGTCGCAAGTTGT
This sequence comes from Gammaproteobacteria bacterium, assembly GCA_023480665.1. Classification (GTDB taxonomy): domain Bacteria; phylum Pseudomonadota; class Gammaproteobacteria; order UBA9339; family UBA9339; genus JAMCWR01. The sequence continues at coordinate 53,884 of JAMCWR010000001.1, forward strand.
GCTAAATTTAATTCCTGTAATGGTTTGCCAAAATAAATTTGTGCCGCAGCAGCAACACCATAGGCGCGTTGGCCGAGGAAAATTTTATTTAAGTACAGCTCAAGAATTTCTTTTTTGCTAAAAGTTTTATCGAGTTTGAAGGCAAGTAAAATTTCATTTAATTTTCTGGTGAAAGTTTTGTCACGATTTAAGAAAAAATTACGTGCCACCTGCATGGTAATTGTGCTGGCACCCTGGCTTTTTTTACCAGATGCCATAACTACTTTTGCTGCGCGCACTAAGCTAATAAAATCTACGCCACGATGCTCGTAATAGCGCTGATCTTCAGTATCTAAAACTGCGTGAATTAAGAGTGGTGGCACATTATCCATAGTTACTGGGATACGTTTTTTTTCGCCAAATTCACCAATCAATTTACCATCACTTGTGTAAATGCGCAGCGGAAATTGCATGCCAGTTTCTTTGATTTGGCTAACATCTGGAAGTTGAATGGCCATATAAAAATAAATACCGCCGATTATAATTAATCCAGTAATAACCAAACTCATCAAACTTAGTGAGCTATTTTTTAGTAGAGATTTGAGAAGTTTAAACATAAATTAGCTTCGTATTATGGCGCGATGCATATTTAAACGCAATCCAAAATTCTGTTTACCGCAATTTTCCCCGTATTGCCGCGCGATTATAAACTCTTAAACTTAACGGATACTTAAGCAAGGTTTTTTCCTGCAAAATTTTTAACTTTTTGATTTTATTGATTATTTTTTATACATGTTTTGGGAGTATAGATTATGTGGCTAAGAAAAATGTTAAAACGGGATTCTGGGCTAGTCGGAATTGATATCGCCTTTGATGCAATACGGATAATTGAATTAAGTAAGATGCGAAAATCTTATAAAGTTGAGAACTGGGCAAATGTTGAGTATCAATCATTAGTTGATCACAAAGATACAGATAATATTATCGCTAGCCTTAAATTTGCGTTAGAAGAGGCAAAGTCGCAGTCAAAAAATGCGGCAATAGCTTTAGCGCATTCAGCTTTAATTAACAAATTTATAATGTTACCAAAAGAGATTTGCCAAAAAAATCTTGATGATTTTTTAGAATTTAATATCGAAAAATATATTGGCTATTCGGCTGCTAAAGTTAGTTTTGACTATCAAATGGTTGAGCAAGATGCAGATCGAGAAAAAATTAAAATTGAAGTTGCAGCGGTTAAACGCGAATGTATTGAAAGATGTATTGCCATATTAGAGGGGGCGAATTTAAAACCAAAATTTATCGACATGAATGCATATGCATTAGCGCGCGCAGCAAAATTTGAATTGCCAAACATTAAAGGTGTAATGGTAATAGTAAATATTGAGCAGAATAATTTATTGCTCGTTGCGCTTGATGGTGAAAAAATGATTTATGCAAATGAAATAGCATTGGCTGAAAAATCTTGCCAAGATACAGCAAAAATTTACACAGAAATTAAATCCGCAATTGAGCTATTTAACTCAGCAGCACATTCACCAATCTCGTGTTTTGTTTTGGGTGGCATGGTCAGTGGCATCGACAATTTAGTTTTGCAGGTAGATAAATTAAATGTTGGTGAAGTGCGCGTTGCAAATCCCTTTAAACTTTTGCAGTTTGCTGCGCATATAAATCAAGCCGAATTTATGCAAAAAGCAAATTCGATGTTGATTAGTTTTGGGTTGGCGCTGAGGAGGTTTAATCGTGAATATTAATCTATTGCCCTGGGGGCAGATTTGCGTAGAGCGTCAAAAATATTTTACAAAGCAATATTTATGTTTGGTGGTTTTGCTTACAGTTTTTGCCATGTTTGCTTGGCGAGTAATTCTTGAGCAAAAGATCGGAAGCGTGAGAGGGCTCAATACAAAATTAGAACAAGAATTGAATATGAAAAAAACAATGGTACAAGAAGCCATGATTATTAAAGAGAAAGCCCAGTATCTTAAAAATTTGAATCAAAAAATTTTAGCAACCAAAACCCTGCAAGCGCAGAGTTTGCAAATTTTAACCGCCATAAGCCATGCAACTTTTAACGATGCCTACTTAATTGAAATTACCAAAAGTGCTGGAGAAGTAACTATCAATGGCAAGGCAAATTCAATTACAAGTTTAGTAAAATTTTTGCAGAAGATATTGGCGACAAACTTTTTTGTCACAGCTGCAGTGCAAGAGATAAAAAGCAATATAACTGGTGCATATGATTTTAAGATCAACATTAATATCTAAATCTAAATTAATTGCAATATATTTGTTTCTCGTAGTTATTGGGTATGTATTGATAGTTCATACAGAAACTATGAAGCTATCTTTGTTGCTGCAACGCAAAGAAACATTAAGAGCAAGCTTAGAGCAACTCAATCAAGAGATAAAAGTAGCTGCGTCAACCGAAAATTATATATCAGCACAAAAAACTCTGACAGCCGATGCTACTAAACTTACGCGTAATGTAAATGAGAGTGATTTTCTTGCAGAAATTGGCAACCTAGCTCGCACAAGTGATGTTGAAATTCTTACGCTTGCGCCAGGGCCAAATAAAATTAGCGAAATATTTAATATTTATCCGTTCCAAATAGTACTTCTTGGTTCGTATGCAGCATTGACAAAATTTGTCGATTTACTTTTAGAAAATAATTATTTTTTTACGTTACCAAATTTTAATTTAAAGGTTGATCCAAATAATCAAATTTTTACTGAGCAAATATTATTAACTGGCACTATTGTTGGTTACACGCTAACTAATTTTGACCCAAAAATGATCCAATATCGCGAGCCGCCAAAGCGCTCGAAAAAATCTTTTTTGAGTTTGCGTAACCCCTTTTTAGCACAACCTACAAATTCGAAGAAGCTAAATTTGCAGGATCAGGCTCTTTTAGCCAACCTCAAATTTATTGGCAATATTAATGCGGCGAAGAAAGATTTAGCCATAGTGAGTGATGGCGAGGGCAGAATATATCAACTAACCGTTGGCGACCACATTGGCTTACATCAAAGCAGAATTTTACGGATTAGTAATGCTGGTATCTATACAGAAAACGCCGAGGATAATCTGTTACTGGGAAACTAATATGCATCGAATGTGTCAAAAATATTTATTTATTGGGTTGATTCTGTTTAGTTTATTGCTTTTACCAAATTTAGCAGCTAAAGCGATAGATAACCAAGCACATCAATCGCCATTAATTTCGCTTAATTTTCAAAAAATCTCTGTGCGCAATATTTTACAGATTCTTGCTGAACATACAGGTAAAAATATTATTTTAAGCGATAAAATTACTGGCGATATTAGTTTACATTTAGAAAACGTAACTTGGCAGCATGCGTTTCAAGTAATTTTGGCAACGCGTGGTTTGGCAAAAAAAGAAAGTGGCACTATTATTTTTGTCGCACCTTTAAACGAAATGACGAATTTAGAGCAAACCGCGCAGCAATTTACTGAACCTGCAACTATTGGGTTAAAATATGCTTCTGCCGAAGAATTAGCGAAAGCTTTAAAGCCATCCGGGTTATTATCTGCTAATGCTGGTGTTGGCGCAGATCAACGCACCAATACTTTGATTGTTGCAGATCAGCCGACGAAAGTTCTTGGGGTAAAGCAGCTATTGCAGGCAATTGATACGCCAGTCAAGCAAGTGATGATTACTGCAAAAATTGTTAGCGCTGATGATAATTTTTCGCGGGAGCTCGGGGTTAAATTTGGCACACTAAATAATAATAGCATCGCAAACATAAACAATGGTAGAAATGATTTGAATTCTGTGGCGCCAGCTTTTAATCCAGGTCAATTTGATTTTACGCTAGCCAAGCTTGAAAATGATGTGGCATTGAATTTGGAATTAACAGCGCTTGAAAATGAAGGGCGGGGTTCGGTGATTTCAAGCCCAAAACTATTAACCCTAGATCGCCAGGCTGCTTATATTGAATCAGGCTCTGAGATTCCATATCAAGAAAAATCAAATTATGGAGCAACTAGCGTCGCATTTAAAAAAGCGGTATTAAGCTTAAAAGTTACGCCAGAAATTATTAGCAAAAATAAAATAAATCTAATTTTACAATTAAATCAAGATAAAGTGGCACAATTGAATGTAAATGGTGTACCTGCAATTGATACCAGGCAAATTCAAACTCAAGTTTTAGTGAATAATGGCGAGACCGTAGTTTTGGGTGGGATTTATGAATGGTCAAAAAGCAAAGCAAAAACCAGCATGCCATTTATTAATAAAATACCAATTGTTGGCAGCATATTTCAGAGTAGCGAAACAAAGCTTGAGCGCAAAGAATTATTAATGTTTATCACCCCGAGAATTATCGCAGATTGACAACTAAGTAAAAGCATTTATTATGAATAAACAACCTAACTGCAAACCATATTATGGCAAACAAAAAACAAACTAAATCTGATTTTGAAACTGCGCTAGCAGAATTAACAGAAATTGTTACAGCAATGGAAGAGGGCGGTCTTTCACTTGAAGATTCTATAAAACGTTTTGAGCGTGGTGTAGTTTTAATTCACCAATGCCAAAAAGTTTTAAAAGATGCTGAGCAAAAAGTGCAAATCTTAAAAAATATCGAGCAAAATGCTTTAGAAGATTTTACAGTAGAAGAATAAATATGGATTTCTCCAAATATTTAGAAAGTCGCCGTTCCCAGTTAAATTTAAGGCTAGCTGCAACTTTACCGTCAACAACTAATTATCCGCAAAATTTAGCAAAAGCCATGCGTTATTCAGTATTGCAAAATGGCAAACGCTTGCGGCCGCTTTTAGTTTATACCGCCGGTGAAGTTTTTGCTGCTGATGCAAAAGTTTTAGATATCCCAGCGTGCGCTATAGAGTTATTGCATGTTTTCTCTTTAGTGCATGATGATTTGCCAGCCATGGATAACGATGATTTGCGTCATAATCAGCCGACATGTCACAAAGCTTTTGGTGAGGCAACTGCAATATTGACCGGGGACGCACTGCTCGCATTAGCATTCCAAATTATCGCAGACCAAAAGACTTTACCAAAAAATATAAGGCTGGATTTAATTGAAGTGCTTGGGGAGGCTAGTGGGTTTTTTGGCATGTGTGGCGGCCAAGATGCTGATATGCATGCAGCTAATACCATTGTTGACCTACCAAGTTTAGAAAAAATGTATCAGCTAAAAACTGGAGCTTTAATTATTGCTAGTTTAAAAATTGGTGTGCTTGCTGCCGCTGTAACCGACGCATCGATTTTGCATAAAATTACTCAAGTTGGTAAAAATCTAGGCCTGGCTTTCCAAATTCAAGATGATTTACTTGATTTTGAAGGCGAAAGTACACATGTTGGTAAACAGGTGAAAAAAGATCTTTTAAAAGGCAAGCAAACTTACCCAGCTTTTGTCGGAGTTTCTGCAGCAAAAACAAAAGTTCGAGAGTTGTTTTTAGCTACGAACGAAATATTAGATACGTTGCCAGTTGATACTGAGCTATTAAAATTATTAATCGTTAGTATCGAGCAGCGCGATTTTTAAAAAATTATGTCATCTTTTTTGGATTTATTATTTCCGCGCATTTGTGTTTTATGTAAAGCCCCAAGCAAACGAGATTTTGATCTTTGCCTTGGGTGCGAGCATGAATTACCTCATATAAAATTTTCCTGTGAGCAATGTGGCTTGCCTTTGGCTGTAAATCAAGCACAATGCGGTAGTTGTTTAACTGATCCGCCAGCATTTAATGCTACAAAATCCCTGTTTTTTTATGAAGCACCAATTGATTCTTTGGTGCTTGCCTTAAAATTTAATAATAATCTATTATACGCGAATTTATTTGGTGAGTTGCTTGCACTGCATTTACAAGGTTATTATCACAATAGAAAACTTCCAGAGGTAATTATTCCCGTACCATTGCATAGGGATAGGTTACGTGAGCGTGGTTACAACCAAGCGCTTGAAATTGCGCGGCCAGTAGCAAAAAAGCTAAATATCCAAATTAATAAATTCAGTTGCGTGCGTTTTAAAAATACATTGCAACAAAGCGCATTGGCTTTTTCAGAGAGAAAGCAAAATATAAAAGATGCTTTTGCTGTTGTAAAACCGCTACACGCCAAATATGTAGCAATAATTGATGATGTAGTTACCACGGGCTATACCGTGAATGAATTTAGTAAATCATTACGCCAAGCCGGTGCCGAGAAAATTGATGTTTGGTGTGTAGCGCGTACACCACAAAAGAATAATTGTTAATAAAATTTGTTAAAGATTTTTTATATAAAACAAAATTAAATTTGATTATTGATTTTTTATTTTTGGGAAACTCAAAGTAAATTTTGTGAATTCACCTTGTTTAGTAGTGCATGTGATATCGCCACCATATGATTGCATGATGATTTTGCAAAAAGCCAAACCTAATCCTGAACCATTGGTTTGATTGCTTTCAAATTGCTTGAATAATTTTGGCAGATACTCTGTAGAAATACCGGTGGCAGTATCGGTGAAATACATGTAATTAAAATCACCTTGCGCAGGGGTGTCGAGAGAGATGGTGATATTACCTTTGCCGGCTTCCTTGATAAAGTGGATCGAATTTTTTAATAAATTAAATACCACGTGCTTGGTGAAAATTTGATCGCCGGTATAAAGAAAATCTTTCGAATCATCAAAATTGACCAACTTGATTTCGTTTGTTACAAACGGATATTCATTTAGCGCTTCTTTGATATTAGCTTTAATTGAATAATGTCTATTGTAAACCGTAGTAATTTTGCCGTCCGCAGATTTTTGCAGTTTAAGCAGTAACATGTTAATTACATGGTTTGCCGCAGTGATTGAGTATTTAATATTTTTGGCATATTTTTGTGATTCAAATAATTCATTTGTTTGCGGCTGATAAAGTAATTTTGCATGTAGAGAATTAATACAGCGTTGGAGTAAGTCTAGATTAATTCCGATTGTGGCTAATGGCGTACGCAGCTCATGCGCAATACTGCCAGCAAGCATTTTTAAATTCAGCGCAGTTTTTTCAACTGATTCTTTTTCAACCTGTAGACTTCTTGCCTTTTTTTGATCTGATATATCAAAAGAAAAACCGATTAAGCCGATTACATTATTGTTTTCATCAAATAATGGAGCCTTGCGTGAAAGATAGGGGATGTTTTTATTATTGATCTCTTCAAAAGCCTGTTCTTGTCGATTCTGGATGACAAGAAGGTCATTTTGTTGGCATGCTTCAGCGGCTTCTGGCGGCAGTAAATCATAATTATCTTTCCCAATTAAATCGTTGGGTGAACTAAAGTTCAGCATTTCAGCCTGTTTTTTATTGCAGCCGAGCACACGCATATTTAAATCTTTCCAATAAACATTCCCAGGTAAGGCATCAATGATTTGTTGTAAAGTAAGTTCAGTTTGTTTTTTTGCAAAAGAGTATTCGGATAGTTGTTGTTTATATGTTGTGATGTCAAATGAAATCCCGGCGAGACCAACGATTTCATTGTTTTGATTTACCAGCGGTACTTTGTGCGATAAGTAAATATGAATTGAACCGTCTTCAACGGGAAACGATTCCTCAACTGTTTGTGGAATGCCATTTTCAATGATTTGATTATTTACCTTAATAATAGCTGCGGCAATTTCGGGTGGAGCAAGATCGTAAACTGAGCGACCAATAATTTCGTTTCTTGATTTTAAGCCAAGAGCAACCGCTTGTTCGTCATTACAACCAAGAAAAATATTGTTTCGATCCAACCAATAAACATGCGCTGGTAGATTAGCAAGAATCGTTTCAGGATCAATTTGGAACTGAAATTGTTTTTCCATAAGCAAACTCAAAACATATCCAATGTTTAATAATAAAACTATTTTACCTTAAAAAGTATATTTTTTGAAGATAAATTAAAAATAAATACTACTCTTTGTCTTCTTTTTCGGGTTTTTTTGGTATAAAAAGATCGGTAATTGTCCCTTCAAAGATTTCTGCCGCCATCATTATGGTTTCAGATAATGTTGGATGCGGGTGAATAGTATGTGCAATATTTGCTGCTGTTGCTTGCATTTCGATAGCCAAGGCGACTTCTGCGATTAATTCGCCAGCATTTGGCCCAACAATGGCTCCACCAAGAATTTTTTTTGAAACAGGCTCAAAAAGTAATTTAGTCATACCCTCTGACCTGCCAAGGCTTTGCGAGCGACCACTTGCCATCCACGGAAATACACCTTTTTCATAACTAATATTTTTTTGCTGAGCCTCAGTTTCAGTTAAGCCGACTGTTGCAATTTCAGGATCGGTATAAGCAACGTTTGGAATACATTTTGCGGCCCAGGTATGATTTTTGCCAGCAATTACTTCAGCAGCGAGTCGCCCTTCAGGAACAGCTTTGTGTGCAAGCATTGGGTTACCAACAACGTCGCCAATTGCAAAAATATGTGGCACATTAGTGCACATTTTATTATCGACTGGAATAAAACCTTTTTCGTTGACAAATACCCCAGCTTTTTCTGCATTAATTAATTTACCGCTTGGTTTTCTGCCGACCGCAACTAATACGCGATCAAATCTTAACGCTTCTTCTGGAGCATTTTTCCCCGATAAAGTTACCCATAAGCCATCTGATTTTGCCACTACCTGAGTAGCCTTTGTTTCAAGCATTATTTTCGCATATTTTTTCGTGACAAATTGCTGCAATGGTTTTACTACATCTTTATCTGCGCCGGGGACTAGTTGATCCATAAACTCAACTACGGTTATTTTTGATCCTAAAGCGTTATAAACAGTAGCCATTTCAAGGCCAATAATCCCACCGCCGATGACTAGCATTTCTTTTGGAATGTCAGTGAGCAGAAGAGCGGCGGTTGAATCAATTACGCGTGGATCATCTGGGATAAATGGTAATTTGACTGGGGAAGACCCAGTGGCAATAATTGCATTTTTAAAATTTACTAAAACTTTTTCTTTTTGTTTTTGGGTTTCAACTTCAATACTATTTGCAGAAGAGAATTTGCCCACCCCAGTAATAATTTCAACTTTGCGTTGCCTTGCTAGGGAGCGAAGCCCCATGGTGAGTTTTTTTACGACACTATCTTTCCAAGCCTTTAATTTGTTAATATCGACTTTTGGATCACCAAACTCGATACCATGTGCAGCCATCTCTTTTGTTTCATCAAGCAACTTTGCCGCATGTAGCAGAGCTTTTGAAGGGATGCAACCAACATTTAGGCAAACACCGCCAATGCTTTCATAGCGTTCAATTAGGGTAACTTTTTTACCAAGATCAGCTGCTCTAAAAGCTGCAGAATAACCACCAGGACCACTACCCAAAACAACCACTTCAGTGTTAATGTCAGCCACAAAATACCTCTTCTACTATGTCAAATATATCCAATTTATATCCACATTCCTAAAGAGACCAATACCACACCAAGTAGCCAAATAATTAATGCGCGGTTTACAAGGTCTAAAGCTGATTTATTTTCTTTTTCATTTGCGTTTGCTGCTTCAGCTACATCTAAGGCCGCAATGCCTGAATCAATAGAAAATTGCCGATTGTTTTTCAATCCCAGCCAGATGTTTTTGCAGCAGTAGCTAAATCCTTGGTTAAAATGGCCAACTAATGCATAGCTAAAGCCAAGTAAGCGTATTGGCACCCAATCTAATATATCTTGTAGCGTTCCTGCGGCTTTTGCTAATGGGGCAAAGTTCGTGTCAACTTTTAAGGCGACTCTGCGAGTTGCTGCAATTAAAACATAGCCGGCGGCACCATAAGCGCCAAAAATAATAAACCAAAATAGCACTGAAAACATTTGAGTAAATGATTTTGTGAATATTGCTTTTGAGACCGCGCGTTGGAGCTCAGTTTCGTCTTGAAGCGTAGCATCTCGGAGCAGATCATTTACTGAGTTTGCTGCCCCAACTAAATCATTTTTTTCAAGATTAGCAAAATATTCGGTTAGTTGATTTTTTAGATCACGCGCATCCATAGCGAAGAACAGTACGATTATCATCAAAAATAGATTAAACAAGCCAAATAATCTCCATAAAAATAGGAGATGCAAAACGCCAAGCAGTGCAAATACCGGGACAATTATTAGTAATAGCCCTAGCCATTCATTTAATTTGCTTAGCCAAGGGTGTAGTTGTTTTAAATATGCCTCAACTACAGATACACTGAACCAGCCGCCAATGTTTGCAAGTCTTTGAATTGCAATGCAAAACAAAATTGTGATTAAAGTCATAGCATTCTCCTTACCTATGCTCGGGTCTATTTGTGCCAACCCCAAAACTTATTTTTATTTGGGATATACTAATAATAAATATCGTAAATTATACGCATTATTTATTTTAATGCAGCTAAAATGTTCATCTTAATATCTTCAATCGAGCCAGTGCCATCAACCCTAATGTAACGTGGTGCATGCTCGGTTTTTTTTGCTGCAAGGTTTCTGTAATAATCAATTAATGGCTCGGTTTTTTCATGGTAAACGGCCAAGCGTTTTTTGACAGTTTCCCTTTTGTCATCGTCACGTTGAATCAATGCCTCACCGGTGAGGTCGTCTCTTCCAGGAATTTTTGATGGATTATTATCACTATGATATACGCGGCCGGATGCAGGATGGATCCATCTGCCGCTCATACGCTTAATGATTACTTCATCAGGGACAAAAATTTCAATGATGTAGTCTATTAACACATTGGCATTTTGTAGGCTTTCTGCTTGGGCAATTGTGCGAGGAAACCCATCAAAGAGATAGCCATTTTTGCAATCTGGCTGTGAAATCCGTTCTTTGACTAAATCAATCATAATGTCATCTGAAACTAGCCCACCGCCCTCCATAATTTCTTTAGCTTTTAAGCCAAGTGGTGTACCTGCTTTAACTGCCGCACGTAACATGTCTCCTGTGGCAATTAGTGGGATTTGAAATTCTTTTAAGAGGAATTGCGCTTGCGTGCCTTTACCGGCACCTGGACAACCAAGAAGAATTGCTTTCATAGTTTAGTCATTTTATGTTGTTAAAATTTATTGCATTTGTAATGGCACAAATGATAGTGCGATCAAAGCTAGCCCAACCAACAAAGAGGTAAAGACTGCGCCTAAAGTGGTTTCAACCGGGTTTCGGCGGTGTTTTCCATACTGGATAATGCTCGATAAAATTAGAGCAATACCGGTCATAATACAAAGCACGCGAATTAAAAGCCGTACATCCATTTCACTGCCAAAAAGCCTTGAAGCAATATCACCGAAAGAATCTTTTCCAGCAAAAGAGCTATCATACGCTAAAGCATTCGGCGTTAATATAAAAAAGAATATAAAATTCAATAACTTTGTCTTTAAACTCTGCATTTTGTGAAAACCTTGTTTATCAAAATTAATCAATAACGTTGGGATTATAATGGCTTTGTTGAATAATTACATGTTTATGTAAAAATGTAGGTTGGGTTAAGCTCGAGCTTTGCTCGAGCGAACCCAACATATTGAAAATAATTTTTTTATTTTGTTGGGTCCGCGCAAAAACGCGCTGATTAGAACCTATCATGAATTATTAAACAAAGTCATTATAATCACAAATGATATTTTTTCCAGTAGCAATTTTGTTTAAGAGGCGCTAAGGCATTGATATGGCTGTTTTTAATCGACTATCTTTTTGTTATACGTAGTTTTTACGTATAGAGTCGCCGGTAATTTTTACGCATAGAAATTAGTTTCCAATATGCTAAAGTAAACAATACTGATTTTATCATTTTAAAATAATTAAAATAATTATGAGGATTAGTACATGAGCGCAATAGCGAACAGGGGAGAATTTTGGACGGAAGAAAAAGGCGAAGGGAGATTTACGCATAATGGTTATAGTGAATATAAAGGGTACACAGCTAGTTGTGAATACATGCAGCTTCAGGTTTCAGTTTTTCCATCCAGAAGTAATTTAATAAAAGCAAGAAATGCTATCGAAAATGCAGTTCATAGCGGTTATTTATCTGATCCAATTCATATTGATATAGTAGATACAGATGAACAAGAAGCTTGGGGTTTAGCTGAAATAAAAAATGGCGCTGATCGTTGTCGACGTGGCAAAGAAATATGTGTGTATGTATATTTTTTGCCTGGGCAGGGCAGCGAACAAAAAGGATCTTATACTCAAACGCCAGCTCAATGTAAGGCCTTGATGTTAAAATTATGGGAAGTGCTACAAAATGCAGGTGTTGAATTAAGCTATGTTACGCCACGCATAGATGAACAGGAGCTTGGGGATAGGGGTTTCGGTGTATTAACACCATTTTCATATCGTCTTTATACAATTCCTCAGAAATGGAAAATAAATGGTGATTCGTTATATAAATATAATTCAGACTCTCAAAAATGGGAAGAATTGGAGGGGAAAAATTTCTCAGGATATAACTATAGGTTCGAAATAAAACACCATGGGGTTTTATTAGACCAAGAATATTATTACGACATTGATAGGAATCAACGTTACATTAATGTTAATCCTTACACTAACGAGCCAAATTTTTTTGATAAAGCTCTTATCATACCGGATAATCTTCGAGCTTATGGAATTCTTATTGATCCAATTGCTATTTCTGGCATGAGAATAGAACGGCAAAGACAATATTTGGCGCAGGCAAGCACATACGTTCTTGGTAGGCTTAAAGTTATTTATGATACTTATATAAAAGTAAAGTCTGCAGATAATGCTCAATCTTGGGAAGAAAAAAAAGAATCAAAAGAAGCAAAAAGAATTGAGAGTAAGCATGAAGAAGCAGGAAGATATGGGGTATTTATTGCGCCTAAACTTCCGCCAGAATATAAAGCTAGTTATGATTATGACCGCAAGGAAGATTGCGAGAAAAAGGAATATGCCGAATATAAAACATTTTTTCTAGTTAATGGCATAGCGCCAAGACCGCCGAGCCAAGCCAATATTAAAGCTGCGATAAATGCCAACCCATCGCTTTGGGGTTTAATTAGAATATCTGATGTTAATTTGTTGCCAGTTTTTGATGTGGAGGCAATTGCTAAAAGTATTTCTGAAATTGAGGTTGAAGGGTTATCCAGTGAAAAACTTGAATCCATGCGTGCAAACGTTCAGAGAATTATTATTATGTGTGATGCGGAGGCAAAAGAATTAAGCGACAATTTTAGCGGCTTGTTAGATCGCGATCTTCCTCTGATGAAATCAATATGGCCCCGTCTCAAAAAAATGCAAGATGCAAAAGAAATTGATATTAGCCTGATCAGTGATTTTCAGAGTTTTTGTCCCTACGAGATGCAAAAACTTTATCGCACCATGATACATATCGCAAAAGAAGAAATAGCGCTTGAAAGAGAGCAAAAACGGTTGGAAGGGCTTTTTCGTTTACGAGTCAAAGCAGACTTCTCATCACCGCCGTATCAGCCCTATAAAGAAAAATGGGTGGAATCATTAAAATCAATGCAAGCCAAAACCCAGGTTAGAAGAGCTTTGGAGTTAGGCTCTGCTGTAGCAAAAATGGCAGCTGTCCCAGCCTCTAACTCTTCAGCCGCTGTTGATATGGCATCTTCTTCTGCAGTGGCTGCTGCCTCAGCAGTTGAAGTCAAGGAAGGTTTAAGCGCAGAAAGAAGCAATGATATTATATTAGGATGCGCGATTGATTTGTTAACAGATTACACTAAAAGCGGCGGTTGTGGGCGCTTTTTTACTTTAAGCTGGAATAGACATCATGTGGATGAAGTACAAAGAATTATTGATGATTATTGTCGCGGCGCCCTTACGAAGATGAGTGAGCTAATGGAAAGGTTATATAATATAAGATTATCAAATTCAAATGGTTCTTTGGCGCGTATAATTACTACGATCGTTGCCCGCTGGGATGAGTCAAATAGGCAGTTACAGCAACAGTCTCCTTCGGTTAGCGCAGGTGTAGTATTATCACCATCAAAAACATAGAAATTCTTGAAATTTTAATCACAAACAATTTTTTTTCCGGTGGCGGTTTTATTAGAGATGCGGATTCGGCCATCATGTTCAATAATTATGGCTAAATTTTCGTTTGGGGCGTTAACGGTGCAATAAAAAAAGCTGCCTTGTTGGCCATTTGTGGCGCCTGATGGCAAAAAAACCAATGCATCATTTTTTGAAAAACTACTTTTCCAGGTTAATTTATCTCCCGGCGGCAAAGCCTCGAGATTTCGAATTATTGTGCCATCTTTTGCAGTAACAATTTGGCCATCGCACCAATTTCCGCCGCATTTTTTTTGGTCACTACTTTTACAAAATGTAATAGGCTCACCGCGCCTAATTGCCTCCATTTTTGCAAGTTGCATCACCGCTACAATTTTATTAATTTGTCTTAACGTGTTGTTTTTTGCAATAAAATTATGCAAAGAAGCGAACGTAATTAAAAGCAGTGTGGCAGTGATACTCATGCCAACGAGTAACTCAAAAATTGAAAAAGCCCATTGATTTTTTGACATATTTTTTGATTGTAACGATTTTATTTAACGACGATTATCCTTTAAGAATAGGCTTGATGAAATACCGTTTTTTTACCGAAGTAATCAATAAATGATTATTTTCAAATTCACGATATAATGATCAATTAACAAAATTAAAAAAACTTTGGAATTGAATTGATATGTTTAATAATTTATCTGAACGCTTTGTCGCCACAGTTAAGAATTTAACTGGCCGTGGTCGCCTAACCGAAGCAAACATTAAAGAATCGTTGCGTGAAGTTCGCACGGCTTTGCTTGAAGCTGATGTAGCTTTACCAGTTATAAAAGTTTTTATTGATGATATCCAAGCGAAGGCGATTGGCAAAGAGGTTATTGGCAGTTTGCGTCCGGGCGATGCGTTTATTCAAGTGGTGAATGACGAGCTGATTAAGGTGCTCGGCGAAAGCAATCAGGTTTTGAATTTAAGAGTTGAGCCACCAGCAATAATTTTAGTGGTTGGTCTGCAAGGCTCAGGGAAAACTACCACGATTGCAAAATTAGCGCGCTGGCTAAAAGAAACCGAAAAAAAATCAGTGATGGTCGCAAGCGCCGACGTTTACCGCCCTGCTGCAATTAAGCAATTAGAAACTTTGGCTGAGCAAGTGGCGGTGAATTATTTCCCAAGCACTCCCGAGCAAAATCCAGTTGATATTGCAAAAGCCGCAATTGCGAAGGCAAAGCTGCAATTTAATGATGTGGTGATTATTGATACTGCTGGTAGATTGCATATTGATCAGCAAATGATGCTTGAAGCAAAAGAAATCCATAACGCAATAAACCCGATTGAAACTTTGTTGGTAGTAGATAGCATGATGGGCCAAGATGCAGTAAATGCCGCCAAAGCATTTGCGCAAGGTTTGCCGCTTACTGGGATTATCCTTACCAAAGCTGATGGTGATGCGCGCGGTGGCGCCGCATTATCGATGCGTGTTGTTACCGGGAAACCAATTAAATTTATTGGCGTTGGTGAAAAAATCGATGCGCTCGAGCCTTTTTATCCAGACCGAATTGCTTCGCGTATTTTAGGTAAAGGCGACATTTTAACTTTGGTCGAGGATGTAAAGCGCAAAATTGATGAGAAAAAGGCCAAGAAATTGGCTGATAAATTTCAAAAGGGTAAGGGTTTTGATCTGGAAGATTTTCGTGATCAATTGCAACAAATGCGAAATATGGGTGGAGTTGCTGGGCTTGTTTCAAAACTACCAGGCATTGGGAATTTGGGCCAAGCCGGGAAGATGATTAATGATCAAAATTTTGTCAAGATGGAGGCAATCATTAACTCAATGACACCGCGCGAGCGGCATTTTCCAGCATTAATTAAAGGATCGCATAAGCAGCGAATTGCGCGTGGCTCAGGCACAGAAGTTCAAGATATTAATCGCCTGCTTAAACAATTTATGCAGGTACAAAAAATGATGCAGCGTTTTAAGGGCCCAAAAATGGCGGAAATGATGAAGCGTTTGCAGGGGAATATTTCATAATTACAATTTATCTTATGCAAAAATTTTTCTTAAAAACTTGGTTGATGTTGATTTTGTGTTTGGGGTTTTTTGTAGGGGCAAATGCTTTTGCGCTTTCAAGCGACCAAAACAAAAGCGCTTTTTTTCGTGCTAATAGTGCGATTTGCAAGCGCGCGGCTGCCGATGATATTTGTGTGTATTCTGGAGAGGTAAAATACGCGCAAGGCACTACCAAACTAGATGCACCAGAAGTTACAGTGCATAAACAAAATGGTAAAATTGCGAAAATAGTTGCAGTTGGTAAGCGTGCACATTACGTTACTACGCTAGACACAAAAGACACAAAGAATGCAAAAGCTAAAATAGCAGATGCAAAAGCAAATAGCATTACAATAAATCAGGAAAAAAAATTAATGATCTTGGAAGGGGACGGCGAAATCACTGACGGGCAAAATCAGTTTTCTGGGCCATATATCGAATATAATTTATTGCATAAGACTATCTTTTCTACGCCATCAGAAACAGCTCATACAAAAATAGTAATTTATCCGGATAATGCAAAATAAGATGAATATTTTACAAGCGCAAAATTTATTTAAAAAATATAAAAAACGTGTTGTGGTGAAAGATGTTTCATTTAACGTGAATGAATCTCAAATTGTTGGTTTGCTCGGGCCAAATGGTGCCGGTAAAACCACCTGTTTTTATATGGTACTTGGTTTGGTTCGGGTAAATAAGGGTAAAATTATTTTAAATGATAGTGATATTACTGACTTACCCATGCATGAGCGGGCGCGTTTGGGTATTGGCTATTTACCGCAAGAGCCATCGATCTTTCGTAAATTATCAGTCGCTGATAATATTTTAGGAATCCTCGAATTACGCAAAGAATTAACTGACGCCGAGCGTGGTGAACATTTAGAGAACTTGTTGAGTGAATTTCACATCGATCATTTGCGCGACAACATTGGCATTAGTTTATCGGGTGGTGAGCGGCGTCGCGTTGAAATTGCACGCGCACTTGCGCTTGAGCCAAAGTTTATTTTGCTCGATGAACCATTTGCTGGCATCGATCCAATCTCGATTATTGATATCAAAAAAATCATTTACCAATTGCAAGAACGCAGAATTGGCGTGCTCATTACTGATCACAATGTTAGGGAAACCCTTGATATTTGTCATCATGCCTATATTGTTAATAATGGAGAGATTATTGCAGCAGGTGAGCCGGCTGAGATCTTGAAAAATCAGCAGGTACGTAAAGTTTATTTGGGTGAAGAATTTTATTTATGATAACAATGTATTAATTAAATTAGGAGTCAAAACATGGTACCAATCCAATTTAGTGGGCGTAATATTGAAATTACTCCAATCCTACGAGATTTTGTAAATAGCAAGTTTGTGCGGATTCAAAAGCACGCCGATCGCATCACTAGTATTCATGTGTACTGCAATGTTGATAAACTCTCACAAATCGCTGAAGGAAAAATCCATCTGCCTGGCACCGAAATTTATGCCAGCGCCCAATCCGAAGATATGTACAAAACCATTGATCTTTTGGTCGATAAATTAGTTAGGCAACTAGACAAGCATAAAGGCAAATCAGAAGGGGGAAAGAAGCGCGGGTAGTTCTAAAAGCAATTAATAATTAATAATGATTGCCATAAATAAAATTCTTCACCCAAATATAGCCTGGGGTAAAACCGAACGTTTTTTGTTCGGTTGCAACCCCGGGTAAAGAGCCATCCATGGTCTCAAAAACGCCGTAAGCGTTTAAAGCACACGCCGCCACTAAAACAATCCATTATATTACATGCATCTGCACCAGTGACAGCCAGAATTCGTATCTGTACCTGCTTTTGCATCAGCGCTATTTATTGATGGATTAGTGCCGGAAGCAACAAGTGCAGCCGAACTGTCAGATGCTGGTAACAGCGAATAATTGAAAGTCGGATAGGTAAGGGTGTGAATGGTGGTATCGGCGCCAACATCGCTTCTTGTTCTGGCGCGTGGTCTTAGTAATGAGGTACGCAAAACAAGAATATAAA
>JAMCWR010000001.1:71845-122652 GCA_023480665.1 Gammaproteobacteria bacterium
GTGGATTTACTTTTAATAGAGTTTGCCTGTGATCTTCTGCTGCAGCAAAAATTATCTCTGCTGTTTTAAAGATTTTAGGAAAATGAAATTGTGAAGAAGCTACTTTGTGTTTGTGTTGATCGTCTATTTTATTCATTTTACCAGTACTGGTATCTTCAAGAGAAATTATGCTTCCACGTTTTATTTGTAAATGTCCCCTGTAGTTTCTCGGCCTATTGCTATAAGATTCAGATTGTTTTTCATCAGGCGCAGAATTTTTTTCACAATAATAGAAATCAATGGTTATTGTATTGTGGATTTTAGCGCGATTTTCTGTATTAAGCAGGTTAATTTCAAATACTTCACATGACTGAATTTCATATTGGGGTGAATAGATTATATCTGTATCAACAAAATTGGACGAATCTTTAAAACCGAGCACCATAATTATTTTATATTCTTGTTTTGCGTCGACTGCCGCTGCAACTGTTGCCATTTATTTAACCTCTGTTTTATCCTAAACGCTCTTGCTGTGATTTCAACTGCGGAATTTAGGTTTATTGTTTGTAAAATAATTTAAAAAATTTTCGCGACGATTATTAAATTGTTTTTCAAAAAAATCCACAACAATCTGCATTAAAAACGTGTGCTTAATATTTTGTTAATCAAATGCATAAAAACAAAAAAGGCGAAGGTCTTTTAAAACCCCCGCCTTTTTTAAAAAAACCGGCTAATGATAATGATTTATTACATTACATCATGTCGCCCATGCCGCCCATACCACCCATGCCGCCCATACCACCATGGCCGCCATGACTGCAGGTTTCCTCTTTCTTTGGAAGCTCGGCAATCATGCATTCTGTGGTGATCATTAAAGCTGCAATTGAGGAAGCATTTTGCAATGCAGTACGTGTAACCTTAGTTGGATCAGGCGCAGAATTTAGGATACCCATTTCGATCATATCGCCAAACTCGCCAGAGAAAGCGTTATAACCAAAATTGCCTTTGCCTTCTGCAATCTTGTTTAATACTACAGATGGCTCTTCGCCAGCATTGGAAACAATTTGACGCAATGGCATTTCAAGTGCACGACGCAGAATATTTATTCCGGCCTCTTGATCATGATTTGTGCCTTTGAGGGTTTTGATCGCTTGTAGGCAACGAATTAATGCAACGCCGCCGCCTGGGACCACACCTTCTTCGACAGCTGCGCGAGTTGCGTGCAACGCATCTTCAACGCGAGCTTTTTTCTCTTTCATTTCAATTTCAGTTGCTGCGCCGACTTTAATTACGGCAACGCCACCAGCTAATTTGGCTAAACGTTCTTGTAATTTTTCGCGATCGTAGTCTGAAGTTGCGGCTTCGATTTCACGGCGGATTTGTTCAATCCGGCCTTTGATTTCTTTTGATTCGCCAGCGCCATCAATGATGGTGGAATTGTCTTTGGTAACAACGACGCGTTTAGCATGTCCTAAGTCTTGCAAAGTTGTGCCTTCTAAATTTAAACCAACTTCTTCGGCAATTACTTTTGCGCCAGTTAATACTGCAATATCTTGTAACATCGCTTTGCGACGATCACCAAAGCCCGGTGCTTTCACTGCGCAAACTTTGACGATGCCACGAATGTTGTTTACAACTAATGTGGCGAGTGCCTCACCTTCAACATCTTCAGCAATAATGAATAATGGTTTGCCGGATTTTGCAACACTTTCTAAGACTGGCAACATTTCGCGAATATTGCTGATCTTCTTGTCGACAATCAAAATATATGGCGCTTCTAATTCGGCGCTCATGCTTTGTTGATTGTTGATGAAGTACGGTGATAGATAACCACGATCAAATTGCATACCTTCGACGATATCAAGTTCATTATCAAGACCTGAGCCATCTTCGACAGTGATAACACCTTCTTTACCAACTTTGGACATTGCTTTGGCAATGATGCTGCCAATTGCTTCGTCAGAATTTGCAGAGATTGTACCAACCTGAGCAATAGATTTTTCATCTGAACATGGTTTGGAAAGTTTTGCCAATTGATCAACAATGACTTTAACTGCAGTGTCAATACCGCGTTTTAGATCCATTGGGTTCATGCCAGCGGCAACGGCTTTAATGCCTTCGACCACCATGCTTCGGGCTAAAACTGTAGCGGTTGTTGTACCATCACCTGCAACATCTGAAGTTTTAGACGCAACTTCTTTAAGCATTTGTGCGCCCATATTCATAAATTTATCTTTAAGCTCAACCTCTTTTGCTACTGAAACACCATCTTTAGTGATGGTTGGAGCACCAAAAGATTTGTCAATTACCACATTGCGCCCTTTTGGGCCAAGTGTAACTGCAACAGCGTCAGT
Organism: Gammaproteobacteria bacterium; assembly: GCA_023480665.1. Lineage (GTDB taxonomy): Bacteria > Pseudomonadota > Gammaproteobacteria > UBA9339 > UBA9339 > JAMCWR01. Next base: position 74,179 of record JAMCWR010000001.1, read on the forward strand.
TAATGCATCGACACCTCTTAACATCAGTTGACGTGCATCATCAGAAAATCTTAATTCTTTAGCAGACATTTTTTCTATTCCTCCAATTACAATTACTCAATGATACCCATGATGTCATCTTCACGCATGATGACGTATTCTTTATTATCGATTTTGACTTCGTTGCCAGAATATTTACCGAATAATACTTTGTTGCCAACTTTTACATCTAGTGGGCGAACAGTGCCATTTTCAAGTATTTTTCCGACACCAATTGCGATAATAATACCGCGGCTTGGTTTTTCGGCTGCAGAGTCTGGAATAACAATGCCGCCTGAAGTGGTGCGTTCCTCGTCAAGACGTTCGATGACGACTCGATCGTGTAAGGGACGAATTTTTGCCATGTAGCTTTCTCCGTTTAATTTTGATTGTTGAAATTAATTAAAAATTTATATGCCCATCTACATCTAATCTATTTATTAGATACCTATTTAGCACTCTCAATAACAGAGTGCTAATGCTAACGATTTGGGGACTAATGTCAAGAATTCAAGTAATGTCGGTGTCAGACCCGGATAGTTAGAAAAAAACTTTTAAATATCAATGCTGTTTTTTGAAAAACATGGCGTGCCCGAGATAAGACTGTTACTCATTTTAAAATAACAACAACAATAAATAATGGGTCTGTTGCAATTGCTCGAAACCAATCTGACGGAACACAAAACAAATTTATTCTGCATTATTTCGCAATTTATTTATTAGAGATTTTTTTTGATTAGAGGCTTTCTGTTGATTAGGGATTTTCTTTTGCCAAAGCTTGCTTAAGGCTGGGACGGTATTCTTTTTCTCACTGCGTCAATATCGGAGTCAGTATGGGAGAATGTCTTTAATAAACTACACTAATTAATAAATAGCCAATCCGAACTTAATAGCCACGAGGTCCCGATGCTCAAGTGACTCTCCGGCTCGCAAAGAACACCATCCCATCCTTAGCCGCTTTGGCCGCGCCATATTTTAGACTCATATTGAAAAGATTTTGCTGGGTAATTGATTGTAGGTTCTAGTTAAGCGCGCTTTTTGCGCGGGGGCTTTGTTGAATAATTCAAAGTTACCGAGGTGACATCTTTATGATATAATTCAGTTACTTAGCTATAAGGGACTGAATATGACAAAAAAGAAATATCACCTCAGCAACTGGAAGGATTATAACACAGCACTTGAAAAACGTGGAAGTGTTGAAATTTGGATTAATCCAGAAATACTTAAGCATTGGTATATAAAACCAAATAAAACAGCAAAGCCAAAGGCTGGCCGACCGACTAAATATAGTAATGTAGCGATTAAATCTGCATTAACTTTAAAATTTTTATATAGATTACCTTTCCGTCAAACACAAGGCTTTCTAGCTGATCTATTAAGGATATTAAGATTAAAAATAAGAGTCCCCGATTATTCAACTCTTTGTAAAAGACAAAAAAACATTGAAATAGAATTAGTAAAAAAATATAAAAAAATTCGTAAGATTTATATGTTGTTTGACTCAAGCGGATTAAAGATATTTGGTGAAGGTGAATGGAAAGTTCGCCAACATGGCTATTCGAAAAGACGTACCTGGACCAAGATCCACATCGGGGTTGGGGTAACTGCGACTAGAAAAAGAATCGATGTTGCTGAAATAACCAAACGTGATGAATGTGATTGTTTAGTATTTCCAAGATTACTCAGCCAAGCAAAAGGTAAGATTGAAAAAGCCATCGGTGACGGTGCATATGATACCAGAGGTTGTTACGAAGCAGCTCAAGCAAAAAAAGCGAAGCTGATAACGCCTCCTCGCAAAGGTTCAAAGATACAGTGTATAAAAGGACTAAATTCACCACCCATAGCAGAACGTAATAAAAATGTTAGTTATGCTTACCATAACGGCATAGACAAATGGAAAGAAAAAACACACTACCATGTAAGAAGTTTGGTCGAAAACATGTTTTTTAGATTAAAAACAACTTTTGGTGACAGATTAGCTGCACATAAGTTTGAGAACCAGAAGATTGAGGGCTTATTAAAATGTGAAATCTTAAATCGTATAGGAGAGTTCGGAGAAGCAAAAAGTTATGCAGTAACTTAAAACAAACTAGACAGATAAAATCAAATCCTAACTTTAGGATTAATGATAGAGCTAGCGTTTTAAAGTGAATTATTCAACAACGCCGGATTCAATGGCGTTTTTTATTTTTCGTTATTAATCAAAGTGATAGCTATAAAAACATGTAAAAAAATTTGCTTTTAAAATCAAGGAGTTACAAATGATGCATGTTTTTTTGTTATTAATCAATAACTTAAAATGCACCAGTATTTTATATCAATAAAATAGAATTATTTAAAAAATTGAGAAAACGCGTGAAGTACGGCATATAGAATAAAAGCGACTACGCCTGATGCTGGGATGGTTAGTACCCAAGCCCAAACAATGCTGTGCGCAATTTTCCAGTTAACCGCTGACATTCTTTTTGATACTCCGACCCCAAAAATTGACGAGGTAATAACATGTGAAGTACTAGTTGGCAGACCAAATGCGGAGGCGCCAAGAATAACTGCTGCAGAAGCGGTTTGTACGCAAAAACCATGGATTGGTTGGAGTTTTACAATATCTTTGCCCACGGTTTTAATAATGCGCCAACCACCGATAGCTGTACCAAACGCCATCGCTAATGCGCAGGCAATCATAACAGTGTGTGGCACTGTAAAAGAATTTAAAGCGCCATAGCTTACGAGAGCCATAGTAATTATGCCCATGGATTTTTGGGCATCTGCTGTGCCATGAGAAAAAGCCATAATCGCTGCAGAAAAAATTTGCAGTCGACGAAAATTTTTGTTAACCGAATATGGTAGTTGATTGCGGCAAATCCAGAGCAGTATCAACATGAATAAAAAACCAACGACTGCTGCAGCAATTGGTGAAATGACTAACGCTAAAATAATTTTTTTAATACCAAGCCACTGCAGTTTTTTAAAGCCGGCTTGTGCTACAACTGCGCCAATTAATCCACCTATCAAGGCATGCGATGAAGAGGAAGGCAGGGCAAAATACCAGGTGGTCAAACCCCAAATAATTGCCGCGCAAATTCCCGCAAGAATTACCAGCTGTGAAACGCTTTCTGGGTCGATAATTCCAGTGCCAATTGTTGCGGCAACTTTGGTAGAAATTAATGCGCCAACTAGGTTAAGAGATGCAGCCATGATAATTGCTGTACGAATAGTTAATGCGCGTGTTGATACACATGTAGCGATGGCATTTGCTGTATCATTAAAGCCATTTATGAAATCAAATGTGAGCGCTACAATAATTACACAAATTAATATCATTAATCCTGCATCAGGCATTTTTTACTACCACACTTTCCAAAATGTTTGCTGCATCTTCGCATTTATCAGTTATAAATTCTAAATTTTCGTAAAGTTCTTTCCATTTGATTAAGCTAATTGGATCTTTTTCTTCATCAAACAGGCGACTAATTGCATCAGCTCTGACGCGATCTGCTTCATTTTCAAAAGAATTTACATCGACACAATATTGCGAGATATGCTCTAATTTACTACCAAGCATCGATACTGCTTTATCAACTGCTTGACAAGATTTTAGAATGATAAAACCAAGTTCTTTAGCTTCCGGAGTGATTTTGTCGATGTGGTAAATCACCAGGTGCTGCGCAGATGAGTCAATAACATCAAGAATAGTGTCAAGCGCCGAAGCTAAAGCGTAAATATCTTCCGGATCAAATGGCGTAATAAAACTTACGTTTAGTTTGCTAATAATTTCGTGGGTTTTAGAATCGCCCCGATGTTCAATTTCCTTAATTTTTTGCTGAATGACTTCGGGGTTGGAAAAATCGTCGAGCATTTCTTTAAGCAGCCCTGCCGCTTCAACGATATATTTAGTTATTTGTTGAAATAATACAAAAAACTTTTCTTCTTTAGGGATCAGTCCAAACATTTTTATCTCCCGGTAAAAATTTTCGGCGTATAAATAACATAAATTTATTGCATTAGCTAGTTTAAATCAAAATTGTTTTTTTTGTTACTGTATTTGAAGAGTTGTTTTAATAAAAGTACTAAAAAAATCAATGTATTGCAATATTTGGCTATTGAGTTTTGTCGTTTTGCGTTATACTTTGCCAGGCAAAGATAACTAAAAGGAGAGGATTTATGTTAACGGTTATTATTATTTTGATCATTGCGCTTTTTGCTTGGATAGTATTTGCATACAACAATTTGATTCGTCTGATTGAAGAGGTAAATAACAATAAAAAGCAAATTGATGTGCAACTTGATCGCAGATTTAAAGTTTATGAATCTCTAATTGAGGTAGTTAAAAAGTATATGGATTATGAAAAAACTACTTTAAAAGAGGTTGTAGCACTTAGAACGCAAGCGCAAAAGGCAGCGGCAAGTGGTTCGGAAAAAGATCGTATTGCTGCAGAAGATGCAATTTCTAAAATTAGCGCTGGAATTAATTTAGTTTTTGAAAATTATCCAGATCTTAAAGCAGATAAAAATGCTTTGCAGTTACAAGAAGAAATTGTAAACACTGAAAATAAATTAACTTTTTCAAAACAAAGCTACAATGATAGCGTTGAAAAATATAATGCAACGCAAAAGCAGCTTTTTCAATCAATGTTGGTTGGTGTGTTTCCAGGAAAACTCTTAAAAGATTTTTCTTATTGGGGGATTTCTGATGCAGAGCGCACAAAACAAGAACAATATTCAGTTAAAATGTAAATGAGTGAAATAGCAAATTACCAAGCTGAAGCCGCAGATTGGCGCAGGCAGTTACGTATTAATGATCGTCGCACAAATGTTGTAATTATTACGTTTGTGGCAATTTATGTTTTTGTTGGGCTTATCGTAGATTTATATTTTAACGCTAAGCTTGATACGGTGCCGATCAGTCAAGCTCTAATTGATTTAGTTACCTTTAAAGTAACGCCAGTTGCAACCTTGATTTTAGGGGCAGTGGCGTTACTTTCTATTTACATCACATTTTCTCTGTATGATAAAATCGTTATGCTTGGTACTGAATATCGCGAAATTACCAAAGAAACTGCAAAAAATCTTTCTGAGCAACAATTAGTAAATGTAATCGAAGAATTGCGACTTGCTGCTGGTTTAAAATTTACGCCAAAGGTTTTTTTAATTGAAGCCGACTACATGAATGCTTTTGCAAGTGGTTACAGTGAAAAATCAGCGCTGGTTGCGATTACACGCGGGCTACTGGCAAAACTAAATCGCAGCGAACTTCAAGCAGTAATGGCGCATGAATTAAGCCATATTCGACATCATGATATTAAATTAACTTTGGTTGCAACAGTGCTAAGTAACCTTATGTTGATTGTGATTGATATGTTATTTTATTCGAGTCTTTATGGTGGGAGGCGTAGCGGCGGTGGCAAGCGCGATAATAATAATTTATATATCATTATTGTGTTGCTGCGCTTTCTTTTACCGCTTGTTACTATGATCTTATTGTTTTATTTATCACGCACTCGTGAATATATGGCAGATGCTGGCGCAGTTGAATTAACGCGTGATAACACACCGCTTGCAAATGCGTTATTAAAAATTAGCGGAGATCATAGTGATCATCAAGAAAAATATGCTGCAGAATATAACAGCACACCTCATGAAAATATTCGCTTAGCTTCTTATATTTTTGATCCGACCCAAGCTGGAATTTCTCTGGCACAGGCAACCGCAACAATGTTTTCCACGCATCCTCCGCTTGAGGAACGTTTAAAAGCGCTCGGGTTTAGTAAAAAATCAAAGAGCTGACATCGTTCGGGCAGCTATTTGGCTATTTGAGAAAAGATGTATCTTTGAGCCTCAAAAGCACATCTTAAAATAGATAAGTGTTTGCTTATGCTATCGAGATTTTTATAGATTATTTTTAAAACTCTTGGGTTTGAAAATAACTCCTGACAAATTTGGCAACCTTGAACATATTTTTCGGCAAAAGATATAGATGGATCCTGAGCTTTAATATATTCTTTAATTGCCCATGGACCCTCTAGCGCCAACCAATTATATAATACAGATTGGTTGCTTTTTTCCATAACTTGCATAATATCTTTTTTTAAGACATTTTGAGTATAGAAAATTGGCAGCTTTCTATCGACAAGGCCGCAACAAACCGTTAAATTTCCCGATGGGCTAATATTATACGAACTCAGTATTTCCGAGCATGGTTCTTTATAAGATTGTTCTGAGTATTGTGAGTTTGCGTAATATTCTGTTGGAATCCATTTTAATGGGTTTATTTTATCAGCTCCGCGACCTATCGGAATAGTATAGCTTATCGATATTGCTAATAATGTTTTTTCAAATTCGTCGATAGTAGTAAGATTATTTATTAAGGGTATTTCTCTGCCTAATAATTTTTCATAAAAAGTTTTGTTTGCTAGGGAATTTGGATATGTTTTATGTGCTAATAAAACAGGTACTCTTAGTTTTTCTGCAGCTTTAACAGCAAATTTAATGTTATCATAGGGAATAAATTTTTGATGAAAATCATCAACAGAATAGTTTATTTCCGTAATACCACTATTTTTAAGTCTCTTTAATGTTTGTTCTGCTGCTTGTAATGATTTTGCCCAAGAGATGTTGGTAACAATACGGATCTTCGTATTCTTATCACAGCTTTTAATTGTTTTCATAACAGCGCAAATATCATTAATAAAAAGCAAAGGCTCCCCACCAGTAAAAACTACAAGAGGAATTTTATTTTTTTGTCGCAACTTATTAAAGATATATTGCATATTCTCGGCAGTTAAATGACCACGTAGTGACGATCCGCAGTTTGGAGCGCAAAATTTACATCTGGCATTGCATTGATCTGTAACTATATAAGTTAAACTTTTCATAAAATTATGGTTTGAAAAAAAGCGTAGCTTGGGGTGAATGCTCTTGCTCATCTAATGCATCTAAATAATGCTGCAATTTATTTCTTGCGGAAGGTGAAATTAATGGCCCAAAATTTATAGCTTCTTCTTTGGTAATGTTATCACATCCTATACCATTTACTGCAGCAGGAGAACTTGCATGAACAAGTACAACATATTTAACGCCAGCGACTACTCGATGGTGAACAAAAATGTGTGTACTCCAAAATGCTAATTCAGGGAGATTTAATACATTGTTTGATTGGTATAAACTACGAGCTCGTTTGACAAATGACCTTGCCTGTTCATCATCAATAAGAGAAATAGTGTCGTTGTTAGGTAGTGGCACAGAATCAAAGGTCAGTAAACGTTTATTTTTAAGATATTGGGTTGGTGATAAATAAAAGCCAGACGGTTCTTCTTTTGCTGTAATAATTCTTTTAAACTCATTTATAATTTGTGCATAGTCGTGTTGCAGTGATTTTGACAGTATTGGTAAACTTCTTTCTAGTATTTTATCTGATAAACTCGCTTGTCTATTTTTTGATGAATAGCTCATATTTTTCCCCGTATTAATTTATTTTGTAGAATTTGCTTTAATTTATTGATGATGAGATTCTCGTAAAAGCTTGCCCAGGGTCTTTGATGACTTCTTCAAACCAAGACATTATTTGTGGGGCTTTTTTATAAGCTTCACTAAATAATCCTACGGCACCAATTAGTTCGGCCACATATGAATAATCGTTTAGTTGTTTTATTACAGGAAGGTTATGAAAATCTTTTTTTAATATTTTGTATCTTTCATAACTTTGCTCGCTAATAAGATTAGACTGATATAGAACATAGGCAACTACATCTGCTGCAAATTCCGTTCCTTGTTCGATAGCATATAGCTGTGCAATGTAAGTCCACATATTTACCTCTCGTTTGTTTTGCAAGAATAGCTCTGTAATTTTCGACGAGACACTAAGGCTATATGTCTTCAATCCAAAACGCTACCCAAGCATAAAGTTTTCTAATTCCCGCTACAAAATTCACGTTTTCTTTTTTCTCTAAGGCGCAAATTTTTCGTCAGCGCCTTAACTTAGTTTTTCGTACATGTTATAATTTACAAATGATATATTTATTTCGTACAGCTATATATAGGGAAAAATACCCATTTTTTGAATTAGATCATAGTTTTATGCTGTAGAATATGCGGGGTTGACTTTATGGAAATTCAAAAAAATCATCTGCTATTTGATCTCTGCAGGGAAATCGCACCTATCATCCAACCTTTGCAAATTCTTGGTTTTGAACATATGGGGTATCAACGTATATATAATGATGGCACTACTCTTGATATTGATGATATGCCAGAAGTGCTCGAATTTTTTTTAGTTACGTTACAAGGTCACAAGCAAGTAAATTACCCAAATTTGTTTAATCGTCCTGATGGTTTTGAAGAATCGATTACCGCTAAAGATTATGGCTCAGCTGTGCATAAAGTTAGAGAAAAATATAATTTTGGCAAAATTGTAAATCTGTATAAAGCACATGCTTCATTTATGGAAGTTTTTCAGTTTACATCTATGAAAAAGGAAAATAATAGCGATTTATATTACTTGAATCATTTAGATTTTTTGAAAAAATTTACCTATTATTTTACCGAGAAAGCTGCCTGCATTATTAAGCAGGCAGAAAATTATAAGATCAAAGTTGCGGACAGATTTGTCATCAATAACACTAAAAATACTAATGATGCATTTTTATCACACGATAGATTCATGGCGAAACGTTATCCTTTGGGTAGCAAATATAACAATGCGTATTTAACACAACGGGAAGTGCATTGTTTGCATTGGTTGGCTAAAGGAAAGTCAACGGAAGAAATAGCGATAATACTTGGCGTTTCCCAACACACTGTGGAGCGACATTTAGAAAATTGTAAAACAAAACTACAATGCAGCAAACAAACAGAATTGCTGATAAATAGTATTCAACTGGGTTTGATCGAAATATAGCACATGCTTGTGCTACACCAGGCATATTAAAATTGACAGAGTACTAGGCGCTCCTTGGGCCTTCTTCTGTTGGAGGCTCTTCTTCCTCATCATCTTTTTGTGCTTTAGGTGCAGGTGTTGGTATTGGTTTTGGTGTTGGCGCAGCAGGTGGTGTAGTTTGTGGCGCTACAATTGGCGCTTTGTTTTCTGGTTGTGTCGCAATTGTGCCACCTGCAGGTTCTAATTGTTTAGCAACAGTGGCTGTTGTTGTTGCCGCTGTTTGAGGAACTGCAGAAGGCGGTGAAGCTGCAGCATTTATTTTTGCTGTTGGCTCCGCAGTTTTTTTAGGCCCAGGCTTTCTTGAAAAAATGTTTGTAAAGCGCGACCAAAGGCTAGAGGCTTTTTCTTTTATCCGTGATCCGGCTTCTGAAATTTTATCTGCCAAATAATCCCCAAGCTCAAAAATTTTGTGACGGAGAAGTATAACGCCGGCACAAATCATAAGCGGTATGCCGACGACTGCTCCAAGCGCTGTTAAACTAAGCACTGCGCCAGTAAGAAAAAGACCCGAGCCAAAAAAGTCTATACCACGTTCCACGGCTTCAGATTTAATGATTTCGATTTTTTCGCCTAAATGTTTTGAATATTTTTCAGACTCTGATTTTTGTTTTTCTAATGAAGCCAAGTTTAGTGTTTGTGCTGTAAGTATTCTATGTGTTTGGCGTAAATTTAATTTAAGTGCTTTAAGTTTCTCAATCTTTTCATTGCGTGAAGGTTCGTTTTTCTCCTGTTTAATCGCATCTTGTATATTTGTGATAGCAGTTTTTTGTTGAGAAATCGATGTTTCTATTTTTGCTATTTCAGCTTTTGTTGATTCGACTTTTTCTTCTAAATCCGCAATATTTTTATCCGCCCACCATTTTTGAATGCTTTTTGTAATGTAGGACCCTATGAATTTAAAACCATTTATAAATCCGCTCCAAGCGGAGCTTGCAATTGACAAAGCAGGAACTAATGCTGCAGCAGGGGTGAAGAATGTGACAAAGGCAGCAGCGCTAAGTAAAAAACACCCGAAATCTCTCCAAAATACTGGTGATGTAAGCACTTTGTTTATTTTTATTTCTTTGCGCCGAAGACTTGCTATAGTTAAAACAAAGCTGGCAGCTCCAAGAATTATTGAGGTAATTGGTTCAGCAGCGGAGGAGGTTGCTGGAATTAATTGGGCAACAACCTTGTCATGTACATCAGATGTAGCGCTTGCTTTATCAGCTGCTTCATCTACCCAGGAGTCGTTTGACTTTTCTTCCTCTTGCACTTTAACAGATTGTTGTGTTACGGCTGTTTTTTGCACTGCTGCGTTTGGTTCTGCCCCTTGAATTGTGCTTGCTCCTGCGGAGGCTTCTTCTGACGCTACAGCGTGTCTCTCAAGAAATTCTGCTGTTTTTTCCTCAAGCGCTGCTGTGTTTGTTGTCTCTGTGCTAGATAGGGCCGTTCTTTCATCATTACGCTTTTTTCTCGCAAGGCGACGCCTTTCTTTTGCTTGCTTGGTTGCGCTACCTTGAAGAGAAGATAGTACTGCAGTAGCTGTAGTTGATGAACGCTTGAGTTCGCCGGCCATAAAATTTAGTCAACCTCTACAATATTTTGATAACAATTATATTCACTATAATTATAATATATCGTTGTTAAGGCAACCTTAATGTTAGGCCTTGTTGAATAATTACATATTTATGTAAAAATGTAGGTTGGGTTAAGCTCGAGCTTTGCTCGAGCGAACCCAACATATTGAAAAAATAATTTTTTTATTTTGTTGGGTCCGCGCAAAAAACGCGCTTGACCCAACCTACCATGAATTATTCAACAAAGCCTTAAGGCCAGGCTGATTTTTATTTTATTATTATAAATCAAAATGATACAAATGAAAACATGTAAAATAAATTTATTTTAAAATCAATGAGTTGCAAATCATGCGAGTTTTTATGTTATTAATCAATATGTTATATAATTAACATTAAGTTATGCATAAAGATGATGAAAATAATTAAACCAATGTAAAAAATACTCTTGATGCAATTTACCTACTTAACCGATTCTTGAGTCAAATAATAATCCATAATTTTTCTGGCGATTGCTGGGGCGGTAATATTGTTTTCGACAATGACGGCAACTGCGATTTTTGGTGCGTCGACTGGGGCAAAAGCGATAAAAAGAGAATGATTACGTAGACGTTTTGGTATGTTTTTATCACTTTCTGGGGTGGGATTTTCATTAACAATTTTATGATGGTATAGCTGCGTAGTACCAGTTTTGCCTGCCGCTTCATATTCCACGTTAGTTCCAAAACGCATCCGCGCGGTACCTTTTTGATCACTAATTACGCGACGCATCGCGTCTATTACGAGATCCCAATTATTTTTATTATTTAGTTTTACTGGTGGCAAGGGTTTTGCCGGCTGTTCAATTGCCAGGCCACTAGATTTAACTGTTTTTAAAAGCAAGTGCGGAGTAAATCTTTCTCCTTTTTTGGAGATAGCAGCAACGGCGTTGGCCAATTGCAATGGGGTTGCTAACATGTAACCTTGGCCGATCGCGGAATTAACAGTGTCACCGATGTACCAGTGTTTACCAATGTGCTTCATTTTCCATTGTTGGGACGGAACTACGCCAGAAGTTTCCTCATCAATGTCAATACCGGTTTTTTTATTAAAGCCAAAGCGCTCAAGTGCATCGCCAATTTTTGCGATGCCAAGTTTAACGCCGATAGTGTAAAAAAATGTGTCGCAAGATTCAATAATTGCTTTAACAACATTAACTCTACCATGCCCGTTATGTACCCAATCCCGAAAGGGAGCTTGCTTGGTGTTTGGCAGGCGAAACCATCCAGGATCAAAAATCGTGTAATTTTTATCGATAGTATTTGAATCTAAAGCTTTTAGAGCAAGAAAAGGTTTGATAGTTGAGCCAGGAGGGTAGCTGCTATGTACCGCTCGGTTATTCATTGGTTTATCATCGGAGTTTTGTAAGTCATCGAAAGTATCAACATCAATACCATTTGAAAATAAGTTTGGGTCAAATGGTTGACTGCTGACTAAAGTTAATACTTGGCCGTTATTTGGATCAATTGCAACTACAGCGCCATTTTCTTCGCCTAAACTATCAATTGCAATTTGTTGCATTTTGCTGTCGATGGTTAAATATAAATTATCACCGGAAACCGGAGCAATATTATTTAGAGTTTTTACGATGTGACCGGAGGCATCAATTTCGGCAACTTTATAACCAACCTTTCCATGCAGCTCTTTTTCGTAATGCTTTTCAATGCCAATTTTGCCAATAAAATTACTAGCCGCGTAATTTGTTTGATCAATAGTTTTTAAGTCTTGTAGATTAATTCTACCAACATATCCAAGTGCGCTAACAGTGGTTGGGCCAAGTGGATAGTGGCGAATTAAATTTGCGTTAATCTCAATGCCGGGTAGGCGATAGCGATTTACGTAAATACTTGCAACCTCTGTTTGGGTTAATTTAAATTTAATGGGGATTGGTTCGTATTTTTTATGCCTAGATAATGATCTATAAAATTGACGGATAGTTTTTTGATCAAGATCAATGATCTTACTTAATGTGGCGATGGTGTTTTTTATATTTGGAGTAAAGTCTGGAATTATATCAACACTAAAAGCAGGTAAATTTTCTGCAAGTAAAATACCGTTGCGATCATAAATTAATCCGCGCTTTGGTTCTATTGGTACTTGTTCAAATTGGTTGTGCTTTGCAAGCGAAGCATAAAAGCGATTTTGATAAACCTGCAGGTAAACTAAGCGAGCAAATAAGATGAGACAAAAAACCCCCATAACCACGCTTGCTAAAATTATCCGCCGTGTAAAGCCCTGAGATTCTTTTTTTGAATTTTTAATCTGGTGTAGCTTTAACATTTTGGCAATGGTTTCTCAAATTTCTCAATTACAAAATGCGACGCAAACCTGATGTGGGGTAACTACGCCGCCACAACCTTGAAAGCAGGTGTTATATTCTGAATCACAATTAGAATAATTTGGTGAGCAGTAAGATTTAAAACACTTATCTTTATCATCTTTTCCTTGATGGCTTAAGCACCAGTGGTAATCGCGTTCGGCACGATATTCGCAATTTTCATTCCTGAGATCTTCTTCGCGACGACAGTTGCTTTTGTTTGAGGCGCAATTACTTACACACATAATACCAACATCGCTTTTTGGTGGAGTATAAATGTATTCAGTGTTATACATAGGGCCACAGCCACAAAGAAGTGTGGCGGTTAAAGATAGCGCTGCCAGATAAATTTTTTTCATTTTGTTTCCTCATGTTGCTTAAAATAACTCTACCAAAACTGAAATATTAAGGCAAATAGAATGCGATTACTAGCCTAATTAGTTTCGATGATACGGATGTTTGCATAGGATAGTCCAGGCCCGATACATTTGTTCAATAAATATTACACGCACCAATTGATGTGGCAGGGTAAGCTTTGAAAGAGACCAAATATGCTGAGCTTTTGCTAAGCATTCTTTAGCTAAGCCGTCTGGGCCGCCAACTAAGAAACTAACATCCTGATATTCCAGTTGCCAAGTTTCAAGCTTCTTTGCCAGCTCTACGCTTCCCCATTCTTTGCCATGTTCATCCAGCGCAATGATTAGACTGTGTTTTGGGATTTTTGCGAGTATTAATTGGCTTTCTTTTTGTATCATACGGTTCGTGTCTGAAGCAGAGCTGCGTTTTGGTAGCTCGATTTCACACAAGTTAATTGAAAGCTCGCGCGGAAAGCGTTTTTTGTATTCACAAAATGCCTCAGCTACCCAGGTCGGCATATTTTTTCCAACACAAATCAGATGCAGTTTAATTGGATTTCCCTCGAGATTTTTTTGTCAGTTTTGGTTTTTTAGCCCACAATTTTTCTAAAGCATAAAAAGCTCGGGCTTTTGGCAGCATAATGTGCACAATAATATGACCAAAATCAACCAAGATCCATTCAGAAACTTTATCACCTTCAATGCCAATTGGCTTTATTTTATTTGCCGCAAGCGTAGTAGCAATTTTATGTGCTAATGTTTTTAGCTGCGTAGTTGAAGTGGCGGTGGCGATAATCATAAAATCAGCGAAGTCAGATTGTTTTTTGATATCCAAAACCAAAATATCTTCGGCTTTATGCGCATCGAGAATATCGGTAATTAAAAGCGTAATCTTTTTCATTTTTTCTACTCGAATTTAAGCGTTATTTATAAAGATTGTTATTTTGGATATATTGCCAGACTTTATCTGGAAGAAGGTTGCTTGCAGATTGCCCATTTTTAATTAACCAACGAATTTGGGTTGCGGAAATTGGTAGCGGATTAATCTCAATGAATAAAATCCTCCCTGCGAGCTCATGTTCCAAATTTTTGGCAGTGAAAACTTGGCGTTTTTTTATCTCTAAAATTAATTCAGTTGCTTGAGGTTTGTTTGCAGCTGGGCGATTTGCCACAATTACATGCGCTAAATCGAAAATATTTTGCCATTTATACCACTTATAAAAATTACAAAACGCATCAATACCCATAATTAAACATAATGGAGTATTTTTAAAAGTCGCGCGCAGATTTTGTAAGGTGTCAAACGTGTATGATTTATCGCCACGAATTATTTCAGAATCATCGATAATTAAATATGCATGTTCAGTGACAGCAAGTTTTAACATCTGCAATCTATGTTTTGTGCTTGCTATTGGCTCTGTGCGCAAAGGAGATTGTGCGCATGCTAGCATGCGCACTTCTTTTAAATTAGCCATTTGCCAAGCAGATGCTGCCAAATGCAAATGCCCAAGATGCACTGGGTCAAAGGTGCCACCAAAAATGCCAATTGCTTGCTCTAGCATAATTTAGCAGTTGGTTTTTTTACCAGCTGTGATTTTAATAATCGAAACCGTTTTCCTTGGAATCGGGTTATTATTTACGTAGCTAATCACTCCTGTAATACCGTGGTAATTTTCAATGCTGAGTAATGCATCGCGAACCTTTTGTGGGTCGGTAGTTCCTGCAATTTGAATCGCTTTTGCTATAATTTTTATTGTATCATAACCTAAACCAGTGAAGCTTGTGGTAGGGGCTTCATGGTAGGTTGCAATGTAATCCGCAATAAATTTTTGCACCTTTGCATCAGGATTAGCCACATCAATGAAACCGTGCGTTGTAAAGTAAAGATTGGAAATATCTTTTTTTATAGCCGCAAGAAGAATTTCATTATCAAAGCTATCACCCCCAATAATTGGTTGCATGAGGCCGTTTTGCCTGATTTGATTAACAATTAATGGGGCGGTATCTGGGTCTGCAGCAAGATAAATTACATCGGCTTGTTTTGGGAGTTTTTTCAGTGCCGCTAGTTTTTTAGTGTCAATTAATTTATTTGAAGTGAAAGTAACTGTATCTACAATATCCCCGCCAAGCTCGGAAAAACGTTGTTTAAAAAATTGACTAACTAAATGTGTATACTCAGAATCACTTTGTGTGAATAAATACGCATGTTTTGCCCCAAGTTTTACAAAAGCAAAATCGGCGGCTCTTGCGGCTTGATTTGCGTCATCGATACAGATCATAACTACTGAGTTTGGCCCAAGGGAAGTTAGCTTTGGGGATGTGGCGCCACTTGTAACAAAAAGTTTTTTGGCAGCTGCAATTTCTGGAATAGCGGCAACGGCCATATCGGTATCGCTTAAGCCAATAATAATTCCGCTTGCAGATTTATCATGAGCCAATCTTTTTGCTTGGGCGGTAATAATATTTTGCATGGTTTTGCCATCAGCAACATCTAACACTAACTGTCTTCCGCCAAGTAAACCGCCCGCAGCATTGATTTCTTTTACTGCAAGTCTTGCCCCATTTAGCGACGCTTGATCAAGTGGGCTTTGTGATCCGGATAAATTATAAATTGTGCCAATTATAATTGGAGGGGTGGTGGTATTTGCTAGAGATATAGAACATAAAAAACATAACAGGAAGCCGAAAAAAATTTTAAGATGGCTGGTCATAAATAAGTTCTCCTTTTAAATTAATTCCAGTTAAAGCTAAACAAAGCAATTCGAGTTTTTGCCAAACGTTACCGCTTGCGGCACCTTTAATAGTTAAATCAATGCTTCCAGCAAATTCTAGCAGTATTTTTAGGTTTTGTGCAGTATGAATTTGCAGCGCTTTTTTTACCAAAGCTTTGCGCGAGCTCCATACGTTTGCTGTTTGCAATGCTTGCTCTAAATTATTGTTTGGGGTAATGGTGTCAGCAATGCTGATTAAATTGCGTAACTCGCGCGCAATTGCCCATAAAATTAAGATTGGCTCAAAGCCAGCGCGATTAAAGTTAGCCAACATATGGCTAACCTTTTCTGGGTTAGCCTGCAACGCTGCATCTACAAGTTCATAAATATTAAAGCGAGCATTATCGGCAATTGCGTTAAGAATTTGTGTGGTAGTCAATTCGCCGGGGCCGTAAATCAAGCGCAACTTTTCAATTTCTTGGGCGGCAGCTAATAAATTCCCGGCGGTAAAATCCGCAATTATTTTAACTCCTTCAGTAGAAGTTTTGAGCTCCGCCTGCTTTAAACGACTTATTATCCAACCTGGAAGTGCATGTACATCTATTGGCCAAATTTGAATTATCACCCCAGCGTGGTCTATCGCATTAACCCAATTAGATTTTAAAGTAGCCGCGTCCATTTTTTCAGTAACAATAATTACTAACTTATCAGCTGCTGGGTTTTTGAGGTAATCATTAAGGATTTTTTGTCCACTAGCGTTAGGTTTTGCGCTTAAGCGTAGTTCAATAATGGTTTTTTCAGAAAAAATCGAATAATTATTAACTTCGGCAGCAAAAACTTGCCAGTTAAATCCAGCATCGACATGCAGTGTGGTAGTGGTTGAAAATTCTGCTGCAGCCGCACGATTTTTAATAGCAGTTAACGTATCATTTACTAATAATATTTCATCGCCGCTAATCAAATATATTGACGCAAGCTGTTTGCTTAAATGTTGTGATAATTGTAATAAAGAAATTTTCATGGAGTTTTTTCAAGCGAAGCGGCAACATTTTTTGAACTTAAAATATTAATAATTTTTGTGGTAAGTTCGCGTTGCATTTCTTGTTTGGCATTTTCAGTTTGTAAGCTTACTTCAAATATCTCATTTGGAGCTAAAGAAATATTGCGATTAACGGTAATGTTTTGCGCCGAGAACACTAGCTTATTTTGACTATTTAAAATTACAATGTTAGCAGAGTAAGTTAAAGCATAAACTCGAGCCTGAACGCTTGTGGCTGGGCTGGTTGTGGTATAGCTAAAACTTGATGTAAGATGCAAAGCGCAGCTATTTATTTGTGAATCACTAAATGTAACACCAGATGCGCGCAAGGTTTTCTTAAAAAATACTTCAAATGTGCCATAAGGATTATCTGAGCTAAAATAAACATGTTGTAATTGCGGTGGTATTGCAGTAACGGGGCGCAGAGTAAATCCACAACCTGATAACAGAAAACATAAAATCAACCCGAGTAGTATTTTTTGTTTTGACATAGAAACTATTTTCCCATTAGTGCTTTAATACAATATTTATCAATTTTTTTGGTACAAATATAATTTTGGCAATTTCAGCGTCCGCAGTAAACTTCATTACATTAGGATCAGCCAACGCTAATTGTTTTACTTCTGCTTCCGTTACATCAACTGCCATGACAATTTTAGCGCGTAACTTACCATCAACCTGCACAACCATATTAATTTGTTGTTGCTCTAAGACCGTAGGATCAACGCTTGGCCAATTGCTTAATAGAATGTCTGATTTGAATTTTAACTCTTGCCATAGTTGATGTGTAATATGTGGTGTGATTGGAGATAAAATTCTAAGCAAGATGCTTAATCCTTCATAGACTAGTTGTGAGTTAGAAGTGCTCGGCAAATCTTGTAATAAATTTAATAATTTCATTGCTGCTGAAGCTACAGTGTTAAATTGTAATCTCACATAATCATTATTTGCTTGTTTGAGAATTTTATGGATTTCAGAACGGTATTTTTGGTTTTCAGCATCTATTTTAATTTCAACAGGTGGCTTAGCATTAATCTTCCAGATTATTTCACGTTTAGAATAAGCATAATTCCAAAGCTTTTTTAAAAAGCGATGCGCGCCTTCAACGCCGCTATCAGACCATTCTAATGATTGTTCAGGTGGCGCAGCAAAAATACTAAATAATCTTGCAGTATCTATGCCATATTTTTCGGTCATCTCTTGCGGCGTAACAATGTTGCCTTTAGATTTTGACATCTTAGAGCCATCTTTTAACACCATGCCTTGAGTTAAAAGGTTGGTAAATGGCTCAGAATCTTTTACTAAACCCTCATCGCGCATAACTTTAAAAATAAAACGCGCGTATAATAGATGCAGTATTGCATGTTCAATGCCGCCAATATATTGATCAACTGGCAGCCAATAATTTACACGCGCATCTACCATGGAATTATTTTGGTCAAAACAGCAATAGCGGACGAAGTACCATGAAGATTCCATAAAAGTATCGAATGTATCGGTTTCGCGCTTTGCTGCACCGTGACATTTTGGGCAAGTTACATGCATAAAACTTGCGATTTGTGGCAGGGGGGATTTTGGATCTTTAAGCTCGACGTTTTCTGGAAGTAGTACAGGCAAATCAGCCTCAGGCACAGGAACTGAACCGCACTTTTCACAATGAATAATTGGAATTGGTGCGCCCCAATAACGTTGGCGCGAAATTCCCCAGTCGCGTAATCGATATTGGGTTTTTAGTTTACCAATATTTTGCTTGGTTGCAGCTTCTGCGGTTTTGTAAAATGCAGCTTCAGAAGTTAGGCCACTAAATTCTGCAGAGTCAAACAAAATTCCCTTTTCGACAAAAGCCGCAGAATTGCAGTCTATTTTGCATGTATCTTTTGGTTTAATTACCTGTTTAATTTGTAGGTTGTATTTTTTTGCAAATTCAAAATCTCGCTCGTCATGTGCCGGAACTGACATTACTGCGCCAGTACCATAATCCATCAATACAAAATTTGCTACCCAAATTGGAATAGTTGCATTGGTGAAGGGATGAATAGCTTTCAATCCTGTATCAACCCCAGCTTTTGGTAATGTGGCGAGATCAGCCTCAGCAACTTTCAAATGTTGATATTTTTCAATAAATGCAGTTAATTCTGGATTGTTTTTTGCGGCTAGTTTTGCAATAGGATGCGTTGCGGCTATTGCTAAATATGTTACGCCAAATAATGTATCGGGCCTGGTGGTAAAGATTGGAATGCTTTCATGGCTTTCTGCAACTTTAAAATTTAATTCAACCCCTTGAGATTTGCCTATCCAATTTCGTTGCATCGTACACACTTGTTCTGGCCAGCCAGTTAGTTTATCTAAATCTTTGATTAGCTCGTCAGCATACGCAGTGATTTTTAAAAACCACTGAGCAATTTCTCGACGCTCAACTAAAGCGCCAGAACGCCAACCATGGCCGTCAATTACTTGTTCGTTTGCTAAAACTGTTTGATCGATTGGGTCCCAATTTACCATGGATTTTTTCTGATACACGAGACCTTTTTCATACATCTTTAGAAATAACCACTGCTCCCAACGATAATATTCTGGTTTGCATGTAGTAACTTCGCGTCGCCAATCAATCGCAAAACCAAGTTGTTTTAAAGTATCACGCATTTGTGCGATATTTTTATAAGTCCATGCCGATGGTGCTAATTTATGCTGCAGTGCGGCGTTTTCGGCAGGTAAACCAAAAGCATCCCAGCCCATTGGCTGTAAAACATTTTTGCCTTGCATTCTTTGGTAACGGGCGATGACATCTCCGATCACGTAATTTCGTACGTGACCCATGTGAATTTGGCCGCTTGGATAGGGTAGCATCGACAAGCAATAAAATTTTTCTTTGTTTGGATCTTCGGTAACAGTAAAAACATGGTTATCTTCCCAATATTTTTGTACTGTGGCTTCAAGTTGTTGTGGTAAATAATTTGGTTGCATATATATCAATCCTTATTGCATTATTGTTGTATTAGCTATACCTTAAGTAATTTGTAATGTTGCAACATTTTAACCTTTTATACTACATAATCAAATAGATCGGGAAGGGTTATTTTTTATGAAAATTACATTACCGGCGTATTTAATCGCAATAGCTGCAGGTTTGGCGCTTCCATTTGCTTTTGCGCCCTTTGGCTATTACCCGTTGGCTATTTTGGTGCCAGCGCTTTTAATGTTTTTGTGGCTAAATGCAACACCAAGACAAGCTTTTTCACGAGGTTGGTTGTTTGGTCTTGGTTTTTTTGGCCTTGGAGTATATTGGATATTTATTAGTATTCATCAGTTTGGTGAGGCGCCAGTTTGGTTGGCTTTGCTAATTACAGCCTTGTTGGTAATGTTTTTGGCGCTATATATCGCAATTAATGGTTATTTAATTACTCAAGTTTTTAAAAATAATTCCTTAACAAAATTTTTATTAGCATTTCCTGCAAGTTGGGTATTGTTTGAATGGTTGCGCGGATATGTGATTACCGGCTTTCCTTGGTTGTATTTAGGTTATAGTCAAATTAGCTCTCCGCTCCGTGGGGTTGCGCCAATTTTAGGTGTATATGGGGTTTCTTTTGTTTGTGTTTTGTTATCTGGCGCAATAGTTGCGTTATGGGCATTTCGGAAAAAGTTTTTTGTTGAAATTTTTATTTTATTAATGTGCGTTTTAATCTGGTTTGGCAGCTCATATTTAACCAAAATTAGTTGGACAAAAGCTGATTCCAAGACAATTAAAGTTAGTTTAGTACAGGGAAATATTCCTTTAGAACAAAAGTGGAATAGCAAACAAATTTTACCTATATTACGTGATTATTATTTGCCTACCAGTAAACACTGGGATAGTAAAATCATAGTTTGGCCAGAAGCAGCGATCCCAACATTTTCTTTTGAAATCCAAATGTTTCTAAAAGGCCTCGATTTTCAAGCTAAATTGCATCAAGCTACGATCTTAAGTGGCATTCCGGTCTATAATGCTGCTACAAAGCAGTATTTTAATGGCATGCTTGCGCTCGGTAAAAATCATGGCACATACCTGAAACGACATTTGGTTCCTTTTGGGGAGTTTGTACCATTTAAATCTTATTTGGGCTGGATTGGGAAATTTGTAATAATTCCTATGTCTGGTTTTTCGTCTGGTCCAGAGGCACAACCGGATTTATTTGCTGATGACATATTGGTTGCGCCATTTATCTGCTATGAAATTGCCTACCCATATTTAGTTTTAGATTATCTACCGAAAGCTTTGTTATTAGTTACGATCAGCGAAGATAGTTGGTTTGGCAGGTCTTTTGCGGCAATGCAGCAGCTTGAAATTTCAAGAATGCGTTCGCTAGAAACAGGGCGCTATCAACTGGTAAGTACAAATACTGGCATGACTGCGATTATTAATCCACACGGTAAAATAGTGAGCATTGTGCCAAAATTTAAGCCCGAAGTTCTAACCGCCGAAATAAGAGCGATGCATGGTAAAACACCTTGGGTTAGCTATGGGAAAAACTTGTGGTGGCTGCTGATGTTAATTTCTATCTTCATTGCTTTGATAAGAGAAAATAAAAAGAATCGCTGATTGATTCAAGAAGCCTTATTGCAAAACAATTACGAGCGGTCTGGTATAAATGTAATAACGTCGCTCGGGTGTATGGAATCTCTCAGTTCGCTAAACAATTCTCGTATGTCTGGGTAATTTGATGTTGTGTCGCGGAATTGTGAAGCTTGACCAGCATAAATCATATTTGTATCAACTGGCGGAAGATACGCAGCGCCAAGAAAAACAATTGGTATGTATGGAATGACTATGCCTTCGCGTACTCCAGATAATCCAATACGTTGCTCATCTGTGACGGTTAGTGGTGCGGTCTGTGTTTGGAGCGTAGCTTCTTGAGCTTTAGTTGCAACTTCTTTTGCTGCCTCTTTTGCAAAAAATGTTTTTGCTGCCTCACCTGTAACAACTGTTGCCGCAGCTTTTGCTGTAACAGTTTCTTGTTTAGCAGCAGTGGTTTGTTGTGCTTCTTTTTTCGTGATTGCCGCAATTGTCTCAGTTTTTGCTTGCGCACCGGTCACTTTTGCGTGGGCTTCAGATTTAAACGAGCTTTCTTTAGAATGCACGGCTGCAAGCGCAGATTTTAGGGAAAACATGGTAGTTGCAGTTTTTCCCGTAGGATTTGCATAGACATATTTAGTAATCTTAGCGGCGTTGTTTTCAGTGGTGTTTAAACCAAGTAAATTAAACTGGTTTAGCACTGTTTTCCAGTTTAGTGTCTTAGGATTTTCACTGACAAAAAGCTTGAATAATTCGGTGTCAATAAAAATCCCTTCACTAACTATATGCACATAAGAATCTTTTTTATTAACTGTGATTTTTTCATTTTGGATGTTTTCTTGCAACCATTTAAGAAATTCTTCACCAAGCTCTGTTTCTGGTGGTACGGTAATTTCAACATTTTCTGAAAGCGTTATGTCATGCTCAAGATTGAATTCTTCCAACATTTCTGAGGCACGATCAAAATATAATCTCAATTCTTCGATGCCTATTTGTTCATTATTTAACAGAGCGATCCAAGCATTTAATGCATAAGAATCTTTTGCAATCCAGGAGAATCCTGGTTCAGGCATGATTTGTCTTGCTAAGAGCACTGCAACATGCCGGCTAAGCCATGGTGGATAACCGCCGCCACGTCGAATTTTGTAATAGCCATCTTCGACAGTCATTGCGCCTTTGTGTGGCCACCACTGTTTAATATACGCGCCTTTCTTATCAGAAATCATTACACTGCGATTGCCCGCGGCAAAACCAACATCAAATAATAATGTTGCACTGAATAAAACATACATAATGCGTGGGTCAATTTTTTTGTCTTGATCTTTTTTAAACTCTTGGACTACAAACAAACCACGCATTAATCCATAGTCAAGCAAGCTGCCAAGCTTATCTTCATTAGAGGTCGGTAAAATTTGTACGAATTCGGCAAAACGCGAGATCAGATGGTGATACAGTATAGAAAAATGGTCTTTTGGCGCATCGACAATAGCGCGAATATCATTAAGCATTTTTTCACGATGCAAAGAGGATAAAAGTTGTTCTGGAGGAACAATTTGAAAAAGACTATTTTCTTCGAATGATTTCGGTTTTTTGGCGACCTTCTTTATTGTCTTAAAGATTGGCATAATAACCTCGTGTTATTAATTGAAACAATAATTTATTCGCCCTCACACTTAAAAGTTAAAGTTGATTTATAAGCGTGGTCTGGTGGCAATGAGGGTGGCTCTGTTTTGTTACTCGGTAAAACTTTGTTAGCCAGATTAATTAATGCCTGCTGACTAACATCAACACCTTGATAGATTGTATCCTGATCTATTACTTTAACGTTGCCTTTTTCGCTTTCACACATTCCTTTGGCTTTTTTAATAACAGCATTAGCTGCGCCTGCTTCAGTAGTAGACATTGCAGATATAATATACATATTCCCAACTTGTGGGACAATAGTCGTTGTGGTGCAACAAGTAAGCATTGCAGCTAGCGTAGCAATACTTAAGATTTTTATTATGAACTTCATTGCTTTACCTCTAAATCAATATAACTTGTAATATGTGAATAATAACATAAAATTCACAACAAAACCTATAATTATAATTTGTTGATTTTAAAAATAATTCATGAGGATTCGTCGTTCAAATTTAGTTCAATCCCAATATCCGCGTATTAACAAACCCCGCACGCAAGGCTTTGCCAGTATGCTCCGCGAAATGGCTCGGCCTCGTCCCTCGGCCTGCGCTTTATTTTCGCTGCGCACACCGGCAAATCCTATTTGCGTGCTCAGTGCCTTTTTCGTATTATTGCAAAATAGTCACAGAATCCACATACTCTAAAAAGGATCCTCAAATTTTATGCTATAATTATTTCGAGGTTTAAATAAATGAAAAAAATAAATGCAGAGCAGCCAATAGGGATTTTTGATAGCGGTGTTGGTGGACTAACTGTTGCAAAAGCTGTTGCCGAAGTGTTACCAAATGAATCGATAATTTATTTTGGGGATACCGCGCATTTACCATATGGCGACAAGTCGCAGCAAGCAATCCAAGGCTATACCATAAGAATTGTGGATTTTTTATTAGGCAAAGGCGCAAAAGCAATTTTGATTGCCTGTCATTCTGCTTCTGCCGCAGCTTACGATGTATTAAAAAATTATATTGGTGATCGCGCACTTTTGATTAATGTAATTGATCCCGTGCTTCAATTACTTGAAGAAAAATATGCTGGCAAGAGCATTGGTTTGATTGGAACAAAGTTTACTGTATGGTCACAAATCTATCAGCGCAGAATCGCGGCGCTAGATGCCAATATTGTTTTTCAGGCTTTGTCCACTCCATTGCTTGTGCCGATTATTGAAGAAGGTTTATTTAAACATCAGGTAATTGACTTGGTATTGGCAGAATATTTGTCTAGATTTAGCTTGCAAAACATTGATGCTTTAATTTTAGGTTGCACACATTATCCGATAATCAAGCAGGCAATTACGCGGTTTTTTCAGGGTAAAATTGATATTATCGATTCTGCACAGGCAGCAGCCATAACATTAAAAGAGCTTTTAACAGAGCAGCAACTTTTGGCAGATAATATAAAAACTTCTCGAAAATTTTATGTCTCAGATTATACCCCAGCATTCGCCGAGTTGGCGAAAATGTTTTTTGGTGAAGGTATTAATCTTGAGCTCTATAATCAATAATCAATGGCGCTCAAGTTTTGCAAGTTGTGCTTTAAGCTTATCAAGATTTATTTGACACTCTTTTAAACGAGCCTGTTCTTTTGCGACAACTGCAGCTGGTGCTTTAGTTAAATAACTTTGATTTGTTAATTTAACTTGAGCACGGTCTATTTCTACAGTTAATTTAGCGATTTCTTTATTGAGTCTTGTTGCTTCGGCCTTTAAATCTATTAAATCTGCCAAAGGAATATGTAACTCAAGCTCGTCAATTATTGCTGTAGCCGCAAGCGGAATATTATCCTTTATAACCCAATCAATTTTATCCAGTTTTGCTAGAGTTTTTAAATATTGAGCATGTTCTGCAACACGTGTTTTATCAGCAGCTGTGCCTTTGGATAACAAAATAGGCAGCAGCTTTGCTGGTGAGATATGCATTTCGCCGCGAATGTTTCTGATAGCGATAATTACTTTCTTTAGCCATTCAATTTCATCGCTGGCGTTTTGAGAAATTTTCGCCTCTGAATATTCTGGATATTTTGTGAGCATGATAGTTTTATCTTTACTAGGTAAATACTTTGTTACTTCTTGCCACAATTCTTCTGTGATAAAAGGCATAAATGGATGAATGACTCTTAACAAGGCTTCCAAAATAGTGATCAGGGTAATGCGCGCGCCTTGTTTTTGGGCATTACTACTAGCAGGTGAAGTTAAACATGGTTTTGATAGCTCTAAATACCAATCGCAAAACTGGTGCCAAGTGAAATCATAAATTGCTTGGGCGATTAGATCAAAGCGATAATTTGCAAATTCACTGCTAATAATTTGCAAAGTTTTTTGCATTTCGGATTGAATCCATTTGTCGGCCAAGCTAAATTCGATATCTTGATCAGCATAATTAAAATTATCGAGCTGCATTAATACATAACGCGTAGCATTCCAAAGCTTTGTACAAAAATTTCGGTAACCTTCTAAACGCGCAACATCAAAATTAATATCGCGACTAGTGGAGGCGAGGGCACAAAAAGTAAAGCGCAAAGCATCAGCGCCATAGGCAGCAATCCCTTCTGGAAACTCAGCGCGTGTTTTCTTTTCAATTTCTTTTGCGAGCTGCGGTTTCATTAAATATGTTGTGCGTTTCGCAATTAATTTTTCAAGTGAAATGCCGTCAATCAAGTCTACAGGGTCAAGTATATTCCCTTTAGATTTAGACATTTTGTGGCCATGACTATCACGAATTAAACCGGTAATGTAGACATTTTTAAACGGGACGTCGCCAATAAACTTTAGCCCCATCATTACCATGCGCGCCACCCAAAAGAAGATAATATCAAAGCCAGTTACGAGTACATTTGTTGGGTAAAAAGTTTTTAGCTCCAAGGTTTGTTCTGGCCAACCTAAAGTGGAAAATGGCCAAAGTGCTGATGAAAACCAAGTATCTAATACATCTTCATCTTGCTTGAGATTTGCAGTATTGAGTTTATATTTTTCGCGTACTTCGGCTTCATTGTTGCCCACATAAACATGGCCCTTATCGTCATACCAAGCAGGAATGCGATGACCCCACCATAATTGCCGGCTGATACACCAATCTTCAATATTTTCCAGCCAGAGAAAATATGTCTTGCTCCAGTTGCTTGGGTAAAATTTAATTTTTTGTTCTTTTACTGCATTAATTGCTGGCCCGGCTAATGCTTTTGCATTTAAAAACCATTGATCGGTTAGGTATGGTTCAATAATTGCGCCACTTCTCTCGCAAATTGGGATTTTTAAAGTATGTTTTTCAGTTTTGATGAGTAACCCAAGAGCTGTAAGATCAGCAATGATTTGTTCGCGTGCTTCGAAGCGGTCTAACCCTTGATAGGCTTTTGGAGCATTCTCGTTGATTTTTGCATCTTTAGTGAAAATATTTATTTGTGGTAAGTTGTGCCTTAAGCCTAGCGCGTAATCGTTGAAATCATGCGCGGGAGTAATTTTCACGCAACCTGTGCCAAATTCTTTATCCACATAGTCATCAGCAACTATGGAGATAACTCTATCTGCGAGTGGTAGTTTTGCTTTTTTCCCAATTAAATGCTGGTAACGCTCATCAGTTGGGTTAACTGCTATGGCTACATCTCCAAGCATTGTTTCTGGGCGTGTTGTAGCTACAATCAATGATTCATCACTATCAACTATTGGGTAACGAATATACCAAAGCGATCCATTGCGATCTTCGCTAACTACTTCCAAATCTGAAATTGCAGTGTTAAGCACTGGGTCCCAGTTTACTAATTTTTTGCCACGATAGATTAAGCCTTCAGTATAAAGTTGAATAAACACCTGTTGTACGGCTTTGGCTAAGCCAGGATCCATGGTGAAGCGTTCGCGGCTCCAGTCCGCAGAAACTCCGAGCCTGCGTTCTTGTTTACTGATGGTATCGCCAGAATATTTTTTCCACTCCCAAATTTTTTCGACAAATTTTTCGCGACCAAGTTCGTGTCTATCTTGCCCTTCAACTTTTAGTTTTTGTTCGACCACAATTTGCGTGGCAATGCCGGCATGATCCAAACCAACTTGCCACAAGGTGTTAAAACCTCGCATGCGATGGTAGCGAATCAATGCATCCATGATACTTTGCTGAAAGCCATGCCCCATATGCAATGTGCCAGTGACATTTGGTGGCGGGATTACAATACAATAAGGATCGCCGTTGCCGCTTGGGCAAAAGTAGTTAGCTTTTTCCCAGGTTTGGTACCATTTTTGTTCAATATCTTTTGGTTCGTATGTTTTTGTATTCATTTTTTATAACTCTTTGAAAAATATAATAATTTTTTTTACATATTTTTTGCGGGGTTTTAAACATTATGGGTTTCTAGGGTAAATCCTTCTTGCTTGTAGAACTTATAATGTTCGCGGCTTAGCGCTCGGCTTTTTTGTTCGTTGGTTACAATTTCAATAATATGCGCGAATTCATGATAAAAACTTGGGATTTCAGCGGTTAAGTTAATTAATACATCTATATGGGTTGGCGGTGGATTTTTTTTGTAACCAATCAGCACTTGTGGCACGGGGTTTGGATTATTGTTATAAATTGCGTGAGGTACAAAACTAATATCGCGAAAAGTCCAGAGCGATGTATCTAGGTTATATGCTTCATCCGCATCATTTACTAAGATATAAATCGACCTATTTGCAGCATAAGCTTTTTCAGCCAGCCGAGCTGCGCAGAGGCTGTGTGATTTTGTCTCTGCGTCTTCTAAAATGTAAAAAACTGCTTTTTTGTTCATAGCAAGCAATTCTAATCGTTAACTTAATAAGTTTAAAGGTGGATTTTAAGATTATTTTTATGGCACAATAACACCGAACAACAAAACACAACATACATCATGATAATTGCCAGATATCTAGCTCGAGAAGTTTATACAGTATTGCTTGCTACTGCAGTAGTATTGATAATAATCTTTTTAAGTAATCAATTCGTGCATTATATGCATATTGCTGCTGCAGGCGATCTTTCCAGCCATGCGGTAGGGTTATTGTTATTATTAGAATTGCCCGTGCTTGCGGCAGTGCTATTGCCCGTGAGTTTGTTTTTGGCGATTTTAATGGCTTATGGCAGATTATATGCTGATAGCGAGATGACAGTTTTATCTGCCTGTGGGGTAAGCCCGCTACGCCTGCTTTTAATTACCAGTGCTTTTTCTGCAATTATTATGTTGCTTGTGGCAACATTAACTTTTTGGGTGAATCCAATTGCCCGCAATTACACAACGCGGATATTGTCTGGGAAAACTAGCAGTTCTATTGAACTTTTACAGCCGAATCGCTTTAATTCAGTTGCTGGTGGCAAGTGGGTTTTTTATGTTGATACAGCGTCGAGCGATCACAGGAGTTTTGAAAAAGTATTTGCTGCAAAACAAGCCGAAGGTAATCCAAACTCAAAGAAAAATAATTTAAGCGCAGTAATTGCGAAAGGTGCTTACCAAAAAGTTGACGAGAGCAGCTCTGATTTATATTTAGTTTTAACTAATGGATATCAATATACAGGAGTGCCTGGCAAAAGAGATTATCAGATTATCAAATATGATGAATATGGGGTTAATGCTGAGCAGGCCGCAGAAGCTTGGCAACCAGATAAAAGCGGTACCCCAACCATCGCTCTTTGGCAAAAACGCGCCGATCCAATTATGGGAACAGAGTTAGAGTGGCGCATAGCTTTGCCATTATCGGCTTTTATTTTGGCATTGATTGGCGCGCCGTTGAGCAGAATTAAGCCGCGTTATGGTCGTTATATACAACTTCTGCCTGGAATACTGTGCTATATTATTTATGTTAATTTATTATTTTTGTCAAAAGCCTGGATGAAAAAAGGAGTACTGTCATTGGTTGTTGGTATGTGGTGGGTGCACGGCATTATGCTGGCAATTGCCCTGGTATTAATTTTATTGCAGCTTGGATTAAAAGATAGCTTAAAAAAACTGATCAAAAAACATAGCGTATGAAAATTTTTGAGAAATATCTTGGCAAGACAGTTATCACTTATGTTTTTATAGTAGCATTAGTGTTGCTTGCTGTGCGCGCATTCATTGAGTTTTCTAATGAATTCCCTGATATTGGTTCAGGGAATTACGGGATTTTACAGGTATTTTTATATGTACCAATGATGTTGCCATTAGATGTGTATGAATTTTTTCCGATGGCTGGTTTGCTTGGATGCATTCTTGGCCTTGGTTTACTTGCCTCACACAGCGAATTAATAGTTATGCAATGCTCAGGTTTATCTTTGGTTAAAATTACTTGGGCAGTAGTTAAGGCGGCTATTTTGCTTGTCGCGATTATGTTTTTTGTCGGCGAAGTACTTGCGCCGATTGCAGAGCGCATTGCTATTGAAAATAAAACCACTGCCGTTAGTGGTGGCCAAACTTATTTTTCGAAAGAAGGGGTTTGGGTAAAAAGTGAAACTAATTTTGTGCATATTGATAAAGTATTAACCAATGGCAAGCTGGAAGGAGTAACGCGCTATGCACTCGACGACAATTATAATTTAGAGCTGATTAGTTTTGCTGAGAATGCATCGTATCAAGATAATCAGTGGACATTTTATAATGTTGCGCAAACTAATTTTGTGGATAATAAAACTGTAGCAACACATTTCCCCGAACAAAATTGGGGTTTTAAATTGAAGCCAAGATTGCTTGATTTAACCACATTTGATCCTAACCAAAAATCACTTGTTGCATTATATTCACATGTGAAAGCCCGCAAGCAAAGTGGTCTTGATGCTACGCATTATGAGTTTATTTTTTGGCAGAGAATTTTTCAGCCGCTTGCAAGTTTAGTTATGATATTGCTTGCGATACCATTTGTGTTTGGTCCGCTTCGATCTGCAACTACTGGTTTAAGAATGCTTGCTGGGGTAATGCTTGGGTTTGCTTTCTATATTTTAAATCAATTTGCTGGCCCAATGAGCGCGGTTTATCATGTGCCACCATTTGTTGCCGCTCTTTTTCCTATATTATGTTTTTTTGTAATCGGTGGGCTTTTGGTATTACGGGCCAGGCAATAACAACTAAAATAATCGAGTCTATTATTATGCAAGCAAAAAAATGTTTAGTATTAATTTCAGGTGGCTTAGATTCAATGCTTGCCGCAAAGTTACTTATCGAACAAGGAATTCATGTCGAAGGAATAAATTTTTTTACTGGCTTTAGCGGCGAAAATCCAAATTTAATTGAAAATCAAAATGCCATTAAATTGCATTCAGCACGTTGGGTCGCAAAGCAGTTGGCAATAAAGCTACATTTGATTGATGTCGCGAATGACTTTAAATGTGTTTTGTTTAATCCGCATTTTGGTTATGGCGCAAATTTAAATCCATGCCTTGATTGTAAAATTTTTATGGTGAAAAAAGCTTTTGCTTATTTACAGCAAAACGGTTTTGATTTTTTAGTTACGGGTGAAGTGCTAGGGCAGAGGCCAATGTCGCAGCGCAAAGATACTCTACCAATTGTAGCAAAAGATACTGAAGATTTATTATTACGGCCACTTTCAGCCAAATTATTAGCGCCAACGTTACCTGAGCGCGAGGGCTGGGTAGATCGAAAATTGCTCTGTGACTTTAATGGCCGTACGCGAAAGCCACAAATTGCTTTAGCAAAAAAATTCGGTTTTCAAGATTTCCCTCAACCAGCTGGCGGATGTGAGTTAACTGACCCCGTGTTTACTCGGCGCTTAAAAGATTTATGGCAACATCGCTCAAGTAAAGAATATTCATTAGATGATATCGCGTTATTAAAAACCGCACGTCATTTGCGCCCTCGAAGCAATTTTAAATTAATTATAGGTAGAGATGAATCTGATAACGTAAAACTTCAAAAATATCAAGCGCAGTATATTTCGCTACTTTGCGTATCTTACCCCGGACCAATTGTGTTGATCGATGGCACAGTAAATGATGATGATATTAATTTAGCCGCGCGCCTGACCGCATATTTTGGCAAGGGTCGGCATGACAACGCTGTATTGATTAAGATTAAAAAACCTGATGCGGAGGAATATAATCTAACCGTAAAACCAATATCAGAGCAGGAGTTATTGAAAAATTGGTATATTTAAAAAAGATTTTTGGTACATTTCCATTTCTCTTGTTATACCCTGCGTCTTTCAAACGTAGGCTTTGTTGCGCTCTTGCTCGCAATGCTCATTTACCTTAAGTAAACTCCGCTTGCTCGCTTCAAGCGCGCCTCGCCTACGTTTGAAATACTGTGGGTATACCAAATATTACCTAAAATAATTATCATGAATATCGCAAAACTCTATGCATGAAGAATAATTCGTATTAGAATATTGTTCCATTCGATCAGTCAATTTTTAAATGCTTTTAATAATCGGTTGTAAATTCTTTGAGGATTGTAAAACATGGCTCGATTTGTTTTTACTACAGGTGGCGTGGTTTCATCTTTGGGCAAAGGGCTGACCACAGCTTCACTTGGTGCATTGTTTGAGGGCTGCGGTTTCAATGTTACTTTAATGAAACTAGATCCATACATAAACGTTGATCCAGGAACGATGAGCCCGTTTCAACATGGTGAGGTATATGTTACCGAAGATGGCGCTGAAACCGATTTAGATCTTGGTCATTATGAGCGTTTTATCAGCAGCAAAATGTCACGATTAAATAACTTAACCTCAGGGAGAATTTATTCTGATGTAATCCGCAAGGAGCGGCATGGCGATTATTTGGGGGCAACGGTACAGGTAATCCCTCACATCACAGATGAAATAAAAAATCGCATCAAAGAATGCGCCGCCGGTAAACATGTTGCATTAATTGAAGTTGGTGGGACTGTCGGTGATATTGAGTCTTTGCCATTTTTAGAAGCAATTCGTCAGCTACGTATTGAGCTTGGGCCACAGAATACCTATTTTATTCATTTAACATTAGTGCCTTATCTTAGTTCTACTGGTGAGATTAAAACTAAGCCAACGCAACATTCAGTAAAGGATTTGCTTTCAATTGGGATCCAGCCAGATATGTTAATTTGCCGTTCACAATCTCGGTTAGCTGAATCAGCGCGTGAAAAAATCGCATTATTTACCAACGTCCCGAAACGTGCAGTAATTTCACTGCCGGATGTTGATAATATTTATGCAATTCCATTACTTTTGCGTGATCAAGGGATTGGTGAGATAGTTTCTGAGCGCTTAAATCTTCCTTATGTGACATCAAGAATTCACGATTGGGAAAAAATTGTCGAAATCATGAGTAAAGTTACTGATGAAGTTACTGTGGCTATGGTGGGTAAATATGTAGATTTGGTAGATGCCTATAAGTCAGTAAATGAAGCATTGAAACATGCTGGTATTCATACCAACACCAAAGTGAAAATTGTTTATGTTGATTCTGAGGAGCTTGAAAATAAGGGCCCACGGCTACTTGAAAATATTGATGCAATTTTAGTGCCAGGTGGGTTTGGCAAAAGAGGCACTGAGGGTATGGTGATAGCTGCGCAATTTGCCCGCGAGCATAATATCCCATATTTTGGAATTTGTTTGGGGATGCAGATAGCAATTATCGAATTTGCGCGACATGTGGCAAACATGCGCGGCGCAAATAGTACTGAATTTGATACTGAAACCAAATTCCCAGTTGTTGCGTTGATTACAGAGTGGATGAAGGATACTGGGGAGCTAGAAAAACGCAGTGGCAGTGTTGATCTTGGTGGCACGATGCGTCTTGGGGGTTACGATTGCAATTTGGTTAAAGATACTTTGGCGCATAAAATGTATGGCAAAGATAAAATCCTTGAACGTTATCGACATCGCTATGAGGTTAATGGCAATTTAATTGAGAAGATCGAATCAGCTGGGATGAAAGTATCTGGTTGGTCAAGTGATGGGAAATTGGTTGAAACTATTGAGCTACCAAATCATTCGTGGTTTTTTGGTTGTCAATTTCATCCAGAATTTACTTCAACTCCTCGCACTGGGCATCCTGTATTTAGCGGTTTTATTCAAGTAGCGAAGCAACTAAAGCAAGGCAAGTAATAACCAAGAAATTGTGCTGCTAGCCAGTAGGTTGGGTCAAGCGCGCTTTTTACGCGGACCCAACATTTTTTGCATTTTTATTTTTAAAATCATGATATAATACAACATATTATATAGTTTTTATAAACTAATTGTTTAAATTTTTTAATGTGAGTTTTAACATTTTATGAAACTGAATAACTTTGAAATTGGTTTGAATAAGCCATTTTTTTTAATCGCCGGTCCTTGTGTGATTGAAAGCGAAAAAATTGTGCTCGAAACTGCAGAGAAGCTTAAAGAAATCACCGAGCGTTTGGGTATTAATTTTGTGTTTAAAACTTCATTTGAAAAAGCTAACCGCACTTCGGGGAAATGTTTTACTGGTCTAGGTTTGACTGAGGGTTTACGCATTTTACGCAAGGTGAAAGAAGAATTAAAACTTTTGGTTTTGACTGATGTGCATGAATATACGCCAATTGATGAAGTGGTAGCGGTCGCCGATATCCTACAAACTCCAGCATTTTTATGCAGGCAGACGCATTTTTTGCAAAAGGTTGCGAGTTATAAATTGCCAATGAACATCAAAAAAGGGCAATTTTTATCACCGTGGGACATGAAGAATGTTGTAGAAAAAGTCCGTGCAGCTGGCAATGAAAAAATCATGGTTTGCGAAAGAGGCTCATCTTTTGGTTACAATAATTTAGTTGTTGATATGCGTTCACTAGTTGTTATGCGCGATTGCCTATGCCCAGTAATTTTTGATGCAGGGCATTCGGTGCAATTACCCGGGTCGACCGGATCTTCTACCGGCGGGCAGAGTGAATTTATCGAGCCTTTGGCGCGAGCAGCAGTGGCGGTAGGGGTGTCCGGTGTTTTTATTGAAACCCATCCCGATCCAAGCCAGGCTTTGTGCGACGGCCCAAATTCTCTGCCGTTGCATAATATGGAAAAGCTGCTAGTGATTTTAAAAGATCTAGATTTAGCAGTAAAAAACCGTATTTGATGGCGCTTTGTGCCGCTTATCTGCTTATCTATTTGATTAATAATACAAAATTATTAAAAAAAATCTGCATGTTTTGTAACACTTTGATTTTAAACATAAATTTTTTTACATGTTTTCCCATTGATTTTAAACGAAAAATTGAAATTAGCACCCAGTAACTGGGTATTCTACTATCGATATACGACTGTTAGAAAATGGAGAATAATAGAGATTACTATGGCTGATATAAAAAAATCATTAATTTATATATCCCTTACTTTGGTTGTTTTGTATACTTTACCAGGTTTTGCGATTAACCAACTCCAGCCGGCGACGGACACGCAATTACAAAAAATCTTAATTGATTTTACCCAATATGCCGAACAAGCCAGAAAAGAGTGGCAAATTCCAGGGATGGCAATTGCGATTGTAAAAGATAATCAAATTATTTATAAAAAGGGGTTTGGAGTACGCAATACAAAAGGCGAACCAGTAACTCCGGAAACTATTTTCAATGTTGCATCGTTAACCAAATCATTTACTGCCGCACTTTTAGCAAAGCAAATTGAAGAAGAGAAATATACTTGGGATACAAAAGTACAGCAGCTTTATCCCGAATTTAAACTTTACGATTCTAAAGCAACACAGGAGTTCGCAGTTAAAGACTTGGTTGCGCATGATAGTGGTTTGTCAGCCCGCGCACTGCAATTTCTCCCCTATTTTGGTTATGACCAAGACTATCAAATTCATGGTCTACGGGAATTTAGTAGTAGCAAAAGATGTTGATCATTTATCGCTTATCATTGGGCCTAAAAAAGTTCAGTGGTCATTGATGCAATGTCAAAATAATACCTTTAAAGCTTTCTGGCCAAGCTCGAGCAAGCTCGATTTTCCGATGCTTTTAGGCAAAGAAGGGGTGGTTAAATTTATCCCTGTTAAAGCAACCAATGTTATCGGAAAGATGCAGGTTAATTATTTAAATGCTGATGGCGGTGGGGTTTTTGTAAAAAAATGAGAATGACCCTTATTTTTATTTATATCGACCACAAGCTCGCATGAACAAAAATAACATGCTTATAACTTTTAAGTATGCGCCCCAAACAAATACGCGGCCATTCTTTCATTTTGTTCATTATGTACTACACTACTTGCACCTGTTACACCTGCTAATTCGTTAGTATGACCTGTCAATTCAGATAAGACACTCACTGTCCTTTCAAGCTCAGTTAACCGCATATGTAATGTTGCATTCTCTGCTTTCAAATCATCATAGCTTGATCTTGCGTGCGGGTTTGTCAAAGCGTTTGCAAAAACCTGCATGGAGCTTCCTCCGCTCACCCCTAGCTCTGAAACAGATTCCTTTACTTCTCTTGCATCTTGCCTGGCTCTTACTGCGATTTTTGCAGCTTCAGCTACTTTTTCTTCATTCTCTTGAATAGATTTTCTTAGCTTTTCTTGTTCAGATAGTAGCTTAGCCAGTTGCTCTTTAGTATCTGCTGGAGCGACTTGGACTGAAACATTGGAACAAGAAGCAGAAAAGAATCCTATTGAGGCAGAAGGTTGGGGTTGGGAATGTGGTACTAGAACAGGTCTTTTGCCTAATATGGTAACAACTATTATTGGAATTTCTTTAAGATCTGCAGGGGATGTGAATTTCTGATCGGTAATATTACTAAGGCAGACTTCACATTGAGTTTTAGCTAACTCCCTTACAGGATTATTGATATCGTCGGCTGTAAGCCAACATTTGGCGCTTTTTGCTGCTCTAAGAGCTCTACCCATGAGCCCATCGGACGACATCTTTTTTAATTCCGATTCTTGAGCAAAGGTGAGTCTACGAGCAAGGGTTTCAGCAAAGATATCACCATCAGTTGTGGTTGGTAAAAAAACAACAATTTTATTAATTTTTTGGAGTTTATTTCTACCGCTTAAGAAACTATGGGCTCCAGCTATGATATTTGAAAACATACCAATTATGGGAATACTGCTTCCGGCATCTCTTATGAAAGATACTATGCAATCATCTGTATCCATTTTTGCATTAGCAACTTGAGCTGGACCAGCTTTCGAATGAATTACTTTACAAGCTAATACGCTACCTGTGAGTAAAATCAGGAAGGTATTATAATAATCCTTTAATGCCCCATCTTGATTAATTATTTTAAGCTCTTCATCTTTGGTGTTTAATTCTCTTTGGTGTTCAATAACTTGTTTTAATTCTGCAGCATTTTTTTGTAATAGTGCTAAAGCAGCTCCTTTTGCACTAGGTATAGCTTGCAGATGATCATTTAGTTCTTGTTCTTTTTCTATCAAAGATTTTGCATCCAAGACTTCTCCCTTTGCTTCTTTTATATCAGCTAAACGCTCCATGATGTCTTTTTGCTTATTTAGTTCTTCCATTAATTTACGTAATTCCTCAGCGCCAAGGCTTGAGGCTACTCTTTCGGAATCTTGACTTGCAGAAGATTTTGCTTCAGCCTTGATTTCGGCTTTGGTTTCTTTGGCTTCAGGTGTAGCTTTGCCTTCCTTAGCTTCGGGTGTAGCACCAGATTTTTCTTCTTTCACTTTAGCTTCATTTTTTTTAAGATTTGCTTCAACCTTAGCATCTGCAACTATTTGCTGTGGATTAGGGTTCGATTTTGCTTCTTTGGCTTCAGTCTTTACTTCTTTGGCTTCAGCTTTTGCATCACCTCTTCTTATTTTTTGTAAGCGTTCCAGTGCTTCGTGAGCTTTGGGGTATTTAGCTTGGGATTTTTGATACCACAAGATAGCTCCATCAAAATTTTTTTCATCTTCACAGTATCTGCCAACTCTGTACTGGCTATACGGCTCATCAGGTGCGCGTTCTAAGACTTTTATATAATCAGCTTTGGAAAGAGTAGACGGAGTGGTTTGTGGTCTTGGGCCAAAGAGTGATTGGAAGAAAGATGGTGGTGCTAAATGTTTTTGCCACCTTTCTAAGAAAGCAACTGTTTCGGGGTGGTTTCCTAGCCTAGCAAGATCGACCGCTGTTTTGCTTTTATTATTTTTATCGCGTATGTTTGCGCCGTTATTGAGCAGCCACTCGACAGTTGCTGTATAGCCGTTACCAGCAGCCCCTAACAAAGCCGTTCTGCCAAATTCATCTTTCTCATCAATTCTCGCTCCATGTCTAAGCAGCCACTCAACAGTTGCAGTCTGGCCGCTATAAGCGGCTGCTAACAAAGCTGTTAAGTTGCTATCGCCACTCTCATCAATTTTTGCTCCATGCCCAAGTAGCCACTCGACAGTTGCTGTATAGCCGTTACCAGCAGCCAATAACAAAGCCGTTCTGCCAAATTCATCTTTCTCATCAATTCTCGCTCCATGCCCAAGTAGCCACTCGACGGTTGCGGTATGGCCGTTACCAGCAGCCAATAACAAAGCCGTTCCGCCAAATTCATCTTTTTCATCAAGCCTCGCCCCATGCCCAAGTAGCCACTCGACAGTTGTGGTATGGCCGTAATAAGCAGCCCATAACAAAGCTGTCATACAAGAATATATTTCTATTGCATTTGCAACACTTGCACCCGCTGTGACCAAACGTTGCACAGCATCAAGATTTCCTTTTTTTGCTGCCTCTAAGAGTTCTGCATTTAGTTTTGCTTGGTTTTGATCTTTAGCTTCATTCTCTTTTTGTAAGCGCTCAAAAGCTAAAAGAGCAGGAGGATATCTATTCGCTGCTTTTTGATACCACAAAAGTGCTTCTGCATTATTTCTCTCAGCTTCGCAGCATTGACCTACTTTGTATTGGGCGTAGGGTTCGGGTTCTTCACGGTGGAGCTTTGTAGTTTGTAGATAAACAGCTTTGGAAAGAGTTGGTGGAGAAGATTGGAATTTTGCTTCTGAATATTTTTGCCGACTTTCTAAGAAAGCGACTGTCTCGGGATGGTTTTCTAGTCTAGCAAGATCGACTGCTGTTCTATTAAAAACATCTTTATCACGTATGTTTGCACTATTATTAAGCAGCCACTCGACAGTTGTGGTATGGCCGTAATAAGCAGCCCCTAACAAAGCCGTCCAGCTGTAGAAATTATCTCTTTCATCAATCCTTGCTCCATGTCTAAGTAGCGATTCAGCAGTTGCGGTATGGCCATTAAAAGCGGCTCCTAACAAAGCTGTTTTCCCGCTATTATCTTTTTCATCAAGCCTCGCCCCATGCCCACCAAGTAGCCACTCGACAGTTGTGGTATGGCCGTAATAAGCAGCCCATAACAAAGCTGTCATACAAGAATATATTTCTATTGCATTTGCAACACTTGCACCCGCTGTGACCAAGCGTTGTACAGCATCAAGATTTCCTTGTTTTGCTGCTTCTAAGAGTTCTGCATTTAGTTTTGCTTGGTTTTGGCTAGCTTTTTGTTCGCTCTTTTCTTCAGCCTTGGCTTCTTTTTTTTCTTCTTTTGCTTCTTTAGCTTCTGGTAATCGAACAGCTACTGTAGTTGACATGGGACACCTCTTTTTTAATAAGGTTTTATAGGAAATTTAGTTTATTATTATAGAGCAAAACTTAATTTCTTTCAAAAAAGAAAACGGGTTGTTATGTTTTAAATATAACAAGAGTGTTTTTTGTATCAGAAGCTAAGGCAAAGTAATTTATTAACAATTCATGAAAAGATCGGAACAAGATTAAAATTAGGTTAGATATAAAGTATAAAGAAATGCATTGCCGTCAGCATGCACATGCTTATTGATAGCGCAAACTTGCTAAGCCTGGCAGTGGCTTAATCACCAAATCTATAAATAAAATCCAGACCGATGGAATCTCGTGAAGTATAATCTTCTATTCTATAGTTCGAACTGTAAACAAAACGTACCCCAACCTTGTTAAACATATATTGTATTCCTGCTCCATAATTTAGATCAAAGAAGGTGTATACGTGATGCACACTTTCATCACTAGAATCATTAATAGGTATAACATAATCTTGCGCGAAGTGTTTAAGAGATGGGCCTGCTTTTACGAAGAAATCAAAATGATTATTTATTGGAATATAAAAGATGGCGTCTATGTATCCGTCATTTCCTTGCGTATATGAGATGACAGTTGCGCCAGAATTTTTATCTTTACCTATATAATCTCCTATATGCTCAAAACCAATTTCCCCGCCTAAATAATTTGAAATACGTTTTCCAAATAGTGCTTCATAACCGAATCCTTTTGATTTTAATAAATACTGTTCTGCGTGAGGTGACCCATCACGTAACTTGAGAGTTTCATCCAACTCTGAAATATGATTTACACCTGTTCCTATATACCAACCCAAAGATTGGCTATCAATATCAGCGGTTTCTTGATTTTTATTTGCGGGCGCAAATAAATAGAAAACATCTAAATCTACCCAATCACGCGCGCCATATTGTCCGCCGATCAACTCAGAGTGTCGTGAGCTCATGCGGCGATAATTGGAATTGAAAGCTGCGCGTAGCCCAATGTTTTTGTATGTATATTGCAAGCCAGCGCCGTAGTTAAGATCAAAAGTGGTATATTTATACACGGCTGATCCTCCACCGGCTTCGTTACCACCACCAATGCTTTCAAAATGTTGTAGCGCAGGGCCAGCTTTTATAAAAAGCTCGAAACCATATACAATCGGTAAATACACAAAACCCTCTACGTATGTATTGTACATTTCGGTGTAAGTTCTAACTATTTTCCCTGTTAAGTTATCAGTACCATCAGATTTCCCGGGATATGCAAATCCAAATTGAAAACCAAGATATTTTGAAATACGGTCACCAACAAATGCATTGAACCCAATATTCGAATTTGTCATCTCTTCATCTTCAGTCATAAAACCAGTAGCAGTGCCGCGATCGTACAATAATGCGACACGGCTTAAACCTAAGCCCGCATACCAGCCCAAAGGGCAAGGGTATGGGCTTGGATATGTCTCTGCTAATCCAGGATTGTTTATCATCGCCAAAAAAAGGAAACATGTAATTTGTATTTTTTTGTTATATAGAGACATTGTTTTACTCCTAAAATTAATTTCATCGCGGCTTGCCGCATAAAATCGCATACAAGAGCTCGTTTGTCCATTTTCTTATCCAGTCTAAATAAAAATCTTAATTATTTAGCTATAGCAAGGCATAGCAAAATCCCAATGTAAATAAATAATTAATTTTTGTATTGTTGCATCTAAATGCTGTTGATAAATGCATTTGGTTTATTGGGTGTATTAATCGTGTTATTATAAATTAATCAAATGCTAGGTTGATTAAATAATTATTTTAGGCAATTTATGACGCATTTAATTATGATGACAAGGAAGAAAGAAATGAATTATAAAGAAATGACCGCTACTTGCGGGTTAGGTTCGGATTTTTATAGCCAATATATCACGTAGGAGAATAAACAAAATGAACGACACTATTAAAACCATTCATAGCCTCAGAACAATTCATGGCAATTTTTCTGACAAAAAAATTAGTGATAATGATCTTGAGACAATTCTTCAAGCCTCTGTGTGTGCAGCAACTGCATCAGCACGTCAAACCTATTCAATTCTTGTTATAAGAGACAAAGAAAAAATGCATCAGCTGTCTGAATACATAGGGGATGTCCTTTTAATATTTTGCGTTGATTTCACGCGCCTCATTGAATTAGCTAAGCACCTTAACCACGAGTTTGATGTAAGCGATGCTATTGGATTCGTTACGGGAAGCACAGATACAATTATGGCAGCACAAACTGCTTGCATCGCCGCAAAAAGTTTAGGAATTGATTCTCTCTTTACCCAAAGAGGGATGCATCGACGTGATATTGCAAAAGTTTTTGATATTCTTAATTTGCCAGAGCAATATTGTTTTCCTTTGGTTGCTTTAGTTCTTGGTTATCCTCGCGCTGAACCAGAGTTTCAAAAAGGACGTCTCACGGGAAAAAGTATTATACATTGGGGTACCTATCACTGCTTATCCACAGACGAAAAAGAAGCGTTAGTTGCGCAATATGATGATACAAACAAACACCTTGGTCTAATTGATAATTGGGCACAATTGGGCATGAAACACTATTTAGATTGGTTTTATAGCAAATGGTCACAGCGTGTTGATACAAAAAATTTTGTAACAGCGCTAAAAAAATCTGGGTTTTTACCTTCGGAATAAGAGACTAAAGCCTGGGTAACCCAGGTTAACGATAATTTATGATTTAGAAATATATTTCATAATATTGAATTTTTCATAGGGGCGTATTTTTTATGAGAAGGCATGAGCGCGAAATTACTGCAAAAAACGCATTAGAAGTAATTATGCGTAAAGCTTCAATATGCTACTTAGGGTTGTCTGATAATAACATTCCTTATTGTGTACCAATGAATTTTGGCTATGCGAATAATGCTTTGTATTTGCACTCAGCACTGCTTGGCAAAAAGATCGATATTATTAAAACTAACAAACGTGTCTGTTTTACCATAGTTAATGATTACAAAGTAATAATTGGCAGCAATGCTTGCGCTTCTACCACCCATTATCAAAGCGTAATTGGGTTTGGTGACGCTGTTTTACTTGAAGACCGGAAAGAGAAGATTGAAGGGCTCAATATATTGATGCAACAACAGGATCATAATACGAACACAAAACAAATCGATTATGGTGCTGCTATCGACCGCATTCTAATAATCAAAGTTAATATCGATACCTTAACTGGCAAAGAGAATTTATAATGAACGACACCATTAAGACTATTCATAGCCTCAGAACAATTCATGGCAATTTTTCTGACAAAAAAATTAGTGATAATGATTTTTAAGGTAATTCTTACTAATATTTGTTAAAGAGGTGAATTATGCCAATTGATGAAAGTATTTTAAAGAGAATTCAAAGCAATGATATTACCTTAACACAGCTATCTCTTCGTGGTAAGAGTTTAACAGATAATGATATATACTTGTTAATCACTGCGCTAAGAACCAACACTCATCTTAAAACACTTGATTTGACAAATAACAGAATTACTACCGCAGCTGCTAAAAGTTTAATTGAAAACTGTCGCCTCACAAAACTACAAATCTATAATGGTAACAAAAATATTGGGAAATCAGGGTTAGGAGTATTGTTTGAAGCAATCAAAAAAAATCCTATACTCAGAGAATTTCCTATCCAAGGTGGTTCCGGGGGAACTATCGAAGCAATTAGAAAATATTTAAAAGAACGTTCTGCCGTGCCGTTTATTATTCCTACATTTGCAAGTGTTGCCGCTGACATTGCGCAACAAAATGCATTAAAACAAGAATGTAAAGTTGTAAAGGTAAAAGTAGAGGTAGAGCCTCTGAGAGAGCATGTTTTGTATCAGGGGGATGCTCGTACTATTGTGGCTGCACCATTAATTGCTTCAACTTCAGCTATGCTTGGCGCAGCAATTGCAGGCGGCACTACAACAACTAGAGATGATAGAAAAATTGTTGTTGATGAGAAAAAAGCAGAAGCAGCGCAAAAAGCTGTGCAGAGATTAGGTGGTGATCCAAGCGCAGAAAAAAAACATGAAAAAGAAGCAGTGGTACGTCAAATTATCTCAAAGAAAACTGGGGGAATAAGGGTAAAGGTCTCAAACCGACTTGAATGGTTTTCAAATCCTGATGAGGGTAGGGAAAAACAACTGTGCAGGATGGTACAAACTCAATCTCGTTTTTTTGATATTGATAGGTCAAAAAATCTTTATACACAAGGGTTAAGTGAAACATTTAGACGTTCTCGCTGTGGCATATCACAATGCGCAGTTGATATCACGCGATATAGCGGACGGTCCTATATTACAGCAGATGCCGGTGCCTTAAAAAAACAGTTACAGCTACAAGGTGTGGACAAAAAAGAGTTAACTAGTTATGCGGATATTGAGGCAAAACTTGGTTATGCAGTAACAGTACCTCGTTCAAATAATATGTGCAATGGAGTTTGGGAATTAGTCTCAATGGGATATTCTACCGTTAGTTACCAGATAAAACCATTGCCAGGACATCTTGGAAATCGTCTGATAAAAGGTTTGAGTAAATATGGTCATAACGGCTCTTCAGATATTTTGTATAATATTTATCAAATTATTGGAGTCCCTGGCGTAGATGATAGCAAAGAAACAATCGCACGACATCAAGAGAATGAAAGAAAATTAGCTCGGCTTTTTTTAGATGCCGCTTCAAAACCATTTGAAATTAATCCACAAAAGCTAATTGAATATGGGATTAATTCGGCATATAAAAAACCCGCGGTTTATAATTATCTAAACAGAATTTTGGTTCTATGTAATTTTCACGAGATCTCTCGGAGAATGTACCCAGGTAGAAGAACTGAGAGCAGGGGCGGGGGCGATGTTGA
The DNA here is from genome assembly GCA_023480665.1 of Gammaproteobacteria bacterium. Lineage (GTDB taxonomy): Bacteria > Pseudomonadota > Gammaproteobacteria > UBA9339 > UBA9339 > JAMCWR01. The sequence goes on from JAMCWR010000001.1 coordinate 117,676, forward strand.
AGAGATGCCATTTGCTTTGACTTATATTGAAGCGTTAGAGTTGGTTGCCTCAGGTCATGCATATATGAAAGATGTATTTGGCAGTAACTGCAAATTTGGGCTTCCCACAGTAGATGAGTCAAGTGCTGTGTATAGCATTCGTGGTATGGAAGGCAAAGTTTATCAATTGCATGATGAATATTTTCAAAAAGAAGTAAAATTATCTACAGATGAAGTAAGAACAATAGCCGATCTTGAAAGTAAATATTCTGGTAGACACTACGTTGCTTTTTTTCGTGAACCTCTGCATCAAAAACTTCGCCAAGTATATGGTGGTGGATATGATACAGATAACGAAGGGTATAAGTCTTCGGATGAAGAGACTAATTCATATTCATAGTGTCTTAATTGTATGCACGATTTAAACCCAGGTCTCTTTACGTTTTTGATTACTGAGGAGCCTTAAAAGACATAGCATTATTTGGTGGTGAAACAACGCATAGATGTGGCTGCGCAGGATCGATACCAGCTGGAGTGCTATCATTAGAGCTCTCAGCACTTGAAGCGGATTGAGAGTATTGGCCAGTTGTTTGGCCAAATAAAGATAGTGACCTTAAATGAGCATTTGGCGACCTACCTGTAGCAGGAGGTAATGTATAGATACTACTAACGCTACTATCATCTCTGGTTTTGCTTAAATGCTTAAAATCCACACCAGCAGCATGCATCGATACTAAAATTTGCTCATCACTACTACCTGGGCTTAATTCTTCCGATGAAGGCGAAGGCAATGAGACAGAATTAGTGCTTGGTGAACTAGCTAGTAATAGCGCTGAGGATGCATTAGTTACAACAACCACAGGAGATAAAACTGCCTTTAGATCCACATCTGCCGACAGAGATGCAGCTTTTGAGTCGTCAGCGCCTACAACAGCAGCGCTTGGAATAGCTGCAAGATGTGAGGCCGATAATGCAGTAACCGCTGCGAAAGTTTGATCAGAACCAGGGCTTGCAGCTGCTACTGAAGGAGAAAGTACCTGAGATGAAGCAGCCACAACAGTTGCAGCTTCCATATGCGCCGCTTTACGTTTAAGGTAAAATTCTGAATCTGCCTGCCAAGCTTTATGATACTCTTCAAACTTCATTTCAGGATTTAAAACGACAATTTTTCTTTTTTGTGATTCGCTCACAAAATCTTGTAGTTTTTGGTCTGCATCCATCTGATCTGGTAATACCGCTTTATCTAAAAAATAATTAAAATATTTAGCATAATAAGGACCGCTTAAGTACTGCGAATTGTTGGTTGACCACATAACAATAATGCCATTATACCCCATAACTTCTCGCAAATACCCCGCACAAGCAAATCCTGCATTTTCATACCTTGGGTTATTTATATCCATTATTACAACATGGAATGGATCACTTGCCTTTGTCTGACGAAATTTTTCCTCAGCTACCACTGGATCATCAGCGACCGTTACTGTTGGCTGATATTGTTTTTTAAAAACACTCATTAGTTTCTGACCCATAATCTTTTGTTGGATGTGATTATCCTCCATCATCAAAAAATTTAGTTGTGGTTTAGAAGATGGGCTTGATGAACCTTTAGCCTCAATACTTGTTGTGTTTACTGCAGCTGCACTACCGCTCATATTTATACCTTATTTTCTAACAAAATAATAATTGTGAATAATGAAAAATTAATTTTAATCCTATTGCCTAGAATGATAGTATAATAGTATAAGTGAGAAATATTAAACAATCCTTAACACCGCAAAATAAGTTGAGTGCACTTTAATACCCGTATGGGGCCCGAAAGCTATATCTGCATATTGAACGCTACAATTCCGCAGAGTTAAATAGCAAATTACATGAAAAGTGGATTGGTGCAGAAATTTACATTAAACTAACCAATAATTATTTTTCTGAAGAAATTAAAAGAAATTAAATCACAAAATAAACCACACTTAGCGGGTATAACCGGGTAACTCAAATGAACAAGATCGATAAAATCTATATTGAACTGCAGAAACATCTTGATCAGCAAGCGGTAGGTTTTCCAGCGACGAAGTCTGGAGTTGAGATTCGTCTTCTTAAAGAGCTCTTTACTCTAGAACAGGCGAGTTTAGCGCTTTATTTGCATTATCAACCGCAATCTGTTTTGGATATTTTTGCTCAAGCAAAAAGTAGCGATCTTTCTCTTGAAAAAGTAAAAAGCATGCTGGAGGAGATGGAAGATAATGGCTCCATAATGTCGATGCTTAAAAATGGGAGTGAACACTATTTTTTGATCCCATTGTTAGTTGGGGTGGTGGAGCTGCATAGTGAGAAGGCTACCGCACAGTTTTGGCAGGATTTTCATGAATATCTGAGTGGTGAATTTGGCAAAGCATATGCTAATACTAAAGTATCACAGCTTCGTACCATTCCAGTAAGAAAGAGCATTCCGATCGAATATCATGTTTCAAGCTATGACAATATTAGGGAGCTTATTAATAATACTGCTGGGCCGATTGCAGTTGGCAAATGTGTATGTCGTGAAGGAGCTAAGCACAAAGGGCAGCCATGCCAGGTTACAACTCGTTATGAAACCTGTATGGGGTTTGGTTCTTGGGCCAGGCATTCTATTAAAGCCGGTATTTTTAGAGAGATAACTCGCGAAGAAGCTTTAGAAATAACACGTCAAAATGAAGAGGATGGATTAGTTTTGCAACCATCTAATTCCCAGAAAAGTGATTTTGTTTGCGCCTGTTGCGGTTGTTGTTGCGGAGTTCTTAAGCTCCAAAAACATTTACCCAAGCCTGCAGAAAATTGGGCGCACAACTTTTATGCCGCAGTTGAAAATGACAAGTGTATTGCTTGTGGGATGTGTGTTAAGAAATGTCAGGTTGGCGCAATTGATATTAATAAACAATCAGGATGTGCAACAATTAATTTGGATCGTTGTATCGGCTGTGGCAACTGCGCAGCATTTTGTCCAACTCAGGCGATGAAGTTAGTTAAAAAAGAAAAAGAAACAGTTCCACCGCAGGATTCCACCAGTCTCTACAAAATTTTGTCGGAGAAAAATTAAGAAGCATTAGAAGCATTAAAAATGAATTTGCAAAAATTGTTGTTAATTATTTATCAGCTATTTGATAAGAGATAGTTTAATGCAACCACGCAAAAATGAGGCGTTGTAGGCAAATTCTAATTGGTTATTCTTAAGCGAAGAATAGCAAAAGCGCGCATCTTTTTGCACGAGATTATTCGGTAAATTCATTACTCGAAACGAATCTTTCTCGGTATGATAATAATCAAATTGCAGATGTTTTGTTAATTCGTATTCTCTTGGGTTATCTTTTTTTAGCTTTTCTTGCAGAGCATCAATTAATTGCTTAATGATTTCACAATCCTGCATTGCACTTCGACTATTATCGTAGATAGATGGGTATTGTAATAAAGTTGGGTATTGTAACGAGTAATATACTGGCAAATTATTATTCGCATTGAGATAGCTTGCCTCCATGATAGTTGGTAGGTACCCAATTTTATAATCCTCCATGTAAACTTTTTGTAAACCATTAATGGGTACAGACAAAGAATTGGTAGCGGGTGCAAAAGCTGGATCTGTTCCTAGCCCTATCATAATAAGTTTTTTAATTGTTTCAACGATATAGTTCCGAGGTTTTGCAGTCATTTTTTCCATTTCTGCAGCTAATGCTCGCCAAATCAAAGAAATCCCAATGTGATTTCTTAAAAATAATGTTTGATGCCATGCCTCTTTTAGTAAGTAGTAATTAAAAAATTTCCAGATACTTGAAAATCCTTTTTCTTGCTCGAGCCATTCTTTTGGAAAAAATAGAACTATATTCTCCCATTCTTCTGGAAAAAGATGATGCTGTGCTAATTTTGTAAAAATATTATGCTGGTCAATTAAAGATTTTGGTGGCGGTAAATTAAATTCATATTTAGTACGAAGTTTATTATGTGCAGAGAATATAGCTGTTTTAGGCAGCATTAAAACTGATCTAGCGCCTGAGCTAATATCCCAGCCACTTATAGCGAGTTTAAATGGCTTTGAATCAAATATCTCCCATGTTCCAAATGTTTCACCTGGCTTACAAATTCGAATAGGCATGCAATGGTTATCAGATTTTGCATAAACTTCACAGGTATTTTTTAAAACCAAAGAAATTGGCAGTGGGTTATATGATAATCTTTTTTTAATTTCAGCTGGAATTTTGGGCGAATCAATTGATATTGTGCCACCATGAAGTAATGGTAAATTAAATACACCATCTTCTAATATTTTTGCACCATAAGGATACCTTGCTTTAAAAACTGTAAGACTTTTGGGTGGATTTAACTTACGAATTAATTCAGCAAATCTGCTGTTAACCGCACCTATCTCAGCTTCAACTGCATGCCAGCTTAGCTCTTCTAACAATAACTTTTCTGATAACAGGTTTTTTGTAGCATTTGAACGCATAAAAAACACCTCAAATTCATAAAATAAAAGTCAATTGCAACAGCCTTAACCTTAAACCTTAAAGATAATGCTACATAACAAAATTAATAATTTATTGTTTATTATAAAATTTATCAGAAATATCACGAAATAACAATGAGCTTTGTCTGCTTAAAAAGCATGTAAATTTTACATATTAAATTTACATGTAAAAAAAGCTTGCTTTTAAAGCATTTCAATTGCATTCCAATGTTTATATACTCAATAAGTAAATAAATTGCAATACTGTATTAATACGAAAACAAAGCAAAACAACGATAATAAATTTGCTTTCAGGCTTTTAACATTGTTTGTAAGTTAAATGAAAAAAGGTATTAGTATATGGATACTGCAATAGAATTAAAAAATGTTTCTTACAAGGCTTCGGCTTTGCTCCCAAAAAACCACTCTATCGATGCAGGTAGAGTGGGCATGAGGCTACCACTACAAACAGTTCAAAAAATGCTTGATCGTTTTGTGGTAGAAAGACATCTCTCAATTGACGC
>JAMCWR010000056.1 GCA_023480665.1 Gammaproteobacteria bacterium
TGTAATTGAAATTCCATATGTGTTTAAAAAAAGAGTTCATGGCTCGAGCAAACGCAAATTAATCGGTATGATGTTTGGTTATTTAGTAACTCTAATAAAATTGAGTTATAGGCGTTATTTAAAATAACATGAATACTATGTAATATATTATACCTAACTTTTATTATGAGCCAAGATATAACACCTTCTATAGAATTAAGACTTTTTTCATTAGTAGTTCTATTGGGCTTTGTTTGTGCAATTTTTTATGCTGGATTTATTGAGCATTTTGGCTATTCTTATCCTTTTAATACCTTTTTATTTGATCCGACCGATCGCTTCATGGATTTTTTTAATAGCTATAACTTTACAAAACATTTTGATCCTTATCGGACAAGTAATTTAGCGGTGTATTTTCCTGCAATGTATTTGATATTTGCGCCTTTTGTTATTATTGGCGCTAATATTTCTTTTATTGTATATAATATCATTTTTTGCGCATTCATATTCTTATTATATTCGTATTATACAAAAAGCATTAAAAATAACTTTTGTTTTTATGACTATTTTTCAATTTTCTTGATTCTATTTTTAAGTTATCCAATTCTTTTTTGTTTAGACAGGGGAAATCTAGAAAACCTTCTGTTTGTGTTTATATCTTTATTTTTAATTTCGTTCCAAAACAAAAAATATTATTTATCCGCTATTTTGCTCGCTATTGCTATTGGCATGAAGATGTATCCAATAGTTTTCATTGTTTTGTTTGTAAAAGAAAAGAAATATTTTGAGCTAGTTGTTTGTTTGGTGTTTTCTGCGTTATTGTCATTTTTTGCTCTTTTTCTTTTACGGGGCGGTATGCTTGAGAATATTTCAAGCTATTTACAAAGTCTACATCAGTTCAAACAGCACTATGTGTTGACTTTAGAAGGGATGCGTTATTCAGCATCTATTTTTTCTGTTATCAAGACATTTCTTCTTATTATCTTAGAAATTAAGCATAAGGTTAATAGCGAATCTCTGTATTCTTATGCTTTAAGTGTTTTGCCTTATTACAATGTAGTAGCTGTAACAATTTTTGGTTTAGTTGCATTGTATATTATAAAATGCGAGGAGGTTTTTTGGAAGAATGCTTTGCTTTTATTATTAACGATGATTTTGTTACCCCAGGTTTCTTACGATTATAAACTTATTTATTTATTATTACCGTTTTTTTTATTTCTTAATCGACAATATTTTAATAAAAAATATGATTTAATATACTTATTTTTGTTTGCTTTATTGTTTATTCCCAAGAATTATTTTATTTCATTTAAAATTAAATTAGCCATCTCAAATTGCGTAAATGTTTTGCTTATGCTTGGATTTATATTGACTATAATCTACGACGGCATGGTGTCATTCACAAATAAAAATAATCGTAAAAAAATGATTTGATTTATTGTGTGTATATGTTTTTAGGTTCGTCTCTCATACACTGAAATAAGTAAAGCTTTTTTTAGTGGCTTGTAGTCATTTGCAACCGCATTGAATATTTTTTTGAGCTGAGTAAGTCTCTCAACTTTCATCACAGATTCATTATAATTATAGTTCACAGTGCTTGAGTCATAGTTTACTATATCTTTTTCATATGCTCTGTTAATGTCGGAGTCGACGAATAGATATTTAGGTTTATTTTGCTTAATTGCATTAATGCAGTTTGCAATATCTTGCTCGGAAGCAGTAAACCAAGGAATGTCAAAATATGGCATTGCGCTGTATTTCTTCGCTAGAAAAGGTATGAAATTATCGTACTTGGAAATAATATATATATTATTTCCGTTGGAAAATTCATTTATTAAATTGATAGAATCGATAAAATAGGCAGGATTCATTGTGGAAACAAATTTTGCTGTTGGTAAATCCCATTGATACACTTGATGGGTTTTGAAAATATTATCAAACTCTTTTTTGGATGAATAATAAGTGAATATCGATGGGCAATAAAAAACCATTGATATTATTAGCACAATATCTAAAAACATAGTTTCAAAAACTGCAATTTTTTTGAATTTACTACAATCAAAAAATAATTTAACTGAGGTAAAAATTGACAGCAAAATCACAGGGGTTACTATTAAAAAGTGACCTATGTCGGAGACGCTTATATAATAGAAAAACAAACCCTGGGAGTATAGAACCAAAAATAAAGCAGGGTACGTTAAAATATGTTTTTTTCTAAATGAACTAATTATTGTAATATAACTTAGGCAGATAATAATAAAAAAACTTATCATAAGTGGTTGTGAATAAGGAAAACCCAATAGTCCTTTTATGAGGAGTGTATCTGTATAATGAGCCCCCACATTTGTGATTTTATATACAGCAAAACCTAAGATAAGTGCGGTACAAAATAATGAGATTACATTTTTTATTTTTTTACTATCGATAACGCTCTTAATTAGCCACACTACCAATAATGATAGGTAGGCAAAAACTCCAAAAATGTTATAACATGCAATAAAAATCAGACCTATACCAAGAGAAAGTAAAAAATAAAACATTTTGCTTGATTTTGAATACAATAAAATCGAAAGCAAAAGTATAATATCAAGTAGGTGTCGCAAAGGATTTGCGCCTGGTGCAGTATAAAGAAGGGAAAAATTCAATTGGTTTAGTGTGAAAACTGAAAGAGCAAAAATCGGAAAGACATACCGTATATTTTTAAAAATTAAAAAAAGTGCCATTAAAAATAAAGCATAGTATAAATAATAAAATGAAAACAAAACCTTAATATAGCGGTCTAAGGTGATATTACCAAAAAAATGTAATATATTTTTTAAAATTACAGTGTTTAAATATCCATATTGCATATAGCTTTTGTTTAGATCTTTTCCGAGAGTTGCTTCGTTAATTGGCGTTAAAACATGGTTATGTAAGTGTATAAAAAATCTGCTTAAAATTTGCCAACGTAATTCAAATTGATTGAGTTCGATGAATTTTTCCTCTTCTTTGGTATAAATCTTTGGATATGCTTGCTCAGACAATTGTTTATAATAAAAGTTAAGGATATCTTTTTTTTCTTTATTGTTGGTCGCTAATTGCAGTAATTGAGATTTATTTGCATTACCAATAACGCATAATTCATTATTTGTATAATAATATATAGGAAACTCAAAAATTTTATTTTTTAGCTTACTTAAAATATAATCCCTGTTTAATCTAATTAAACTGCCAACTAAAGGGGAATAATGTATGCTAAAACAGTTGCTATCAATGGAAGCTGGATGCGGTTGTCTTGGATCATACTTGGTTTGTGGGCCAAACAGGTGGTTGTTATTGATATACTCGGTGTTATCAACAAGCCTATTATTCAATATCGTTTGTTCAGGGACATCCCAAAGTTCGTTCATAATTTTTAACTTTCCAAAAACAAATGGCTGAAAAATTAAAAAAAACTGTATACAGACCAGAAATAACAAGAAGTATAGAATTTTTATTAACAGTTTATTATTTACTTGGAATGAAAAATGGCTCTTAAGAAAAAAGTAAAATGGGATAAAAAACAAAATCACCCAAACAGCTAAACGCGATAAAGCTGTTAGTTTAATGGCGGAGATGTGAATTTGCAGCGCCGGTATTAATAGTAAATTTGCTAATATACTTATGATCAAATATATTGCAGGGATGCATTTTTTTTCACTAAAAATTTTTAGAACTTTTGAGCCAAAAGAAGTTAAGGATAACGCGGCATAAATAATGCCCAATATAAATATGGAAAGTATGCACAAGATGTAGTTTATTATCTCAATAGGCTTGTTTGGAAAAAAAAATACCATCGTCCATTCGTTTATAGTATTTAACGGTTGGACGAATGGAATTCTATTGAAATGTAGAATGGTATATGTCAAGCCAAAGCTAAAGATAAAAAAATATGTTGTAAAAAATATTTTTTGCTGTGTGGCTAACTCACAAATTTTTTTTATTTTGTTGATATAATAATCAAATTTTATAGTCATTTATTCTCTAACTGCATTAATGCATTGCTTTGATAATTCTATAAATAAAGCCAAAAATAGTCTAATCTTAAAAATATATTATGTCGAGTGTTTTCATAGTTTTTATCAATAATTTTCTTGAAAATTTGTTGTTTCTGTGGACACAGGTTTGTGGACAAAGACCAGCAAAGAGGTGTTTAATTGAGTTTAGGTATCGGGTGTATTGTGCCATCACTCGTGATTTTATCAACTTTATAAGTATTAAGTAAGGCAGGCAATCTTTATCATTAACTTCAATAAAAATAGGTTTAGTTGGTTTTTTTAAAAGCTGTTGCGTAGTATCATTATAGTTCGTTTTGTAAAAATATTTCCTCACTGCCAGAGTTATCAACATCAACTAAAATTTTTAATTCTCCATAAAATAACGCCTGATTTCGTATTAAAATAACCGTGCGTTTATCATTTGCAAGTTTTTTCAACAAAATAAAAATCCCTAAAAAAATTTAGTCTGATTTGTTACAGATTCAGGGTAAAAAATATTATGCCAGCTGATCAGCGTTTTTACTAAATCAGGCAAAAAAACTATATAAGAAGCGCTGACAAATGTGCAATAAAGTATAATTGGAAAAACAGTCAGAATGGCATAAATATTAGTTTTCATTGTTTAATCGCGCTAAAAACTTGTTTTGAATAAATAAGGGATAAAAGCATTGCTGGCCAAGATGCGGTCATTAGGTTGCATACACGCGGTCTATATTGATAATAGGAAAAGAGCCCAATGCCCAATAAACTAAAGTAAAAAATAGCCGAGGTCAAAGTCGAAGATATTTTATTAAGCCAATTAAAAAATACATACAATATTCCAAAAATGTAGACAGAAATAATAAGCCCCTACGCATTGGGGTGTGAGTATTGGCATATTACTTAGCTCAGCGTTATAATCAACAATTTAAAATTATTGCAGCGTCTGTTACTATTACACTAATAATACGTATATCATATGAATCTGTTGTCAAATTATGCGAGCTAAGACAGTATCGAAAATATTCAAAAAAATCCCCCCGCATTTTTATGTGGCCTCGACCGGCTGGGCGAGCCGTTTTATTTCTGGTATTGCGCAAGTAGTTTCAATTTCTATCTTGTTGAAATATCTTGGCACCGATCTTTATGCAGCGTTTGCGGTAATAATTGGGTTGCAGTATTGGTTTATGCTATCTGACCTTGGGCTTGGGGCATCGCTGCAAAATTATCTTTCTGAGTGTTTTGCCAGAGGAGAAAACCCAAAACAACTTTTAAGCACCGCAGCAATCATGGTTTACTGCTTGCTTTTGTGTGGCACACTAATTTTTCCTTTATTTTCGCCGGTCTTACAGCATTTCCTTTTGCGGAAGGTATCGCCAGATTTTGCTACGGGGAATTATTACCTTCTCATAACAATTGGCGTTATTTATATAGCCACAAATGTTTTTAATATTAGTTATCGCGTGCTATTTGCTTGCAAAAAAGGGTATTGGGCATACATTTACCAGGGTTTGAGTTATTTCTTTGCGCTCGTTGGGATTGTGATAGTAAAATTTTGGAGTTTATCTGGCGATCATCTACTTGATATGCTGCTAGCCTGGATGTTGCCACCGCTACTTTTTGCTGTGATTGCGTTTATTCAGTGTTTTCCGTTTACAGATGTTCTTGCGAATTTCGAGAAAAATATTGTTAAAAAAATCGCCATACGTAGTTTTAAATTTTGGGGATTTACTCTTGCGGCAACTTTCGCCATTTATAGTGATTATTTAGTCATCAGCCAAACTTTAAATACACATGACATTGCAATTTATAATATTTTGGCAAAATGTTTCAATTTTATGTTTTTTGTCTATATGGCATTATTGACTGCAGTGTGGCCAGAATTGGCAGAGCTTTTTGTGAAAAAAGACGTAAAAAAAGCCAATTCATTGTTATACAAAACTATTGTTGTTGGTGCGGTATTAACTATATCCTCAAGCCTAATATTTTTAATTGGTAAAAACTTTTTTATGGCGATTTTAGCTGCAAAATCTGGTTTAATTTTGCCGGTGTCTGCGATCATTTTATTTGGCGAGTATTACTTAATTCGGGTTTGGGTCGATGCATTTTCTGTAGGTTTACAGAGCCAAAATACCTTACGGGTAATGTTAATTTCTTCTTGTATGCAGGCATTGATTAGTGTAACTGGCATGTATATTTTTTCCAGGGCATATGGTCTAAATGGTATCATTTGCGGTATGTCGCTTGCATTGCTCGTTACATCAGCGTGGATATTGCCTTTAGTTTATTATCGAAAGAAAGTAGAATAGGTGCATGCAAGAACAAAAATTACCTAAGGTTTCAGTTTGTGTGCCAGTTTATAATGGTGCAAGTACAATTCTTGATACTCTAAAATCAATTGCAAATCAGACCTACAAAAATTATTCAGTGTTAATTTTAGATAATAAATCAACAGATGGTACTCCTGAAATTGTCGAAAAGTTTATTCAAGGAAAAGAAAAATTTACTTTGATTCGATTTAATGAAAATATCGGTGGTGAAGGTAATTTTAACAGGTGCATTCAATACGCCGATGGTGATTACACTGCAATTTTTCATGCTGATGATATTTATATTGATACCATTCTTGAAAGGCAGGTTGAATTTTTTACATCTCATCCACAAGCTGGCGCAGTGTTTACGCAGAGCTATTTAATTGACGATACCGCTAACATAACTGAAAAGAAATTTATGCCTAAAGAGCTAGACCTAGCAAGGCAATGTGAATTTAATTTTGCTGAAATATTTAAATTAATGTTACGTTATGGGAACTTTTTAACCTTCCCAAGCGCGTTAGTGCGAACTAACGTATATAAAAATGAGATTCTTGGTTGGCGTGGCAATAAATATTTTACATCTGCTGATCTTGATGTTTGGCTGCGTATATTACTTAAACATCCAATCGGCATATTAAATGAATATCTTTTAAAATATCGAGCTGGTACAGCAAGCTATAGTTATAGGGTAATGAAAAAACAACTTAAGCGACATGATTTATTTTTAGTGTTACGAGACTATGTGGCGTTTTCAAAAGATAAGGTTTTGAATAAATATGATCTAGATAATTATTTATTTTTAAGATTAAAAGAAAATTTACGGCGTGCAATTTTGTATTTAATTCAAAATAACCCGAAAAAATCAAGAAAACTGGCAAAGCCTGTTATTGTAACAAAAAATATACTACCAGCTTTAAAAAGTCATTGGCGTTTTGGTATTTACATGGTTGGGATAGCGGTATATTTATTATCATTATTACCACTTGGCGCTTTTGGAAGAAGCATGTTAACTTTTGTGCGTTATAGAAAGTTTAAATTATGATTTAGTAGGAAATAAATGGTTGATAAGTTTTATACAGTTGTGATTATAAACGATTTTGCCTATATAAATGGCGGCGCTGCGGCAGTTGCAATTCAAAGCGCGCGCGCATTAGCTGAGCGAGGCCATCAAATTATTTTTTTTGCAGCAGTTGGGCAGATTGCATCAGAGCTTCGGCATCAAAATATAACTATTCACTGTTTGGAACAATTTGAAATTTTGAAAGATCCAAATAGGCTGCGAGCCGTTATGCAAGGAATATGGAACTTTAAAGCTGAGCGTGAAATCAAAAAAATACTCCTTAAGCTCAATCCATGCACAACCATTGTGCATTTGCATGGCTGGACTAAAGCTTTATCATCAAGCGTAATTCAGGCTGTAGTTAAAAATAAGTTTCATTTGGTTTGTACTATTCACGATTATTTTTTAGCCTGTCCAAATGGTGGATTTTTTAATTATCAAAAAAATTGTATTTGTCACCTTAAGCCGCTTTCGATGAAATGTATTTTTACAAACTGTGATTCGCGAAATTATTTACAAAAGCTCTGGCGGGTAAAACGCCAATTTGTGCAAAAAATATTCGGGGGCGCGCCAAATAAAATAAAAAATTATATTACAATCTCAAATCTTAGTGAAGAAATCATTAAACCCTATCTGCCAAAAGGTGCGCAAATATTTCGGATTGATAATCCAATTTCAATTGAAAAATCCTTGCCGGTGCAAGTTGAAAAAAATCAGGCTTTCGTATATATCGGGCGGTTGGCGAAAGAGAAGGGGGTGTTGTTTCTTGTCAAGATTGCAGCAAAACTTAAGATTAAAATTATTTTTGTTGGCGATGGAGAATTAAAGCAACAAATTCAGAGCATTTATCCAGATGCAATTATTACTGGTTGGGTAACTACCGCAGAAATTAGTCAGCACTTAAATTCTGCGCGCGCAATTATTTTGCCTTCATTATGGTATGAGACTCAAGGGCTGGTGGTAACCGAAGCTGCCGCAAAAGGCGTGCCAGCTATTGTTTCTGACCAATGCGCTGCAACTGAGTTTGTTGATAATGGAATTACTGGTTTTTGGTTTGAAAGCGGTGATGCAGATGACCTCGCTGCAAAAATTTCCCTATTCCAAAATGATGAAACTGTAAAAAAACTTGGGTTTGAGGCATATTCCAGATATTGGCAATATCCAAAATCCGTTGCCGAACATGTTAGTTTGCTCGAAAACTGTTATAATAATATCCTATCAAATAATTGAATATTTAATTTAATTTGAGGAATAGATGAAAGTAGCCGTTGTACACGATTGGCTCGTTACCTACGCGGGGGCAGAGCGAGTTTTAGAACAAATATTAACTTGTTATCCTGAAGCTGATCTTTTTGCGGTTGTCGATTTTTTTAATGACGAGCAACGCTCAAAGTATCTTATGGGGAAAAAAGCTAATACAACTTTTATCCAAAAACTACCTTTTGCAAAAACAAAATATCGCGCATATTTATCATTAATGCCGCTTGCAATTGAGCAGCTTGATTTATCTAAATATGACCTGGTAATTTCAAGTTCGCATGCTGTTGCCAAAGGTGTGATTACCGGGCCAGATCAATTGCATATTAGCTATGTGCATTCTCCTATGCGTTATGCCTGGGATTTGCAACATCAATACTTAAAAGAAAGCGGATTAGAGAAAGGCGTCCGCTCGTTTTTTGCGCGGCGTATTTTACACAAAATGCGGATTTGGGATTTACGTACTGCTAACGGCGTTGATTTTTTTATTGCAAATTCTAATTATATTGCAAAAAGGATCTGGAAGGTCTATCGGCGCGAAGCCAAGGTAATTTACCCGCCGGTGCTGAGTAGCGCATGCGTCAAATCCACTAAACCTAAAGAAGATTTTTATCTCACAGCTTCAAGATTAGTGCCGTACAAAAAAATTGATTTAATAGTTAAAGTGTTTGCAAAAATGCCAGATAAAAAACTAATTGTAATTGGTGATGGGCCGCAAATGAAAATAATAAAAAAAATCGCGAGCCGAAATCAGAATATCACCCTCATGGGGTATCAAGATAGCGCAGTTGTGTTAGATTTTATGCAGCGAGCAAAGGCATTTATATTTGCCGGTGAAGAAGACTTTGGTATTGTAAATGTAGAAGCTCAAGGCTGTGGCACGCCTGTAATTGCATACGGGAAGGGCGGTGGTCTTGAGACAATAAACTCTATTAATAGCGCGAGCCCAACCGGTCTATTTTTTTATGAGCAGACTGAAGAAGCATTAATTGTCGCGATAAATAAATTTGCGCATATAAAGTTTAACCCTGATTTTTGTTACGCTAATGCCGAAAAGTTTTCTCAAGAAGTTTTTATTAAAGAGTTTCGAGCATTTGTGGATATGGCTGTTGCAAAGAAATTTGGAGCTGAGGCGGCTAAGTCTGATAAATAAGCCTAATAAGCAGCTTTAACATAAGAGGCAATATAAAACTATGTTTTTAAATGAACCAATAAAAAAATATGCCTGGTCTTTGACGTTTATTGCCAAAGCGGTTGATGTTTTACTGTATATTTGCTCCGGATTATTTGTTTATTATTTTTATTTTTCCACGTTTTATTTCCCATCTTATTACATAATTTCTTTCATTGTTGCTGCATTGCTGATTGTCCCGATCTTTTCATCATTTGGCGTGTATGCATCGCTGCGTGGTCGCTCATTTATTGCTGTGTACTTTAAAACGCTATACCCGGCTTTTTTGGTGTTGGTGGTCTCGCTTGCTGCAATTGCGTTTATTACCAAAACTGGCGAACTTTATTCGCGCGCCTGGTTTTTAACTTGGCATGTCACGGCAATTTTTTTGCTAACATTATTTAGAACGCTATTGCGTCAGGGGTTAATGTATTTTAGGAAGCGCGGGTTTAACCATAAAAAGATCGTTATTATTGGTGAAAGTAGTTTAGCGCACGAAATTGTAAAGCGGACTCAATCAGAAATTTGGATTGGATTTGACGTCGTGTCTATCATTGATCAACCTAATTTAGAAAAACTTTCGCATGATATCCAGAGCAACTCTATCGATGAAGTTTGGCTAATGTTATCAAAATTAACGCGAGAGCAGGTGCGCGAAATTGTAAGCTCCCTACATAAGAATATTATCACTATTCGCTATTTTCCGGATATTTTGGGGTCAGACCTGTTTAATCATTCGTTTGATGAAATCCTTGGTTTACCAGTAATCAACATCATTGAGTCCCCCATGCGCGGAATAAATCGAGCACTAAAGGCTCTCGAAGATTATATTCTTGCCACAATTATTTTAATCATCATGAGCCCATTATTGCTGGTGATTGCGCTATTAGTAAAATTAAGTTCACCCGGGCCAATTTTTTATCGGCAAAAACGTATCAGCTGGAACGGAAAAGAATTTGATATCTTAAAGTTTCGCTCCATGAAAATTAATTCTGAAGAAAAAACTGGAGCGGTGTGGGCGGTTCCAGATGATAAGCGCACCACTGCAATTGGTGCTTTTTTGCGTAAGACTAGTATAGATGAGCTGCCTCAATTCATTAATGTCCTAAAAGGTGATATGTCTATTGTTGGTCCACGTCCGGAGCGCCCAGTATTTGTCGAACAGTTTAAACATGAAATTCCTGCTTATATGCAAAAACATCTAGTGAAAGCAGGAATTACTGGTTGGGCGCAAGTTAATGGTTGGCGTGGGAATACTGATTTAAAAAAGCGCCTTGAACATGATCTTTATTATATCAATCATTGGTCGCTGTGGTTTGACTTAAAAATTATCTTTTTAACTTTTGTGCGAGGTTTTGTGCATAAAAATGCCTATTAATTTAGACCTCAAAAACCGTTTGATTTAAGCTTTTTGGATCCCATCTATAACTCTTTGAATTAAAACTAAAAAACCTGCATGTTTTGTAACACTTTGATTTTAAACGTAAATTTTTTTACATGTTTTATGAGTCATCTCTTTGATTTTAAACGAAATTTTTTTAAGCCAGAAAATTGATAAACCTCGCAACTTCGGCAACATCTAGTATAATGTCGCTTTAGAAAAGATAAAAATTGGACCTAAAAATCAACAGAACAAAAGTGAGCAAAAAAGAACAAATTGCGATTATTATCGGCGCAGGACCCGCCGGCCTTACTGCCGCATATGAGCTTGTAACCCGCACGAAAATTAAGCCGATTATTTTTGAGGCAGCCGATGCAATTGGCGGCATTGCCCGCACCTACAATTTTCAAGGCAATCGTATGGATCTTGGCGGGCATCGTTTTTTCTCAAAATCAAAACGTGTTACCGATTTTTGGTTTAAATTTTTACCGCCAGAATCAGAATCCACCCAAATAAACAGCGCTAGCACGAATACCGACAAGTTGATGTTATTGCGTAACCGCGTTTCAAGGATCTTGTTCTTGCGAAAGCTATTTCCCTACCCATTGCAATTTAATTTGGCGACGCTTCGAAAGTTGGGCGCAATCCGCATTCTAAAAATTGCCGCCAGTTATTTATATGTTTGTATATTCCCGCGTCGCCCTGAAAAGTCCCTTGAGGATTTTTTTATTAACCGTTTTGGCAGAGAGCTTTATACAATTTTCTTTAAAGATTATACCGAGAAGGTTTGGGGTGTGCCATGCAGTTTCTTAACTGCAGAATGGGGTGCGCAGCGCATTAAAGGTTTATCAATTACTAAAACTTTATTGCATGGATTAAAAAAGCTATTTGCAAAATCAGCAAAATCAGCAAAATCAGCAAAATCAAATGGCACAACTGAAACTTCTCTAATTGAAAAGTTTTGGTATCCAAAATTTGGGCCAGGTCAATTATGGGATGAAATAGCTGCCGCAATAATTGCGCAAGGTGGCGAAATTCATTTTGACCACAAAGTCGTTGCGGTACATACAAAAGACCAGCAGCTTACAGCGGTCGATGTATTAATTGATGGTGAAGTTGTCACTATGACTGGGGATTATTTTTTCTCAACGATGCCAATAAAAGAATTAATTATTGGCATGGAGGAGACAGTCCCACACGCTGTTTTAGAGGCCGCAACAGAATTAAAATACCGGGATTTTATTACTGTTGGTGTTTTGTTAAAAGATTTAAAAATTAAAGATAATCATGTGGGATTGATTAGAGATAACTGGATTTATGTGCAAGATGCAGATGTAAAATTAGGTAGAATCCAAATTTTTAATAATTGGAGCCCGTATCTAGTTAAAGATAAAAATCAAATTTGGTTGGGTTTAGAATATTTTTGCAATGCAAACGATGAAATATCTAGAATGGATAATAGCGAACTAGCAGAGTTTGCCATAAGCGAACTAGTAAAAATTAATTTTATTGAACGTGATACGGTAATTACGAGCACAGTTTTTCGCACCGAAAAAGCCTATCCAGCTTATTTTGGCGGTTATAAGAAATTTCACGAAATTCGTCAATATCTCGATCAATTTGCAAATTTATTTTTGATTGGTAGAAATGGCATGCATCGTTACAACAACATGGATCATTCAATGCTAACTGCTATGACTGCGGTAGATAATATTTTAGCGAATGTTAAACTTAAAAATAATATTTGGAACGTGAATACTGAAAGCGAGTATCTAGAAGCGTAAGCTTTTACCTTTGGAGATTTTATGGCAAAAATTTTAGTGACAGGTGGCGCAGGTTATATTGGCTCGCATATGGCAGAGATGCTGGGGGAGGTCGGGCATAAAGTTGTCGTGCTAGATAATCTTAAAAGCGGCAAAGCAAATGCAGTTTTAAGCGCTGAACTGATTGTAGCAGATTTAGCCAATCAAGCTTATTTAGACGCTGTGTTTGCTCAATATAAATTTGATGCTGTGATGCATTTTGCCGGGCTGATTCAAGTTGGTGAATCAGTAATTTATCCAGACAAATATTATCAAAATAATGTTGCCGCAGGGCTTAATTTATTAAATGTCGTGAAAAAATTTGCAGTTAAAAATTTTATTTTTTCCTCAACCGCCGCAGTTTATGGCGAACCAAAATATGTGCCGATTGATACAAAGCACGCACTTTTTCCAGTAAACCCATATGGCAAATCAAAATTAATGTTTGAGCAAATTTTAGCTGACTATGGCAATGCTTTTGGTTTAAGATCCATTTGCTTGAGGTATTTTAATGCAGCCGGTGCTGATCCGCTTGCGCGAATTGGTGAGAATCATAATCCGGAGACGCATTTAATTCCTTTAGTGCTACGAGCTGCCTGCAGTGAAGACGGTTCAATTAAAGTATTTGGTAATGATTACAATACAAGCGATGGCAGTTGTGTGCGTGATTATATTCATGTAGTGGATTTATGTTCCGCACATTTATTAGCTTTAGATGCGCTTTTATCTGGCGCAAAAAGCAATGTCTATAATTTAGGCAATGGCAAAGGTTACACGGTTTTTGAAGTGATTAAAGCTGCAGAGAAGGTGACAGGTAGGTCGATAAAGTTTGAAATTCATGGTAGGCGTGCAGGCGATCCTGCAGTACTTGTTGCAGACGCCGAGCGCACGATTAAAGAATTAAACTGGCAGCCGCAATATCCAGATTTAGAAACCATTATCAAGCACGCTTGGCAGTGGGAAAAAAAGCGTTTTGCAAATGAATAAGCGCGCAATTAATAGGTGATTTAAGTGAGATCTGATACGAATTTTAAGATTACAATACTTGGCTCAGGTTATGTGGGGCTAGTGACAGGTGTTTGTTTAGCCGAGATCGGGAATGAAGTTATTTGCGCAGACACTGATTCCGCTAAGATAAATTTACTTAAACAAGGAAAGTCACCAATACATGAAAATAACATGGAGGAATTTTTAACAAAAAATATTTTGGCAAAGCGCATTTCTTTTACAGAAGATGCGGCAAGCGGCATTAAACAGAGCAAATTTATTTTTATTGCGGTTGGTACGCCGTCAGCGGCTGATGGTTCTGCTGATTTGCAATATATTTTCAGCGTCGCAAAATTGATTGGACAGAATCTCGAGAATGAGCATGAATATGTGATTGTGATGAAATCTACTGTGCCGGTTGGTACTGGAGATAAAGCTAAAGAGATTATCAATAACGAATTAAAGCAGCGCAGTGTTTCATGTAAATTTGCCATGGTTTCAAATCCTGAGTTTTTAAAGCAAGGCGATGCTATTCGTGATTTTATGCATTCTGATCGGATTATTGTTGGCACTGATCTACCGCACCCATTGGCTTTAATGCACCAATTATATGCGCCACTTAAGGCTAAAATTATTTCTATGGATATTCGTTCCGCTGAATTGGCAAAATACGCTGCAAATGCATTTTTGGCGACCAAAATTAGTTTTATCAATGAAATTGCGCAATTTGCTGAGAAATTTGGCGCTGATATTGATAATGTGCGTATTGGTATAGGTACTGATCCACGGATTGGTTTAGATTTTTTACATGCCGGATGTGGTTATGGTGGCTCATGTTTTCCAAAAGATGTGAAGGCATTAATTTGGATGGCGCGTGAATATGGTATGGAAACATCATTATTCAATGCTGTCGAAGGCATTAATTTGCGGCAAAAACACCTATTATTTAATCGCATCAAAAAACGTTTTGGTGATTTAGAAGGGAAGGTGATTGCTGTCTGGGGTTTAGCTTTTAAACCAAACACCAACGATATGCGCGAGGCGCCAAGTATGGTGTTGCTAGAATCGCTTTGGCGCTCAGGTGTGTTAGTGCGGGCTTATGATCCAGTGGCAATGCCAGATGCGCAGAAAATTTATGGTGAGCGTGTAGATTTTATTTTATGTGATAGTGCCGAAGATGCATTAGTTGGCGCCGATGCGTTAGCAATTGTCACGGAATGGGAAGAATTTCGTAAAGCTAATTTTGCTAATATTAAATCGAAGCTAAAACAAAGTATAATTTTTGATGGTCGTAACATATTCCATCCTTTAGAGATGGCAGAGCAGGGTATAGAATACTATTGTGTCGGGCGAAAGAAGGTTACACTTAAAACAACTTAACACGAGGGATGACAATGCAAACTGATGCCGCAACCACGAGCTTAAATTATCGTTTTACTTGGCAAATAATTTTGGCTATGTTTATTGGGATAATTGCTGGGTTAGTTATTCGAAACTTACCTGCAGCTTGGATAGTAAAGGTAGATTTGATTGATAATGTATTTAATGTGGTTGGTACAGTGTTTTTACTTTTGATAAGAACACTAATTGCTCCAGTGTTGTTTATTGCTTTGATTGATGGGATTTATAATTTTGGCAGTTTAAAAAAATC
The DNA here is from genome assembly GCA_023480665.1 of Gammaproteobacteria bacterium. GTDB lineage: Bacteria > Pseudomonadota > Gammaproteobacteria > UBA9339 > UBA9339 > JAMCWR01. The sequence continues at coordinate 15,599 of JAMCWR010000056.1, forward strand.
CAGCCGCTTAGCAATGAGCGCAATTATATTGGCAGTTCTCACCACAGTAGCAGCAATCGGGTTTGGTTTCTTAATTGCAAATTTATTTCATTTGGGTGTAAATTCCGTTCAACCTTTGCCCACAGATTTTAAAATCGACCCTTTGCCTACTGTTCCCCAATTTATTTTAAGTATTATTCCAGGGAACCCAATTACCGCATTTGTTGATATGAACATTTTTCAAATTTTAATTCTAGGGTTTTTGTTTGCTGCTGCACTAAGTTATGCTGGTGTGAGCGGCAAAAAAATTGCGGATTTTACTGCTGATTTAAAAGTAGCAATGACTGCGCTGACAAGGTGGTTAATGCGTTTTGCACCATACGGGATTTTTTGTTTAATGACTGTTCTATGTTTTAAACTAAATTACAATTTAATTTTGGATATTTTTGGTTATTTCTTAACTATCTTATTAGCATTAGTAGTGCATGCAGCAGTAACCTATGGGTTTTTATTGTTTGCTGCTGGATTAAATCCTTTAACTTTTTTCAAAAAAATGTTCAGTACAGCATTGTTTGCATTTAATATTTCAAGCAGCAATAGCGCAATCCCGTTTTCCTTAGAACAAATTGAACATCGTCTAGGCGTAAAAAATCAACTAGCAGCTTTTGTATTTACTGTTTGTACGGCGCTAAATAAAAATGGCACTGCAGTTATGCAAGCCGCTGCCGCAGTATTTATTGCGCATGTTTATCACATCAATATTGATCCAAGTAGTTATCTTGTTGCTGGTTTAATCATTATTTTAGCTAGCATTATGACCGCAGGTATTCCAGGTACTGGATTAATTACACTTTCTATGGTGCTTGCACAAATTGGTGTGCCACCACAAGGAATTGTAATAATTATTGGTGTCGATCGATTATTGGATATGGCACGTACTGCGATAAATGTACTTGGGAACGCTGCGATCACATGCGCCCTTGGGGTTAAGTCTTCGCAGCTTGATACTAATATTTATGAAAGTTAATTTTTAAGAATAATTATTCAGGAATGATATGGAAAAAATTTGGTTAAATTCTTATCCAGCTGGTTGTGCGCATGACATCAACCCAGATGTTTACCCATCTCTAATTGCAATGTTTGAAGATAGTTGCCAAAAGTTTGCACTGCATCCAGCATTGAGTAATTTGGGTTCAGTGATGACATACAGTGAATTATTGCAAAAAAGCCGGAATTTTTCCGCATTTTTGCAGAACCATTTATGTTTAAAAAAGGGCCAGCGCATTGCATTGATGCTGCCAAATGTTGCGCAATATCATGTCAGTTTTTTTGGGGCGTTGTATGCTGGTTTAGTGGTAGTTAACATTAACCCTTTATATACTGCGCGTGAATTGATTGGGCAATTAAATGATTCAGGCGCAGAAGTTATTGTGGTTCTCGCAAATTTTGCACATGTTTTGCAGCACGCTTTACCTGAGACACGTGTTAAGCATGTAATTGTAACTGAAGTTGGGGATTTGTGCGGGTTTGTTAAATCAGTGATAGTTAATTTTATTGTGCGTAACGATCAAAAACAGGTGCCATTCTGGAATATCTTTGGTGCAATTAACTTTAAAAAAGCCATGGCTCTTGGAAAAATGAGCAGATTTAACCCAGTTCCCATTGCTGCAAATGATCTTGCATTATTGCAATATACTGGCGGAACCACTGGTGTTAGCAAAGGCGCAATGATAACTCACCGGAATTTGTTAGCAAACATTGAGCAGGCTTGCGCTTGGATCGGAGGGAAGTTAACTCCGGGCGAAGAAACCAGCGTAACCATCTTACCTCTGTACCATATTTTTTCTTTGACAATTTGCTGCTTAACTTTTATTCGTATCGGAGCCTTTCAGCTATTAATTGCTAATCCGCGTGATTTGCCCGGTATGGTCAATAAAATTTCTAAATACCCAATAACAATATTTGTTGGCTTAACCACATTGTTTAATTCATTAGTAAATAGCGCGGAATTTCGTGCTCTCGATTTTAGTAAATTAAAATTGACTGTGGCGGGTGGTATGGCAGTTAATCCGCATGTAGCAGAAAAATGGCGTGAAGTTACAGGCTCAATGATTCTCGAAGGGTATGGTTTAACCGAGGCGAGCCCAATTGTTTCAATGACACCGCTTACTCAAGAAGCTTTTATTAGCAGCATTGGTTTGCCAGTCTCCTCCACAGAAATTTCCATTCGCGATGATAATGGAGCTGAAGTGGCAATTGGCGAAGAAGGTGAGTTGTGTGTGCGTGGGCCACAGGTAATGCAAGGCTATTGGCAACGTCCTGATGAAAATTCAAAGGTATTTTATCCAGATGGTTGGCTGCGAACTGGCGATATTTGTGTGATCGATGAAAAAGGGCTTTTGTATTTGGTTGATCGCAAAAAAGATATGATTGTGGTTGCCGGTTACAATGTTTATCCAACCGAAGTTGAAATGGTAATTTCTTCACACCCAATGGTGCATGAGGTAGCTGTAGTTGGTGAAACAAGCAAACACGCGGGTGAAGTTGTAAAAGCATACGTGGTGAAAAAAGATGAGTCATTAACTAAAGAAAAGTTAATTGCCTACTGCAAAGATCGTCTTACTAGTTACAAAGTCCCAAAGCGAGTCGAATTCTTAAAAGAGCTACCAAAATCAAATGTTGGGAAAATTTTACGTCGCGTGTTACGAGAGCACCCAGTATAAAAACTTCATAAAACTCTTTGCATGAGAGAAAAGTTATGCAAAAAGGTTGAAATTCATATTTTTGCACCCATTAAGTGTAGTAATGCAGAGAGATAATTATTTGGATTCTAGTAATATAGAATTAATCTAAAGCTTTAACTAAACTCTGTAATTTTATGATTAATAAATAAATTTTTATTGATAATGAGGAACACTTATGACTAAAGAAGCACAAACCCAAACCTTAAGTTTTCAAGCAGAAGCGCAGCAATTATTGCATTTAGTAACTCACTCGCTTTACAGCAAAAAAGAAATTTTTTTACGTGAACTTATTTCTAATGCTTCTGATGCTGCCGATAAATTGCGCTTTGAAGCCATTTCTAATCCCGCTCTTTATGAGAATGATTCAGAGCTAAAAATTTGGGTAGAGTTCGACCCCAAAGAGCTTACTATTATAGTGCGCGATAATGGTATTGGTATGAGCAAGCAAGAGGTGATTGATAATTTAGGTACTATTGCAAAGTCAGGTACACGTGAATTTTTGGCTGGTTTAACTGGAGAGCAAGCAAAAGATGCTAATCTTATTGGCCAGTTTGGAGTTGGTTTTTATTCGGCTTTTGTCATAAGCGATAAAGTTACTGTAAAAACTCGACGCGCTGGATTACCTGATTCTGCAGGGGTGCTTTGGGAATCAACTGGAGCCAGTGATTATTCAATTCAAGATTTCGAAAAAGCTACTCGTGGCACTGAAGTTATTTTACACCTGAAAAAAGACGAAGAAGAATTTTTAGATTATTGGCGCCTATCAAACATTATCACCAAGTATTCTGATCATATTTTATTACCAATCTTGATGAAAAAACCCGCTGAAGATAAAAAGACAGAAAAAGAAGCGCAATTTGAAGCGGTAAATAAAGCCACAGCATTATGGACTTTAGCAAAGAAAGATATCAAAGATGAAGAGTACAAGGATCTCTACAAACATATTAGCCATGATTATGCTGACCCAATGCTTTGGAGCCACAATAAAGTTGAGGGTAAATTAGATTATATTACTTTGTTATATATTCCAACACATGCGCCATTTGATTTGTGGAATCGCGACCATCGCCATGGTTTGAAACTATATGTGCAACGCGTGTTTATTATGGATGATGCTGAGCAACTTTTGCCAAATTATTTGAGATTTGTGCGCGGTGTTGTTGATTCAAAAGATTTGCCGCTAAATGTTTCGCGTGAAATTTTGCAAAACAATAAAATAATTGAGCAAATTAAATCTGCTGTGATTAAGCGTGTGCTTGAGCTTCTTGAAAAATTAGCAACTGATGATAAAGAAAAATACCAGCAATTTTGGCAAGCATTTGGGCAGGTTTTAAAAGAAGGTACCGCTGAAGATTTTGCTAATCGTGAAAAAATTGCCAAACTATTATGTTTTGCCTCAACCCATACTGATCAACCAACACAAAATATTTTCCTTGATGATTATATTGCACGTATGCAAAAAGAGCAGGATAAAATTTATTATCTTACCGCTGAGACTTTTAATGCTGCAAAACATAGCCCGCATCTTGAAATGTTTAGGAAAAAAGGCATCGAGGTGCTGTTGCTTTCTGATCGCGTTGATGAATGGATGCTTGCGCACTTATCAGAATATGCAGGTAAAAAATTCCAATCTGTTGCTAAAGAAAATATGGATTGGGGTAAGCTTGAAGACAAAGAAACTAAAAAACATTTTGAAGATGCCAAGGTTGATTTTGCAAAAGTAATTGAGCAGATGCAGAAAATTTTAGTTGATAAAGCTAAGGAAGTAAAAATCACAGAACGTCTTACGGACTCACCAGCTTGCTTAGTTACCGGGGAATTTGATCCAAGCATGCATTTACAGCGCATAATGCTTGCGGCTGGCCAGGATATGCCAAGAGGTAAGCCTACGCTAGAGATTAACCCAGAGCACCCGCTTGTGCAGCGCTTAAAATCTGAACAAGATGAGCATGTTTTTAGCGAACTAACGAATCTTTTATTTGAGCAAGCATTAATTGCAGAAGGTGGCAAACTCGATGATCCAGCAGCCTTTGTTAAAAGGATGAACACCTTGTTGTTACAATCAGCTTAAATAGCTTAATAATTAACATTATAATTAATATCTTTACAAAAATCGTTGTAGAATAATGTACATACGATACGAAATAGGTTATAATAATCAATAATGTTAATATAAAAGGACTTTTTATGGGAGAGATGTTAACTAAGGGAATAGTTTTTAAATTGCCACTAAAAAATTACTCAAAAACAATTCCTTTGTAGCAAGAGATTTGTTCTATTTTTGTTCGCCATATTTTCCTGTTAATTTTTAATATCTTAAATAAAATATTTTGATGGGGTTAATTTTCGAAACCTATTAAAAAAGGGAAGGATAATGATCATGAATGAGGAAGAGAAAAGACAAGCTTGTATTATGGTTGTGGATGATGCGCCGCAAAATTTAACTCTATTAACAAACATGCTGCAAAAACGTGGCTATCGTGTTTATGCTTTTCCAAGTGGCGAATTGGCAGTTAAGGCGGTGAAAAAAAGCCCTCCAGATTTAATTTTACTTGATATTAATATGCCGGAAATGAACGGCTATGTGGTTTGTGAAAAAATAAAATCTGACAAAAGCATTCCTGATTTTCCAATTATTTTCTTAAGCGCGTTAACTGAAATTGATGATAAAGTCAAAGCTTTTCGTGTAGGCGGCGTTGATTACATTTCAAAGCCGTTTCAGTTTGAAGAAGTTGATGCACGGGTACAAACGCATTTAAAAATACGTGATTTGCAGGCAAAGCTTGAAGAAAGTAATAAAAACTTGCAAGAAAAAGTTGAGGAGCAGGTTAAAGAGATTTCAGAATCGCAAATGTCGACGATTTTTTCTTTGGCAAAATTAGCAGAATATCGCGACATTGAAACCGGAAAACACCTTGAAAGGGTACAGGATTATTGCCACCTTATCGCCAAAACCCTACGCGAGTCGGAATACCGTGACCAAGTAAATGATGAGTTTATAGAAACAATTTATCATGCATCACCTTTACATGATATTGGAAAGGTGGCTATCCCAGATAAAATTTTGCTTAAGCCTGGTGAATTAACCGAAAGTGAATTTGAAATAATGAAAACACACGCAGCAATAGGCGCCAAAGCGTTAGTAGAAGTTTATAAAAAATATTCACGGAATTATTTTATTCGCATGGGTATCGAAATTGCGCGTTCACATCATGAAAGATGGGACGGAAAGGGTTACCCCGACCATTTGACAGGGGACCAAACACCTTTAGCAGCACGTATTATGAAGTTGGTAGACGTTTACGATGCTCTTCGAGCAAAACGTTGTTATAAGGATGCATACGACCATACAACAACATACAAGATTATAGTCGATGGTCGAGGAACCGAGTTTGATCCAGTGTTAATAGATGTTTTTGTGAAGTTAGAGAAGCAATTCAATTCAATGCATAAACTTTAAATATTTATTGTGCCGCTATGCTATAGTTTTTATAATTTTACAGGAGGTTGGTTATGAGTGATGCACTATTTGGAGTTGGAAAAAGTATACTTGGCGATTCCCTTGGGGCTGCTAAAGAAGCCGCACAAAATGCATTAAGTAAATTAAAAGGGAAAGAGCCGACCTTTGCTCTTATGTTTGCGACTACTGGCTATGATCAAAACCTGCTAATGCAAGGGTTTGTTCAAGTTTTTGGAAATCTTCCTATGTCTGGTTGTAGTGGCGAAGGCATTATTACTCCAAGCGGTTCTGAAGAGGGGAGTTGTGTGGTTGCAATTATGCTTTTTTCTGGGTCGGAGTTTAAAGTTTGTAATTTTTTAACTACTGGATTAAAAGATAACTCATATAAATGTGGAGAGGAAATTGCCGAAAGCTTTAATCAATGTCCAATTTCTGCGAAAGGAAGTTTAATGATTTTTTTGGATTCAATGACTGCAAATGTTACCAAGGTTTTCGAGGCTCTTGAGAAAAAATTAACATGGAAGCCGCTAATTCTAGGCGGTACCGCTGGTGATATGATGAAGTTCCAGAAAACCTACCAATATCATAATGGGAAAGTTTATACTGATGCGATTTCAGCGGTATTATTACCTGGTGATTATCAGATTGATTGGCTTGTTTCGCACGGGTGTGAAGAAATTGGTTTTGAACAAACCGTTACCAAAAGTGACAAAAATGCTATTGTGGAAATTGATAATCAACCAGCCTGGGAAGTATTTAGAAAATATCTTCCAGGTAATCCTGATATATTTAAAGCAGAGGATGCCTTTCATCTTTGTTTAGGCGAAGTACATAAATGCGATGAGCCTTATGGTGAGCAGCTAATTATCAGAATGCCAGTCGGGCTTGAAAAAAAAACTGGTGCCGTTAAATTTTCTGTAGAAATTCCGATCGGTTGTCCAATTCATCTTACTCGACGTGATCCACAGTCAATTGCTGAAAATGTTTTAAATGCATTTAAGGGGTTGCTTGAGCGAAATAAAGACAAAAAAGTTCTTGCAGTATTTCAATATGACTGCGCCGGAAGAGGAAAGGTTATTTACGGGGATATGATTAATACCGTTCTATTTAAGCCATTGCAACAATTGCTTGATCCGGATACGCCATGGATAGGTTTTCATACCTACGGTGAAATTGCTCCCATAGGCAGTAAAATATTTTTTCATAATTTTACTGCTGTAATCGCGGTTTTATTTGATAAGTAATTGCTGTCAGCAGCGTACGTATGACTCAGAAAAGTTTTGACACTCAAGTTGATAAAACAAAAAAATTGCATGAGCAAATAAGTCGCCTTGTCAGATCAGAGCGAAATCTTTATGAAATACAAGCCTCTTTAGATCAGCAATTGCAAAAAATTAATCTATTAAATAAGTTTAGTTTGATAATAGTTAAAGCGCGATCGATCGATGAAATTTTATCAGCAAGTATTGATTTATTTTCCTCGATTTATATTGTGCAAAACGCCGTGGGATTATTGTTTAATACGAAAAATAAACAACTAAATGCAAAAATTAAAAAAATACGTGGTAAAAACCCTGAGAATATAAGCATTAATCTTGAATATGCTGATATAGCTTCACTTAAAATCCATAGTTCAGCTGAAATAATCCAACTGCATTCGACAACAAACCAATTTTTTGTTAATTTTGCGCAAAATACGTTTTCTAAAGTTTTTAATGCAAAAATAATTTTTGATCCAGAGTCAGAAATATTATACTTATTTGAACAAGATGAAAACGTTGGTATCTCATACTTACTTTTGTTTTATTGTCCAGCAAAAAATTTATTGGCATATGGTGAAAAAATCCCAGAAGAATCTGATTATCCTTTTATTAACCTGGTGGGCAAACATTTAAATAATGCTGCGGAAAATTTATTGTACCATGAAAGGTTGCTTAATTTTGCAGCCGAACTCGAAGTACAGGTTAAGCAGCGCACTAAAGAGCTAACAGAGAGTCGCGAAAAATATCGTTCAATAATCGACAGCACTAGTGATTTGATTTGGGAATTGGACGCCCAAGGAAAGTATACTGAAATCGAAGGCAAAGTAGAAAAAGTATTGGGCTACAAACCCGAAGAGCTTATTGGAAAAACACCTTTTGATTTGATGCCTGCAAACGAAGCAGCAAAAGAAAGGAATTTTTTTAATGAATTAGTTGCTACAAAAGGTTCATTTAGTGATCGAATTAATGTAAATACACACAAAGATGGTTGCGAGGTTATCCTTGAGAGTTCTGCAGTCCCAATTCTTAATGAAAATGGCGTTTTTAAAGGATTAAGAGGTATTGATCGCGATGTAACAGAACGTATATATGCTCAGAGGAATTTACAGAATTTACATAAAAGATATTCAGAATTAGTGTCAAAGCTTGCGGTCGCAGTATATCGAAGAAGGCCAGGCCCAGAAGGGCAATTTCTTGAAGCAAATGAAGCGATGTTGAAGATGTTTGAAGCGCCATCAAGGGAAGAATTTTTAAAATTAAAAGCGGTAGCTGTGTATGTGGACCCAAAAAGAGCGATTGAAGTTAGCAATAAAATACGCAGACAAGGCCAAATAAAAAACGAAGAAATATTATTAAAAACACTTAAAGGCAATGTTATTTGGGTAAGTATGACTGGGGCGCTTACAACAGATGAGTACGGAGCTCCTTGTATTGACGCAATTCTTGAGGATATCACTGATCGCAAAAAAATTGAGGCTGAGCTTAGTAAATATCGAGAACACTTGGAAGAATTAGTAAAGGCGCGAACCGCAGAATTAGAAACAGAAGTTATTGAGCGCAAAAAAGCTACAGAAGAAATGCAGCAAGCAAAAGAAGCTGCTGAATTAGCTAATCGGGCAAAAAGTATTTTTTTAACCAATGTAAGCCATGAGATACGCACTCCTATGAATGCAATTTTAGGCTATGCACAACTTTTAAAGCGGGATACAAATTTAACCGATACCCAACGCGAATTTATCGATATTATTAATCGTAGCGGCGATCATCTTTTGGCTTTAATTAATGATGTGCTTGAGATGTCAAAAATTGAATCTGGGAAAGTAGAGGTTATTAACGAAGAAGTTGATTTTTATTTGATACTTGATGATATTGAAAGAATGTTTTCAAATAGAGCACAAGAAAAAGGCCTGAGTTTTGGAATAGAAAAAGCCCGAGATCTACCACGATATTTGGTTAGCGATAACACTAAAATTCGCCAGATTATTATAAACCTTATTGGTAATGCCATAAAATTTACTGAACAAGGTGGGGTTAGGGTTATTGTGTCTTCGAAGTTTGATGAAAAAAACAAACAATACGCAAACCTTGAGATTGTTGTTTCTGACACTGGAATAGGAATTGCCAAAGGTGAATTTGCGAATATTTTTAATGCTTTTGAAAAAACCCAAACCAGTGTGGTAAAAGGGCGTGGCTCGGGTTTAGGTTTAACTATAAGCAAACGCTACGCTGAATTGCTTAATGGTAACATTAAAGTTGCTAGTGACCTGGGCAAGGGAAGTACTTTTGTTTTTACCTTTAAGGCTGAGGTTACTACAGAGGCTGAAGTAAAGCCGCAGCTTAATGTTTCAATAGAGCAGATTATTGGAATCTCACCTGAAATACCCCCACCAAAAATTTTAATTGTTGATGACAATGAATCAAATAGAAATGTTCTCAATTCTCTTCTTTTAAAAATTGGCTTTAAAACTGAGATAGCAAGCAATGGAGATGAAGCGATACAAATTTGTATATATTCGTTACCTGATTTAATTATTATGGATTTACGTATGCCGGGTATGGATGGCATCGAGACCACAAAAAAGATAAGAAATCTTTCCCAAGGTAAAAAATTTTGTGTTTTAATGCTTACTGCAAGCGCACTTGAAGATGCGAAGAAAAAAGTATTGCAATCTGGCGCTGATGCTTTTATTCGAAAACCATACAAAGAGAATGATTTGCTCAATGAGATTGGGCAACATTTGCATCTAAAATATATTTATCAACCCATAAGCAGGGAAGAAGCTGAGGTTGGTCTAAATATTGAAATAATTTCTGATGAGCAGTTAAAACTTATTCCAAAAAAATTGATTGATACAATGTTTGAAGCAACTGAATCTGGAAATATTATTTTACTTAATGAACTGCTTGAAAAAGAGCTGCAGCTAATTGATAAGAATATTTATCAAAGATTTAAACAGCTCGCTAATAGATATGATTATTCAAAAATAATGGAGTTACTAGAAAAAGCAAGCAGTAACAAGGAATAAAAAAGCTTATTCCCCCATCTTCAGCTTTTCCCAGTATTTTTCGTAGAGCTGTAGTGTATTGCTATCAAGATCACTAAGTATTTTACCGCGCTTTAAGGTTTCAGCGTCTGGATTAATAACTGGATTTTGCTGCATTTCTTTGGGTAATAATTTTATTCCAGCTAGGTTTGGTGATGATGAGCCTGTGTTTTGGATAATTTTTTTCGCAATATCAGGGCGCAAAATAAAATCAATAAACTTATATGCATTAGCCAAATTTGGAGCGTTTTTTACGATGGCTAAATTATCAATCCAAATTGTGAAACCTTCTTTTGGATAAATATATTTAACCTTTGGATTTTCTTCTTGAGTTAGGCGGCAATCACCATTCCAAGCCATGCCAACAGTTGCATCCTCATCGATGAAAATATTTGGGATTGCGTCAATATTAAATATTTTAATGTTTGGCATTAACGTCTTAAGCTTTTGGTATGTCTGCTCAATGTGCTGAGGATTTGTGTCATTAATGGGATAGCCCAAAGTCAAAAATGCCATGGCAAAAACTTCGCGCACATCATCGAGGATCATCAATTTATCTGCAAACCTCTGATCCCAAAATTCATTCCAACTTTTAATGGAGTCTTTTTCAAAGTAATCGGTATTTACAATAATTCCAGTTGTTCCCCAAAGATATGGAATACTGTAATTATTGTTTGGATCAAATTCTTTATTCAACAAGGCTGGGTTAAGGTTTTTAAAATTGCTTAAGCGGGTTTTGTCAATTTGCTCAAGCATATTTTGTTTACGCATACGCTCAACAAAATAACTTGATGGTACGACAATATCATACCCAGAATGCGCCGAAGCTTTTAGTTTTGCAAACATTGTTTCGTTGTTATCATATTCGCTTATATTCAAGCGGATACCGGTTTCTTTGGTAAATTCTCTGGCAACTTCGGCAGGTAAATAATTTCCCCAAATATAGATATTTAGAATGTTCGCTGCAAAAGCAGGAAAGATAGAGAACGTAAGAATAATACTAAAAATTAACTTTTTCACTGTTTTTTCTCAAAGCTGTTTGGGCAGCTAATACCACAAATAAAGTAATTAGCAACAAAAGTGTACAGAGTGCATTTACTTCTGGTTTAACGCCTAAGCGTACCATGGCATAAATTTTTAAAGGCAAAATTTCAAAAGTTGGGCCAGTGACAAAATAGCTGATGATTACGTCATCGAGTGACAAAGTGAAACTTAGTAGCCAACCCGCAGCAATTGCGGGCAGTAATAGAGGGAACACAATTTTAGTAAATATTGTTAAATCAGTTGCCCCAAGATCCATTGCCGCCTCAAAAATTGAGCTATCCACAGAAGTAATTCGGCTAAAAATTGTTACAGAGACAAACGGTAAACATAAAGTTATATGCGCTAATAATAAAGTCCAAAACCCCAAAGGAATCTTCAAAAAGCTATACAATAAAAGCAGCGAAATACCCATGACAATTTCTGGAAATAAAATTAAGGCATAAATTAAACCATGCAAGATTTTTTTTCCTAAAAATTGATAGCGATAAAGGCTAACCGCAGCTAGCGTGCCAAGAAAAGTTGCAAAAGTTGCGGCTAGCAAGGCAATGATAATTGAATGATAGGCGACAATTAATAGGGCAGTGTCATGAAGTAATTCAGAGTACCAACGGAAAGTAAACCCTTTCCAAATCAAAGAACGCGTAGCGTCATTAAAAGAAAATACAACAACCACTACAATAGGCAGGTACAAAAAAATATAAACAAAAATTGTATAGATATATTTGCTAGCTTTATTCATGCCAAGTCTTCCCGATCTTTAGCTTTTGAATTTCGCCAATAAAGCAAAATAAAAACCCCCATTAATACGGTAATTACAACACTAATTGCTGCGCCAGCTGGCCAATTGTTTGCAGTTAAAAATTGGTGCTCAATTAAGTTTCCAACCAAAATGTTTTTTGCGCCACCAAGTAGCACAGGAATATAAAACATTGTCATTGCGGGTAAGAATACCAAAACTGATCCGGCTAAAATCCCAGGGATTGTTAGCGGGATAATTACCTTGATAAAAGTGGTAATCTTAGATGCACCAAGATCACGTGCTGCTTCGATATATTCAGGATTTAATTTCTCTATGTTTGCAAATAAAGGCAAAATCATAAATGGTAGTAGATCATAAACACAGCCAGTAAGCACCGCCGGGTAACTATATAGGATTTGTATTGGATGATGAATAATTCCAATAGCAATTAGAGTGGCATTTATAATACCTTTGGCTTTCATCATTGCCATAATCGCATAGGTGCGGATCAGTGAACTTGTCCAAAATGGTATAATCACCAGCATTAATAGTAAGGTGCGATATTTGCTGGAATTTTTAGCAATAATAAATGCAAATGGATATGAAATAACTAGGCAGATAATTGTACAGGTGCTGGCTAAGTAAATAGATTGCAATAGAATATTTAAGTATGCTGAGTTGAATAATTGGTTATAGTTGGTTAATGTTGGCTCAAATTTTACGATCGTATTTGGGTCGTTACTGAGAAAGCTTGTGACAAAAGTAAGGCTAAGCGGCACTAAAGAAAAAATGCCGAGCCAAAGCCAAACTGCGCTCAAAGAAAATGGTTTAAACAGATTCAGTTTGTTCTTCATATGGCAACATTACTTCCCAACCAGGAATCCAATCTATCCATACTTTTTCTGTAATATGGTAGTCAAGGTTTTCGTCATCTTCATTAAAAAACTCACTAGCTAAAATGCGTTTTTCACTTGGGAGACGGACAATTAAATCTACAGTAGAGCCTTTGTAAATAACCTGCTCAATGGTACCAGGCAACATTTCTTTTGTTTCTTCAGGGGTAATTTCATTTTCCCCCCAAACAGCGACATCTTCTGGCCGTACAATAATGTGTGCGCGTTGTTTTACTGAGAAGTTTCGTTTGTTGGTGAGAATAAATTTTTTGCCTTCAATTAAAACAGCAACTTTATTGCCACGCACATCTTGAATTTCTGAATCAAAAATATTGGTTTCGCCAATGAATTTAGCTACATATAAACTATTTGGTTCTTCATAGATATCTTTTGGGGTGCCGATTTGCTCTACATAGCCTTCGGTCATAATAGCTACGCGATCTGACATTGATAATGCCTCTTCTTGGTCGTGAGTAACAAAAATAAAGGTAATGCCAAGGCGACGCTGTAGCTGTTTAAGTTCAATACGCATGCTTTTACGCAAATTATGGTCAAGTGCGCTTAGTGGCTCATCTAATAGCAACACTACTGGTTCGTTAACTACAGCGCGAGCAATCGCAACTCGTTGCTGTTGGCCACCGCTAAGTTGATTTGGTTTGCGTTTTGCGTGTTGTTCGAGCTTTACCATTCTCAATACTTCTGCCACTCTTTTTTCAATTTCAGCTTCAGGGACTTTTTTGCAACGCAGGCCAAAAGCCACATTATCAAAAACAGTCATATGTGGAAATAGAGCGTAGCTTTGAAAAACCATATTTAGGTGGCGCTCTTCAGGAGGGAGCTTTGTAACATCTTTTCCGTTAATATAAACCGTACCGGTATCTGGTGTTTCAAAACCTGAAATAATTCTTAGTAAAGTAGTTTTGCCACAGCCAGAAGGACCAAGCAGGGTAAGAAACTCTCCGTTTTTTATACTGAGATTGGTTTCGTGTAGGGCTTGATAGCTGCCAAATTGTTTCGAAACCCCTCTTAATTCAACTATTATTTCATCGTTCATTTTTGTTGATCATAGCAAATGGTTTTCAAGTGTGTGATTATGAGAAAAATATTTTTCTTTGTCTACACTTTTTGTTAACAAGTATTCGCATTTTAAACTTAGAAATGTATAATGGCCATCTCAAAAATTTTACATCTGTGTATTAAGCCACAGATCATTCATTAATATTTTAATCCGGGGATAAGCAATGATGGTGTTGTCTGGTGATATTGGCGGAACGAGCACGCGGTTGCTGCTTGCTGAGTTTGGTGATAATGACAAACTAAAGGTTGTTAAAATTGGTCATTATAGTAATAGCGACTTTGCAAGTTTTTATAGCATAGTAGATACATTTTTTACCGAAGCAAATATTAGTTCACAGCAAATCTCAAGCGCATGCTTTGGTGTGGCTGGCCCTATTGTGAACGGGATTGTTAAATTTACTAACTTACCATGGGTAATTAGGTTAAATGAGACCAAAGAAAAACTAAAACTTGAAGTTTTATACCTAATAAATGATTTTGAGGCTATTGGTTATGGGATTGAAACACTAACACCAGAAGATTTTTTTATGGTGCAGCAGGGCAAGGCGCGAGAAAACTCAGTTAGAGCTTTTATTGGGGCTGGTACGGGTCTTGGGATTGGTTTTATGACCCGTACAAATGGGTCATATGTGGTTTATCCAACTGAAGGCGGGCATGTGGATTTTGCGCCAACTGATGATACTCAGGTTGATTTACTGCGATATATGCGTAAAAAATATCACCGCGTATCGTTTGAGCGAGTACTTTCGGGGCCAGGGCTAGTGCATATTTATCATTTTGTACGTGATAATAAAATATTTGGCGAAGATGAAAATCCTGAATTACGGTTTTTAATC
Organism: Gammaproteobacteria bacterium; assembly: GCA_023480665.1. GTDB lineage: Bacteria > Pseudomonadota > Gammaproteobacteria > UBA9339 > UBA9339 > JAMCWR01. Next base: position 30,677 of record JAMCWR010000056.1, read on the forward strand.
GAAGGTGACCAAAATATCGATATTGCGGCAACAGTTGCAAAGTACGCGATTAAGCATGGCGATATTTTGGCGCAACGCGCCTTAGATATTTTTATGCGGATTTATGGGGCTGCTGTTGGAAATTTGGCTTTAACTACTCTGCCATACGCCGGTTTATATATAGTAGGAGGAATTGCACCAAAGCTGCTGGAACAAATCAAAGGCAAGGTATTTATGGATATGTATTACGACAAGGGTAGAATGGCGAACTTAATAAAAGATATTCCCCTTAATATTGTTCTAAATACTGACGTAGGTTTGCAAGGCGCAGCAATTTATGCGTACCGAAAGCAACAACAACACTAGCCTAAAATTTTTTATTGCTTTTTTTATTGCTGTAGTTACTTTCAGCTCAGTTTCTGTTCCATACGCGCTCGGCATTGATCCGCCCTGGATGTTTGCCAATAATTTTTTACATTTGGATCAGCGAATTGGCACTGTTTGTTTTACATCATTTGGGCCGCTTGGGTTTTTGCTCTGGACCACGCCGACTGCAGATAATATTTTAATCGCGAGTATTTTTTGGCTGTTAATACGATTTTTTTTAGCATTTACCTCCATTGAATTAGTATTTAAGCTCAATAAAGAAGCTAGTATTGGCAAGTTAATTTTTAGAAGTATTTTGATATTTCTAATTTTAATTATGATCCCCGCAGTTTTTGGCTATCTTGCAATATTTTTTAGTGTAATAAGTTTATTGTTATTGCATTGTCTTGAACCAACGAAAAATCGATATTTGCTCTATGCAGCTTTTTTTGCATTAATCAATTTATTAATTTGCCCAACATATTCAACATTACCTTTTTCAGCTTTATTTACCTATCTAGTTATTTTTAGCATTAACGAAAAGTCGCTAAAACAGTTTATTCGAGTAGTTTTTTTTGGGGTAATTTCTTATTTAGCGCTTTGGTTGATCATTAACCACAGCTTAATTAGTATAGTGAAATTTTTAATAGTAAATTTTAATCTGATTATTGGTTGCCAAGTAGCGGCATCGCTTAATCCAGCTAATAATTGGTTAGACATTGGGGTTGTTTTTGTAGCTTTTTCTGCGGTTTTTTTGGTGTTTCGAAACCGAAATTTTTTTGCTGTGAATGGCCAGCTTACGCCAGCACTATTTTTATTACCATTTTTTATTGCATTTAAATATGCCTATGCTCGGGAAGATACTCATTTATTTTTTATGTTCTATTTTTTAGCTACAACATTTTGCTATTTTTTGGTGATAGCAAGCTCTAATAAAAAAATTTTAGTATTACTTATAATTGGTCTTGCAGCGCTATTTTTTAGCTTAAAGAATCAGTTTGCAGTCGGATATAAAAATAATTTTCTTGTGTTAAATACCCAAGGCCTAACAAACATTAAAACTAAAATTTTTCAATATCCGGAGTACAAAGATAGCTTGTTGAGGCTTTCAGCTAAGAATCTCAAACAAGGAAAAATGCCAAAGATAGTATTGGAAAAAGTCGGCAATAGTTCCGTTGATATTTATCCAGAAGATGTTTCTTTAATAGTCGCTAATTTTTTAAATTGGCAGCCACGGCCATTAGCTCAATCGCTTTTAATTACCACTGCATATCTTGATCAGTTGAATGCTACGCATTTTGCTGATAGTGATAAAGCGCCAAGTTTTATAATTTGGGCCCCACTAAAGCTTAATTCCGGGTTATTTAGGGTTGATGGCGATGGAAGATACCTTTTGAGTGAGGCGCCGGCAACTATTTACCAGATTTTAAAATGGTATAAGGTGGAATTATTAATTCCACCATTTGCAGTTTTAAAACGCACTAAGACGCCACAAGTTCTGTCGCCAAAAATACTAAAGTCAGAAGAGATTGCTTGGAACGCCTGGGTTAAGGTCCCGGAAGGTTACTCGGGGATTTTGCGTGCGCATGTTTTTCCAGAAGAAACTTGGTTTGAGAAAATTAAAATAATATTGTATAAACAAGATAGTTTGTGGGTGGATTATAAATTGATAGATGGTTCAGTAATTAGCCATCGATTTGTAACGAGTACTGCGGCGCAGGGTATTTGGGTGAGTCCTGCAATTGCAACTTTCCCAGAAATTTTTACCCGCAAACTCAATGTTCTTGCAATTCGTTTCCAGCATTCTACGGATGATTTTTTTGTTGACAAGATAAAAATCACTTGGGAGCAAATTAATTTTCGAAAAACTAATCCCCGTTCTAACTAGCAAGAATTTGTGTTAGCTTGATTATTGACTCATCAGTTAAGCGTCGTGATGGTTGGTTTGGATTAGGGAAGGGTGCTAGTACATATTTACCATCTTGCATTGCTGTCATGCAACGTGATTTACCTGATAACAATCCTTCAACAGCCATGTTTCCCATAATTGAACCAGCAGACCGATCGAGGAGGGTTGGCGAACCACCGCGTTGAATATGGCCTAAAATACAAACTCGATACTCAAACCCTGGGGTAATTAATTTTAGAGCTTGCGCCATACCAAAACTTCGTCCAGGGGAGTCTGCCTCTGCAACTACAATAATTAAACTCTGTTTTTTTCTTCTCGGGGAAATTATTTTTTTAGCTAGCTCAGGAATTGAAGTTGGGAATTCTGGCGTGATAACAAATTCTGCTCCGCCTGCGAGGCCCACATCAGCAGCTAAGAAGCCTGAATTTCTGCCCATGGTTTCAACTAAAAAATATAGACTATTACTTGTTGCGGTGTCGCGAATCTTGTCAATTGCTTGTAATGCGGTATTGCGCGCTGTATCAAAGCCGATTGTATATTCAGTGCCTACGATATCGTTATCAATTGTACCAGGGATACCAATAGTTTTTGGTCCGCCTTCTTCCTCAAGTATGGCGGCACCGCGATACGTACCATCTCCGCCAATCGCAACCATATATTCAATTTTTTCTTGAGCCAAAAATTTTCGGCATTTATCGCGAACTTCTTTTTTTAAAAATTCATGAGAGCGATTTGATCTGATAATAGTGCCGCCGCGTTGAATGCAATTTGCTACGCTATGCGGTTCCATAGTAAAAATTTTTTCATCGACCAATCCTTGATATCCATCGTGACAAGCGTAAACCTTAAAACCGTGATAATGACCTGATCGAACAACTGCGCGAATTACAGCATTCATTCCTGGCGAGTCACCACCAGAAGTTAGTAAAAGAAGATTTTTTTGATCTTGATGAGATTTTGTAGGCATTGGCAATTCCCTTGTCTTAAAAACATGTAAAAATAATTATAAATATAATCAATATGTTATAAAATAAACATAAAGTAATTTATTGGTGGGCCCACTAGGATTCGAACCTAGGACCAAGGGATTATGAGTCCCCTGCTCTAACCAGCTGAGCTATGAGCCCAAACGCAATTTTATCTTACTGTTTTTAATGAAAAATGCAATATGTAATCCAAGGCAAGTGATGATTTGACTCTGCGCCCACACTAGTTACTTGCTGGTAAAAACGGTCGTGTTACGCTCAATTCTTTTGACACAGGGTAGCAGCCAATAATTATATAGGCATTTCTAGTGTCTAATTTTCCTGTAGCTTTTGGTTCCATTGGATCTGCTTTTGCTTGGAAAGTGTATTTATCAACAGCTGTTTTTGGCCAAAAACCATTTTTGTGATTTTCTGCGGTATCTAGAAATTGGTCGTGCATTAGCAAATGATACGAGCCATGAAGTTTTTGTGCTCCTGAGCCAATTAAATATGCGTCTGAAGTTTCCATAAGAAAATATTGCGGTTTTGGCATGCGATCAGAAATGTAATTGCATTGTAAGTATAGATATTCATTTGCTGCAAGTTTGTCTAAATTGCAGAATTGGCAGAACGATCCTGCGCATACACTGTATGGTTTGGAGCTAGGGAGTACGCAGGCGCCATCGTTAGCTTCATTACTATTTAATGTATTAATATCTATATTTATTGTGCCGCAATTGCCAGTATTGTCGCAGTATTTTGCTTTTGAAAAATTTGCTGTTGTTGCGTTAGCATTTGCAATAAATGCAAACAACATAGTCATTATTATTAAATTAATTTTCTTCATTTATTTCTCCGATAGCTTATATTTAATTTTTAACCGAACATCCCTTTGAGAGGTTGGCGATTTTCACCTTTTCCGGGAAAGCATTGCACGCTGCCTTTTGGTTCTGAAATAAAATCAATGCGGCTATCGTCGCAAGTCTTGCCGTATTTCGTATTATCCTCGACCGCCTGAAAATAAACTGTATTAAACTCACTTAATTGATGAAATGCATCTGCATAATTATTGTCGTCGGCAGTAAAATCATTATGAAATAAGATATAGCCAGTCATGCCGCTAGCAAAATATGAAAAACCTTTCATTAACGAACAATGGTTTCGCATCATTACAAATTTTGCCCCATCCTGCGCTACGCAATACATAGTGGCATATTGAGTTTTATCCGGATTACGCCTGTCTAGAACAGATAAGTTTTTAAGAGAGCAGGTTTGATTTTGGTTATCGCACTCAACCACCGGGTCGGCATTAGCTGCGAGGCTGCGTAGAGGCAAAAACGCTACAGAAGATAATAAAACTGCGCAAATTAAATTTAAAGCCGTGCGTAATTTTATACGCCGCGGCAAGGTGAAAAATATGCTTCTTATTTTCATATTATACTTTCCTCGTTATGGGTTATTAAAATGCCCGGGTTACTGATGCACCATTATTTACGCTAGCAGTAAAAAGCGATATCCGTTTTTATTACGGATGTTTTTCCGGGGCGGGTTTACTATAAAATATAATAAAAGGTTTTGTTTAGTTCTAATTGCCCAAGCTTACCATGTTTAGAAAGGCGATTATGGTTTAATTATAAAAATATTTATAATTTTGCGCAATATTAGCTGCATAAATCTGCACAAAATATAATAGAGGTATCGTTATGCGTGTTGAAGGCATTATTAAATACTATAATTTTAAGGAAATGTTTAATATAGGTAGTAGCGTACCTTTGAAAGTATTCGAAGATTTTTTACTTGGTAATGTAAACTGGACTAATCTCGAATGTTCAAATAATTATAATAATGGAACCGTTTTTTCACAACGTTTTAATTTATGGTTTTACTCTACCAAAAACCGGCAGAATATTAAAAAAAACATATCTGATATTTTGTCATTTTTCGATCAAATGGAATCTTCTTGCTCTATTAAGTTCGATTATAGTTTGCTGAATTATGTTTTAAGAAGGTTTGATTTTGATGAAATTTATAGCGTGACATGTGGTGTAGATTTTAGGCCATGTTTAGAAGAATCTAAGATGAAAATCTGGTTTATTACAAAAAAACATACAAAAAAAATATTTGATATTATTATGATACATGGAGCGTTTGATGAAACAATGGAGCTTTGTAAAGCAGTTAAACCTATAAGCAATACTCTAAATCTTTTTGGTTTGGAATTATCTTTTTCTGGTACAACCCGTTTTAAAATTTATCCATATTTCTCGCAAAAAAAATTTGCAATTCTCAAAGATTTTTTTCATGCCCAAACCTTTTCTTTGATCAAAAAATGCAGATGGATATGGATAACTTTTGATAAGGAACTAAATAAAATTATTCATTTTGCGCCAAAGAATATTGATAAATTTCTTAAGCTGGCAAGCATTAAGAAAATTTCTTTGATAAACCAAAAATATAAATGCTATGGGTACAAAATTTTTATTATTTCTTTTTTGGAGAAAGAAATACAACGAAAAAACTTTAAAAAAATAAATTTATATTGTTTTGATTGTTAATTTAATAATGCATCTTAATTTAATGTGAGGTTGATATGGTTTCGATACGCAAAGATAATAAATCAAGCGAACTCAAGCGATTTCTTAATAAAATAAATCGAGATAGTAAATTTAGAAAGATGATCCAAAGTCGGATAAATGATTCTAAAGTTAATGCGTTAAGACAGATTTTAGAGGATTTTGGATTTAAGCTTACTAAAAATGAATTTAAAGAAATTCTTTAGGGTTGCCCAATTTTTTAATTGGCAATGAATTGATTTCTGATTATGTGGTTCGTAGCTGATATGATTTTGTGCTAATTGCTAGGAATATGGGTAAATCGCATAAGTAAAATAGCAGAGTGTTCTATGATAAAAAAAATAGGTGTATTTGGTGGGCTTGGGCCATTGGCATCAGCAAAATTCGTTGAGACAATTTACTTCTGTGGTTTACAAAATGTTGCAAATGAACAAGAACTTGTTGAGGTTATTTTATACTCTAAGCCATCAATTCCGGATCGCACTGAATATTTATTGCAGGGAAAAACAGAAGTGTTATTTCAGGAACTTTCAAAAGGTATTGAAAAACTTATAAGCTGTGGTGCTGAAAAAATAATAGTTTGTTGTTTTACGATGCACTATTTAATACCGCAACTTAAGGAAAATATTAGAAGTAGAATAATTCAATTACCAAGCATCTTATTATTGGAAATTATAAAACAAAGAAAAACTGTGTTATTGCTTTGTACTAAAGGAGCAAAGAAACTAAAAATATTTGAGAAAGATTTGCTATGGAATCATGCTAGCAAATATATTGTGAGAATAAATGATGATGATCAGGAGCTAGTGCATAATGCTATATATAAAATCAAAAAAAATGATCCAAACAAGGTTGTTTCCAATGAACTTGCTTCGCTTTTGAAAAAATATAAAGCGAATATTTTAGGCGCTGGATGCACTGAATTTCATTTGCTTAGTTCGAAACAATATTTTAATTCCATGGAGGATAATTTTCCTAGTTTTATTGATCCACTAATAACTATTGCAGAAAGCTTGGTATTGCCAAAAAGTTAAAACTCTTAAAGTAAAAAAATGACTAAACAGATGATTGATCAAAATAAAAACACAATTTATCAGCTATTTTCTGATCGGGTAAAAAAGAGCGCTAGTAATATTGCTGTGGTTTATGATGGCGAGGCTATTACATATGCCGAGCTTTTTGATCGTATAAATCGTTTAGCTCAGGAAATTCAGATTCTTGATGAAAAAAAAAGAATGCAAGGCCAGGATTTTTTTATAGGCTTATCATTGAGTCGTGGCATCGAAATGATAACAGGAATGTTAGCAATTATAGCTGTTGGAGGTACATATGTTCCGCTTGATCCATTATACCCAAAAGAGCGCTTAGCTTACATAGTTGATGACGCAAAAATAAGCATAGTTTTAACAGACAAAAAATTAATCCCTAAGTGGAAAACGATTAAGAATGATTTACATTATGTCTGCATAAATGGAAACAAACACTATCAAGGAGATGCGCAGCCAATATTTAATGATACAGCTAATGTTGATAATTTAGCCTATGTAATTTATACATCCGGATCTACAGGAAGACCAAAAGGGGTGATGGTGAAGCAAAGGGGTGTGATTAATTTGGCTTGCGCACAACGCAAGATACTAGATCTAAACGAGAAAAGTCATGTTTTGCAATATTCATCAATTAATTTTGACGCTTCCGTTTGGGAAATATTTTCAACGTTGTTCTTTGGAGCTTCGCTTTATATTGTCCCGGAAAAAATAAGACCTGATTATAGAAAATTATGTACTTTTATAAATAAAAACAAGATCAGCATAGCGGTGTTACCGCCAGCTATTTTGTCATTATTCCCTAACAACAATTTAAGGTCGTTGCAAACTCTTGTAGTAGCGGGTGATGTTTGTAATGAAGTAATCATGAAGAAGTGGGGCAAGCATAGAAAATTAATTAATGCATACGGTCCTACAGAAGTTACTGTATGTGCAACTTACGCTATTTATGAAGGTGTATGCAAATATAACAACATTGGTTATCCTATTGCCAATGTTAGTCGCTATGTTCTTGGTCATAATTTGAAAAAAGTTAGCAAAGGATCCGTAGGCGAACTTTTTATTGGTGGCGTGGGTTTAGCTCGTGGGTATCTTAACCAGCCAGAATTAACCAAAGAAAAATTTATTGAGAACCCATTCTTATCTGATCAGGAGCGAGCTGATAAAAAAGCCCTTGGAGAAGATACAAGAATTTACAAAACTGGGGATTTAGTAAGATTAGTATCTGATGAGAGTATTGAATTTATTGGCAGGATTGATAACCAAGTTAAGATTCGTGGATTTAGAATAGAGCCAGAAGAGGTAGGATATTTATTAAATAAACACCCAGGTATTAATAAATGTATAGTAATAGCAAAGGAGGTTAAAGATAAAAGTCAACAAGATCAAATATCCCAAAAAAGACTTATTGCCTACTATGTAGTAAATAAAAACACTAATTTGAATAAGGTAACTTCGAATGTTCTTAGAAAATATTTAGAGCAGAATTTACCTGAGTATATGATCCCATCTTATTTTATTTCTTTAAAACAAATGCCCTTGACGCTGAATGGCAAAATAGATAAAGAAAACCTACCTTTACCAGGGGGCGATAATTTAAACCTGGACAATAAATATGTGTCTCCTCATACCCACGAAGAAAAGATTTTGACGAAGATTTGGCGCAATGTTTTGAAGTTAGATATAGTTGGAATTAATGATAACTTTTTTAGTTTGGGTGGGGATTCGCTGAATGCGGCTACGGTAGCGATAAAGATTAATGATGTTTTTGGTTTGGGCGTTAGTTTGGAGACATTGTTTAAATATCCCACAATTTTTGAATTTGCAAAGTATATTAACAAATCATTTCAGTTGAAATCAAAACAACCATGTATAGGGCTTAAAAAGCAACCTAGAGGCAAATTTATACCGCTTTCATATTCGCAGGAACAAATATGGTTTCATCAGCAACTGCTAGGCGATAATTGTGTATATATTGAAAATTTTAGTATTAATTTTAATGAAATGATGAACATAAAATGCTTAGAAAAGGCCATAAATTATTTAGTGAGAAGACATGAAGCACTTAGGTTTAGATTGGTAAAGCATAATGAGCAAATATTGCAGCGATTTGAAGATTATAAAAAGTTTAAGCTGCATGTCATAAATTTACCTAAAAATTCTAAAGGACTGGTTGCTGCGGAGACAGTAGAATATATAACATCAGTTATTAAAAAACCTTTTGATTTGTTTCATGAGTCGCCGATTCGCTTTATCTTAGCAAAATTGACGAGTAACTTTTGCAAGCTATATGTTGTTGTTCATCATATGGCTTTAGACGGTATTTCTCTATATAAAATATTTTTACCAGAGCTGGAGAAAGCATATAGGGCATTTTTAGAAAATAAAACCCCTTGTTTCGATAAAGTAATATTTCAATATGGTGATTATGCCAATTGGCAAAGAAATCTTATTAGAAATACAGCGATTGTTACCGGGCAATTAAGTTACTGGAAAACACAGCTTGCAGATTTAGAAGGTTTAAATTTATTTGTTAGTCCAACAGATTCTAAGTCTATGCTGTGGTTTGGCGCAAGAGAGTGCTTGAAAATTTCTCCAGAACTTTCTTTACAGCTAAAAAATTTCAGTAAAGCAGAAAGTTGCACTCTTTTTATAGTACTCATGGCAGTATTTGTTATATTACTTTTTCGTTACTCTGGTCAGAATGATATAGCTTTTGGGACTGTATTTCATGGAAGAAATCAAGAACTATTGAGCAAGATATTCGGAAACTTTTTAAATACTATAATTATTCGGTGTAGGTTCGTAAATTCAATTACTTTTTCTGAGTTATTGGTGTTGGTTAAGAAAGTATTATTAGAGGCACAAAAAAATCAGGATATACCATATCAAATTGTTTCTAAGAATATTTCCGTTAAAAACGGCATGAATAACCAAATGTTTAATACCGCTTTTATTTTTGAGCCAGCATTAGAAGATGATAAATCCAAATGGGAATTAAGTCAGTTAGAAATGCATAATGATACCACAAAATTTGATCTAACTTTTGAGTTGGACGAAAGATCATATGGCATCATAGGCAGAGTCGAATACAATAAAAATATTTTTAGTAAGTCTTCAATTCTGCGAATGATTGATCACTACCAAATATTATTGGAAAATATTGTAAAAAGCCCATTGACCCCAATTTCATCCATTAATTTACTTACCAAAGAAGAAAAGCAGTTTTTAACAAAATTTAACCAAACCAATGCCTATTACCAAAAAGATAAAACTATTCATGAGCTTTTTGAAGAACAAGCCCGAAAAAACCCAAACCATATTGCTCTAATATTTGAAAACCAGGAATTAACTTATAAAGAATTAAACGAAAGAGCAAATCAATTAGCGCTTTATATTAGAGCGCACTATGAAAATGCAAAGCCGCAAAACCATAGAAAGCTTCGACAAAAATTTATTCCAGATACATTAATTGCTTTGTGTTTGAATCGCAGTTTTGACATGCTTGTTAGTATTCTTGGCGTCCTTAAAGCAGGAGGGGCTTATGTGCCAATTGACCCATCTTATCCAGAAGAAAGAATAAAGTTCATTTTACGAGATACAAATACAGAAATGGTTATAACCCAAGAACATTTTGGTAAAAAACTAGAAGCAATTACAAAAGCATATAAAGATAGAAATACTAAGATCATTTTCATAGATAATGATCAAACAAAGAAGAAACTTTTGCAGCTATCTGTGAGTGATCTTAAACCTATAAGCAAAGCCAAAGATCTTGCGTATGTTATTTATACATCGGGAACAACAGGCAAGCCGAAAGGGTCGATGCTTAACCATTCAGGCATAGTAAATAGAATTCAATGGATGCAAGGCAGATATCCATTAACACCTGTGGATAGAGTTTTACAAAAAACCCCTTATGTTTTTGATGTGTCGGTGTGGGAATTGTTGTGGGCAAATTGGTATGGGGCAACCATAGTGTTAGCTAAACCAGATGGGCACAAAGATAATCAATACTTGCATGAGTTGATTACAAAGCAAAAAATCACAGTTTTGCATTTTGTACCATCTATGTTTAATGCGTATTTAGATTATATTGCTAGCAGTGAATTATTTAAGGCCCCATCGGTAAAACAATTATTTTGTAGTGGTGAAGCGTTACCATCATCTCAGGTATTAAAATTTGAACAATTAAAAAGTAATGGACAGCTGGCAGAAAAAACACGTCTTAGTAATCTTTACGGACCAACTGAAGCATCAATTGACGTAACTTATTATGACTGTGATAAACAACAAAATTTAATACCAATAGGCAAACCTATTGCGAATATTCAAGTCTATGTATTAGACACAGACTTTAATCAAGTCCCAATTGACTTGATTGGTGAATTATATATAGGTGGCGTGGGTTTGGCTCGTGGTTATCTTAACCAAACAGAATTAACCCAACAAAAATTTATAGAAAATCCTTTCTTGTCTAGGCAAGAAAGGGCTCATAAAAAGTTAATTGGTGAAGATACTAGGATTTATAAAACTGGTGATTTGGGAAGGTGGCGCGCTGATGGCAATATTGAATTTATTGGCAGAATTGATAATCAAGTGAAGATTCGAGGTTTTAGAATAGAGTTGAGTGAAATTGAATCTTTGCTATGTAAGTATCCTGGTATAACACAATGTATAGTAATAGCTAGTGATATTGGTATACAGAAGCAATTAATTGCGTATTATGTGACTAAAAAAACCAAAAAAGACACAGAAATAACCGTTAATTTACTTAGGCATTATCTTGAGCGTGATTTGCCAGAGTATATGATTCCTTCTTATTTTGTTGCTCTAGAAAAAATACCATTAACTATAAATGGCAAGGTAGATAAAACAGCTTTGCCATTACCAAATAGCAGTAATTTAAAATTGGCTAATGAATATGTAGCCCCAAGAACTACATCGGAGAAAATTTTGGCCAAGATTTGGCGTGATGTGTTGAAACTGGATCGGGTTGGTATTTACGATAATTTTTTTAACTTAGGTGGCGATTCAATTATGAGCATTCAGGTTGTTTCTCGTGCTAGAGAAGCTGGTCTTTATTTAGCACCAAAGCAACTGCTTGTTAATACTACGATTGCTGAATTAGCAAAAGAAAGCTTGGAAAATAAAAGTGGGCTTGATGATATTGTAGCAGAACAAGGGTTAGCGTCCGGAGAGTTTAATTTTACCCCAATTCAACAGTGGTTTTTTGAGAAAAACTTTATCAATCCCAATTATTTTAATCAGGCATTTCTTTTTAAGTGCAAATTACAAATCGATAAAAATATTCTTATTAAAGTATTTACTAAGTTGATGGAACATCATGATGTTTTACGATTGCGGTTTTCTAATTTTAAGCAGAAGTATGTAAATAGTAAAACAACTGCAACTCCATTAATCAAAGAAATTGATTTATCTAAAGTCAAAGACCAGGCGAGTTTTATAGAAAAAAGCAATGCTAAGCTTCAGGCTGGTTTAGATATAGAGCATGGTCCAGTTATGATTTTAGGTTTGTATTATAACCATGTTGATGGCAGGCAAAGATTATTTATTGCAATTCACCATTTAATTATTGATTGGGTATCTTGGAAAATATTCCTTGAAGACATAGAGAGCGCTTACCAACAACTTTTATCAAATCAAAAAATATCTTTGCCGGCAAAAACCAGCTCCTATAAAACCTGGTCTGAAGTTTTGCAAAGCTATGCTAAGAGTGAATTATTGCGCTCAGAATTGGATTATTGGTTATCAATAGAAAAAGAAGTAAGTAATTTGCCAGTAGATCGGGTATCTGAAACAACACAGGTTAAGTGCGCGGGGCTTTATACTATTCGTTTAACTCAAACAGAGACGAAGCAATTATTAACTGAGGTTCCTAAGGCTTATCAAACACACATTAACGATATTCTTCTTTCGGCACTTGCTTTAGCTGTTTTTGCGTGGACTGGGCAAAAGAACCTTTTTTTAAATTTGGAAGGACATGGTCGTGAAGGTTCAATTCTTAATGTTGATGTTTATAGAACTATTGGTTGGTTTACCTCTATTTATCCAGTTCATTTATATTTACCGGATGAAGTAGACAACATGGGAAATTATCTAGCCATGACAATAAAAGCGATAAAGGAGCAATTACGCAAGATACCAAATAAAGGAATTGGATATGGTGTACTCAAATACCTAGCTAATGATAATTTATCTAAGCAGTTTAAGAAAAATGATCGAGCCAGTATTAGCTTTAATTATTTAGGAGGAATGGACGATGATTCATTAACAATATTACAAAAAACACCAGAATCAGTGGGTAGCTATGTTTCATTAGACAATCAAATGACTAGTTTGATTGATGCTAATGCTATGGTCATGAATGATCATTTATATGTAAATTTTTGCTTTAGTAGTCGACATTATTATCCAGCTACCATAAAAAACTTTGGCAATGGGTTTAAAAAATACTTACGACTTTTAATTAATCATTGTACCCAACCAGACGCAGTAGGATATACACCTTCAGATTTTAAAGCAATTCAACTAAATCAAAAGGAGATTGATAATATTTTAGATTCTGATTCCAAAAACCTTGAAACTTTAGCTGGTAATATTATTGAGGAATTTTAAATGAATAAAATAACCGGCAATAAAATATCTAATTTAATTTATGCTCTTCAAGCTAAGGGCATCAAATTTGATGTAAGCGTTGACAAATTAAGATGTATTCTTCCACATGGTATTACATTATCTGACATTGAAAAAAATACGTTAAAACACAACAAGAAGAATATTATACAGTTTTTACGTCATTCTACTTTTAAGAAAACAATAGAAACAATTTATGGTTTGAGTCCACTACAGGAAGGACTGCTATTTCATGCTCTCTATGCCCCGGAAAGCGATCAATATCGTACCCAAATTATTTTTGAATGCGCAAGTGTAAATTCTAATATTTTAAAATTAGCTTGGATTGAGCTAGTTAAAAGACATGCAATTTTAAGAACCAAATTCCTTTGGCAAGGATTAGAAAAACCAGTGCAAATAGTACAAAAAGAAGTAGATTTGCCCTGGTATGAGGAGGATTGGTCTAATCTTAATAGAGAAGAACAGGAGCAAAACCTGCTTGAATATTTTAAACATGATTTAGATCAATCATTTGATTTTTCTAAACCGTGTTTAATGCGCATGCATTTAATTAAGCTAAATTCTAACAAAAACGCAAGGTATGTTTTTGTTTGGACATACCACCATATTTTGTTGGATGGTTGGTGTTTGCCCATTATTTTTGCAGAGTTGGATGAGCTCTATCTAAGTATTATTAATGGTAAAAAATTATCATTGCCAGCAGTACCCGCTTATGAAAAGTACATAGAATGGTTATCTGGACAAAGTAAAGACGAAGCCAAAGTCTTCTGGCAAGGGCAATTGGCGGGTATAGATAGCCCTACCGATCTTGGTGTAAACAAAAATAAGCTAGAGATACACAAACCTATAGTTGATCTTAAAGAATATCATGAATGTTTATCCAATGATTTCTCAAATGAATGTCGTTTTTTTGCTAAAAAGAATTCTGTTACCTTAGGCGCGTTAGTGGGGCTTGCTTGGTCTATAGTGCTTACAAAATATAGCAACCAAGAGGATATTGTTTTTGGGGCAACTGTATCAGGTAGGTTTGGTGATATACCTCAGATAGAAAAAATGGTCGGTCTTTTTATAAATACCTTGCCTCTTCGGGTAAAAATTAGTAAAGATAAAACCGTTAGAGATGAATTGCTTGATCTTCATAAAAAAATTCAGTTGATTAACCAATATAGTTATTTAAGTTTAAATGAAGTTCAAACCCAGAGCGCTATTCCCAAAAGCATACCTATTTTCTATAGTTTGTTTGTATTTGAAAATTATCCATTAGATGAGGAGCTGGCTTGTCTATTTGGATCAAATACAGGCAAAGAAAAAATAAAACTGATGTTTGAAAATATCAAATTTTATGAAAAAACCAACTATCCACTAACTCTTGTGATTTTACCGGGAACCAAACTATTTATTAAAGCAATTTATGATGCGGAATCATTTTCCAGTGAAGTCATAAAATCTTTAGTAAGGCATGTTCACAATGCATTAATTTGGTTGATAAGAAACGAAGATCAACTTTTAGCAAAAGCCAATATTTTTACTACCAAGGAACTTAATCACCTAATTGATCATTATAACAAACCACAAAAACACTACCCAAATGACAAAACGATACAACAATTGTTTGAAGAGCAGGTTAGAAAAACTCCAAATAATATAGCGCTCGTATATGAAGGTAAAGAGTTAACCTATAAGGAAT
>JAMCWR010000071.1 GCA_023480665.1 Gammaproteobacteria bacterium
ATTATTTCCACAAGTTCAAGCAGCAGCTGTTACTCTCATGCAGCAATATCCTGAAACTGTAACTTCGTTAATTGAACGTTGGCTGGGGCATAAAGAAAAATATGTTGCGGTGTAATTAGAATGCACGCATATAAATAATGTTGCATTTTCTTCGAAAAATATTACAATGAAACTGTTAGGATTTTTTATTCAAACTATTTTTTCGAAAAAAAGGGGAATTTAATATGTTAAAGAAATTGTTATTAGTAAGTGCATTTGCTACTGGTCTTACTTCTGTAGCTTTTGCAGGTGGTCTTCCAGAAGAGCTTCCACAAGCTCCTTGCGCAGTCTCAGATAGTGGTTTTTATCTCGGTGTTGAAGGTGGCTGGGGAATAACTAATTGGAAGAATATTGAAGGCTTAGGTGATCCTATCGATAATTGGGAAGTTAGCAAAGACAATGGTTTTGTTGGTCGTGCTTTCCTTGGTTACGATATTAACAAATATTTCGCTGTTGAAGGTGGCTATAGCTACTTCTTCTTCAAACCACAGCTAGATATTAATAGCGTAGATATTTTCGAGATTAATAGAACTCAAGCTATTGATCTAGTTGGCAAAATCAAAGCTCCAGTCTGCGATAATTTTGATTTATATGCCAAATTGGGCGTAAATTATTATATGAGTAATCTTGAAGGTCAACAACCAGACATATCTTCAAATGATCTCCATAGCTTTAATGTAATTTACGGTGCTGGTGCTGATTACACCATCACTCCAAATGTGATTGCAAACGTTGAATGGTTGCGTTACAACGGTAATCCAGATCTATCAATTTCTGAAGATCCAGGAAAGCTGTTCTCTAAATACCAACCATATGCTGATGCATTCATGATTGGCTTAAGATATCGTTTTGATTTCTAATCGATATAAGATATGCAGAAAAGGCGGACTTGTTCCGCCTTTTTTGTTTTAGTGTAATTTCTCTTGATTTCTCTGTGAGATCTCCTAAACTTACATTTGTTAGTGTATTTTAATTTCGTAAATAAAGAGGTGGATAAATTATGTGGAAAAAAATAGCACTTATTAGTGTTGTGGCTTTAGGTTTAAGTTCTCCTGTTTTTGCAGAAGACGATGCAGCAGCAGATGTTAATAATGTTAATAACAACAACGATTTTAATGCCGAAGCTTCTAGCGTATATTTTGGCGCACAAGCTGGGTTAGCAGATATGCATTATGGGGATAATTCATATACTTTGCAGCGCGATACTGCTGATAGCAACAAATTTGCTGCACGAGGTTACCTTGGCTATGCATTTACTCCATTTTTGGGATTAGAGCTTGGTTATGGTTATTATGGACGTCCTGAACTCAAAGATAATGTAACTGGTAATACTCAAGATTTTGTCCAGCAAGGGATTGATTTACAGGGAAGAATAACATTGCCTCTTGATTATGGATTTGCAATATATGTAAAAGCTGGACCACAATGGATTCATCGTAGTGGTGTAGGAAGCAGAGGTGGTTGTTTCGTTGATAAAGATCCAAACGGTAAAGTAACTGGAGTTGGTGGACTTGGTATAGCTTATTATTTTGCACCAAACATTGGTTTAGATGTTTCTTGGGCACATAGTTTGAGTGTAGGTGATTTACCGAAAATGGATTTTTATGCTTTAGGACTGATTTACAAAATTAATATGTAGAGGTTTTAATTAAGAATTAAAAATGAAGAATGAAAAATTAAAAATAAAATTCTTTTAACATTCATTCCTAATTCTTAATTCTTCATTCTTAATTGCTTTTATTGGGTTCACGCATAAAAAATCAATTATGCAACAAGGCCATGAGAAAATATTAATTGTAGCACCAGCCTGGGTCGGTGATTTAGTTATGGCCCAGGCTCTGTTTAAAATTCTTAAACTGCGAAATCCCGATGTTATTATCCACGTTTTAGCTTTAACGCATATGCGGCCTTTACTTTTGCGCATGCCAGAAATCGATCAAGTAATAATTTTTCCATTTCAACACGGTGAATTAAGCCTTTTCAAGCGTTATAGTTTTGGTAAGAAATTACGTAATAAAGGTTATACTGAAGCAATTATTTTACCTAATTCATTTAAGTCCGCATTAATTCCTTTTTGGGCACGTATCCCTAAACGCACAGGCTGGTTAGGTGAGATGCGTTATGGTTTGTTGAATAACATAAAAAAATCACCACATTTATTTGAGCGTATGGTAGAGCGTTTTGCGGTTTTGGGATCTGATGCTGGGGCGCGTTTACCAGAATCCCTGTGGCCCGAGTTAACAGTAAAAACTTCTACGCTTACTGAAACGCTACAAAAATTTGATTTAACAAAACAAGAGAAACCAGTATTGGCATTATGTCCAGGTGCTGAATATGGTCCCGCCAAGCGTTGGCCCGCGGAATATTTTGCTGCTGTAGCTAAAACAAAACTACAACTTGGTTGGCAAGTATGGATTTTTGGTGGCGTAAAAGATCAGCTTATTGCAAAGAAAATCCAGGAGTTAACTAAGAATAATTGTATTGATTTTTGTGGCAAGACTGATTTAGGTGAGGCAGCGGATTTACTTTCTTTAGCTCAAGTAGTGGTTACAAATGATACTGGATTGATGCATGTTGCGGCAGCATTAAAGCGGCGCATTATAGCAATTTATGGTTCTTCATCGCCAAAATTTACGCCGCCACTTGCAGCTGATGTTACAATTTTATCTATTAATTTGCCTTGTAGCCCATGTTTTAAAAGAGCGTGTCCTTATGGGCATACCAAGTGTTTATATGGGATAATGCCAAGAGAGGTTATTGAGCAGATATGAAAGTTCTTATTATCAAAACTTCTTCTATGGGTGACGTGATCCACACATTGCCTGCTATTGTAGATGCCAAGAATGCAATTCCAGATATTGAATTTGACTGGGTAGTTGAAGAAGCTTTTGCTGATATTCCTAAACTTTCGAGTTCAATTCGTAAAATTATTCCTGTGGCATTAAGGCGTTGGCGCAAAAATTGGCTCAAAGCATTTACTTCTAGAGAAATTAACGGATTTTTACAGAAGCTTCGTGCGGAGAAATATGACTATATTATTGATGCTCAGGGGTTAATCAAAAGTGCAATAATATCTAAATGTGCCAGAGGGATAAGCGTAGGTTTTGATTTTAAATCAGCGCGTGAGCCGCTTGCTGCATGCTTATATCAGAAACGTTTTCGAGTTGCAAAAGATCAACATGCAATATTGCGGATTCGCCAACTTTTTGCGCAAGCGCTAAACTATAAACTTCCTGAATCAGAACCTGATTATGGGCTTAATATTTCATCTGGTGAAGATGAGTCGGAATATAAGCTGCTTTTTATTCATGGAACAAGTAGGGCAGAAAAATGCTGGGCAGAAGAAAAATGGATTGGGCTTGCATGTTTAGCGGGAAAAGCTAGATTTACTATTTATTTGTCGTGGGGGAATAGTTTGGAGTTAGAGCGTGCAGAAAGAATTGCTGCAGCTTGTGAGAGAATAAAAATTTTACCACAGATGACACTATATGAGCTTGCAAATTTTATGGCTGGAGTTTGTGCTGTAGTTACAGTCGATACGGGACTTGGTCATTTAGCCGCCGCCTTAAGTGTTCCAACTATTGCTTTATATGGTCCAACAGATCCGAAGTTAATTGGTACCGTTGGGAAAAATCAGCGCCATATTTTACATTTTGAGAATGTTACAGGTAAAGAAGTGTGGCAAGAGTTACAAACTTCTCTAAGTTGTAATAAGCTGTTTTTAAACAAATTAATTGCAAATGTCGAGTTATTTTAAATAAATTTGTTTACATTTTAAATTATATGCTATATACTCTGTTTCGAAATAAGGAGATTTCCAGATTCATCAATCTCTATCCGGACTTGATAATTTCTGAGACCAAGGATGGTCAGCTAGTCCAGATAATCTAATTTAAAAACCTAATCTTACGAATTCTCTTTCTTCTTAGCTTTCTTTTTTACGTTCAACATTCACTATCACTTTCTTACCGATGAATTCTGAATAAATATTTTTTGTACTCCTTGATAATAAGTCCCAGCATACAAAGTAGTAAATAAATTGGTAACATTACTAAAACCAGCAAGAGATAATATGCTTGGATTATTAGTTTCTCCACCAAGGCCGGCCCATGTTTGTCCTGTGGCTTCTGCTATCCTAAACAAAGTAAACTTATTTGCGGTAGAAGTGGTTGAGCCACCAGCGTATAAGTAACCATCTCCAGCTTGACTAAATAGTGCATTAATCTGGATTGGGTTTGTTAAATCACCACTATTAAAACTGCTCCAGGGGGAAGCGTTTGTTAATTTTGGTGTTGATGCGCGTATATATACTCCGTTGCTTGAACCAGCATATAAATTTGCATTAAATAAATTTAGGGCAAAAGGAGTAATTCCAGTAGGGAATGCATCATTAACCCATTGCCATGTGCCACTTAAATTTTGATAGTTGTAGATGCCGTTAAGCATATCAGCCGCATAGACGCGATTTTGTGAACTGATCGCAAGTGCATCAATAATGCTTGAAGCAGGAATTCCAGAGCCTGAAGGATTCCATGCGCCACCGTCGTCGCTTCTGTATACTCCGTTATTTGCGCTATCCATCCAAGTTCCAGCAAACATGGAGAAAGCTTGATTAAGCTGTGAATTTATACCGACAAAAGAGGTCACGCTTTTTTGTGCTAATTCTGATATTTGATTCCAAACGCCTGGCCCAAGAAGACTTTTTTTGTAGGCACCGAGAGAATTGTGAAACCCCACAAAAATGTCAATGTCTTGCTTGTTATCAAATACATATAACGATTGAGCCATAAGAGGTTGGTTTGAAGTAAACCCAGCGTTATCTGGAATCCAGTTGGCACCACTATCTGTACTTTTGTAAACACCAATCCCACTTAATAATGCTGGATCTTGAGTGCCTACGAAAAAAACAGTGCTGGCTTTGTTAGCAAAGTTTGTTGTTTCTTGAATAGCTGAGATGGAAACATCAGCTAGACCGTTTGGAAGTGCATTCCACTCAAAATTATTTTTCTTATTGGTAACTTGAGTTTGGTACGCGCCACCGCCCAGGAAACTTCCAGCATATAAATTAGTGCTATCCGAAGCAAACGTACCAATTCCAAAACCATAATATAATCCATTACTCACATCTTCTGGAACAACATTGGATACTAATTGTGGAGCTCTTAATACAGTGCCATCTAGCGTGCCAATATATAAATAATTTTGGTATGGGTATAAAGAAAATGCATTATTTACCGAAGCGAAGTTGGTCCAACTTTCACCATTTGAACTTACCATAACATCGTTAATAATTGTTGGTTTGTTATTTGAGAGCTTTTGTTTTTTGGTAATATCTGAATGGAACAGAAGTTTGTCTGGAATGATAACCTCGGTTTTGACAGCATATAAAAGATTACCTTCTCCTGCAATCGAAAGAATAGTGCTTCCTGGCAAGAACTGATTCCAGGTATCACCAGAAGTAGCTTTTTTATAGATTCCACCAGAGGTTGTCGGTTTGGTTGCATCAATAACCGCGCCAGCATATAAATTTTGTCCGTCGAAAAATAAACTATAAATGTACGAGGCATCTATTGATGATCCTTTCCAATTATCATTGTCGGTATTTTTAATAAAAATGCTACTCGGAGTTCCATTATTTCTTGTTGTGGTACAAACAGTATAAGTGCCTCCAACATATAAATTCGTGCCATCCCAAGCTAAAGCGTGCGGAACAAAATTTGTTGGAATGTTGTTACTAATGTCGGTCCAAGATGCGCCATTATTGCTACTTTTATAAATGGCAAATTGAGTTTGAGCATTAGTAATTTGTTTATAAGCCGCAGCATAAATATTTTTGCCATCTGTAGTGATTGCGGAAATATTGGGAAGCGTAATTCCGTTATTCATAGCGATAGAACTTATACCGCCGTCAGTACTAGCAAAAATACCATAACCATCTGTTGCAGTATAAAGCACATCAATGCCATTACGTGGGATATTTAATAATGCTGTTATTTTAACCGATTGAATACTGTGAGCATCAGTGCCAACTACTGCTGGATTATAAAACACATTACTGTTTGTGGTACTTGGGTTTATGGTAATGTAATCACTATTATTTGTAGTAGTGCCAGTGATGCGATAAAGAACAGGATCTAATGTTATATTTTTATATATTTTACTTGCTGGGGTGAAAGAAATATTAAAAGAACAGGTATTACCACCATTAACACTACTATAACAACTCGAGTTTGGGTCAATAACTATATCTGAATTAGTATTAACAGAAGTAATAGTAAATTGTTGCGTAGATTTACTGGTATTTAATACAAAAATTTTCCCAATAGCGCTTGTTGTTTCTGGTGTGATTTGTAGGTTGTAGTTTGTATACTCTGTTGTGCCATTTACTATATTACTAGAAAGAATTACCGGACCTCCGGTAACAACTGGTGGAGTTGGAGGAGTTGGTCCTGGGGTAGGGGACGATTCATCATTTTGATTGTGTTTGTTATACTCCCATAAGCCTACGCCAACAGCTGCGCCTACGCCCAGTAGGCCAAATACTGTGTCAGAACTGAAACTAGACTCACCATAGTCCTCTGCATAACTATTTTGCTCAAAAATAAATGGTAAACATGCAGTGATGAGAACAAAAAGAAAATTGCGCGATATTAGCTTTCCCATATAGGTATCCCTTTAGCTGATAGTACAATGATCTTATGCTATCACAACAAAAATAAAGTACAACGCCAGCGAAAAAATTGGGGTCAGATCTTGCATTGAACATTCATGCTTAATGCAAGATCTGACCCCAATTCGTTTTTTAATGCTTTCCTTTAAAATGAGATATGCTGGAGCCGCTTCTAAAATGACCTGATCCAGCATGGCTGGCTGTTCCCATATGACTAACTCCAGAGTAGCTAGATGTACCATGGCTATAACTCATTCCTGTATGCCCATAATTTGTTCCTGTATGGCTATAGTTAGGCGCAGTATGACTGCTATGTAGTCTAGATACGCTGCTGGGTCGGACCATGGAATTGGTTTCATAAGATGGTCTCTTATTTACAGGAGCAAATGTTTTTGTCTTTAAACCACTAGATATCGATTGTTGAGTTACTTTAGGCGATTTCAATCCTTTAGTAAGAGATTCTGTAGTTGTTTTTTGTCCTTTTAACCCTGTGCTGCTTAATGAGTGGCTTGGTTTTGCTATTGTTGTAGGTCTATTAAAGGGTTTGTTAGGATCGTGCTTCCAGGAATGCTGGTTGTTAAATGAGTTACGATTTATATTTCTATTATAATTTATATTTCGATTTACATTAACATCCATATATCCATGTCGCCAATCAAAACCACCCCAAGAATATCCCCAAGATGAACCAAGAATATACCCAGCTGTAAAGGCAATAAAATTACCTGGTACCCCATAACCTAAAGGGTAGAAATAGTAAGGTGGGTAATATGGCCACCACCATGGTCCATAAACTACAGATGGGTTGTATATTGGGACATATACTACAGTAGGGCTCGCTGGTTCAATAATGATATCGTTGGATGAGTCTGTGCTAACTGTTTGCTGTGATGTGGTCTTAAGTTTGCCATTTTTTTGGGCTTTTTGACGTAATTTTTGTACTGTATCTAACACATCTTGTTGCTGTGCCATTACGGCATAACCAAGTTGTTGTGTCCAACCCAGTTGGTTATTCATCATATCTAATACTTGCGGAAAATTAACCAAGGATTTTACGCTTGGATCCCATGTTTTAGCTTCCAATGCTTTAGCTAAATCATCACCAGTAAGATTTTTATTATCATTTTCGTTTAGCCAACGATCAGCCTCAACGATTTCTACAGGATAGGTTGATGCCATTAATATCTGCGTAAGCAGAGAGTCAGGATAAAGTGCAATTGGTGCCAATAATTGATCTAGCTGTTCTTGTTTTAAAGGTGCTGAATTTTCTGTATTTTGATCTTGGGCAAATGAATTAGGAATGAAAGCCAAAAACAGAGTAAAAAACAGCGCAATGAAGCGAAGATGAAATTTATTCCTTTGCATATAATCTCCTTTGGGAATTTTTTACGAGTTAATTATACGCGGAAACGTTTCGCATGCAAAAATTTTGTATTGTATTACGTACGGGGGTCAGACACCGATAGTTTTGAAAAATTATTTTAAAAATAAAATATTACTTAAGCAACCTATCGGTGTCAGAGGTAAATATGCTGAAAAAAATAATAATTAGATAAAAATCAAATTTGCTTTTATCTGGTGTGCCTCGGTTTTTATGGTGCGAAGATATACACCTCTGACACCGATTGTCTAAGAAAATAAGTTATTGGATTTAGTAATATTTTTCTAAACTATCGGTGTCTGACCCAGTCAGTAGAAGTTAAAATATCTGCAGCTAGTTCTTCGATTGAGCGATTCGTCGCATCAAGATAGTTAATTTGTGCTTTTTGAAATAGTGTTTTAGCTTGATTAATTTCTTGTTCACACTGTTTTAAAGATGCATATTGGCTATTAGGCAAGCGTTCTTGACGAATTTGGGAAAGGCGTAAAGGATCAATAACCAAACCCAATAGTTTGTTTCTATATTGTTGTAAAATCTGTGGCAATTCATTTTTAGCAAAATCTTCTGTGGTTAGAGGATAATTAGCCACAAAAATCCCATATTGTAGTGCCAGATAAAGAGAGGTTGGCGTTTTGCCAGAACGAGAAACTCCTGTAAGAATAATATCAGCATTTTGATATTGTTTAGTATTAGCGCCGTCATCATTTAATATGGCAAAATTTATCGCATCAATTCTTAGCTTATAAGAGCCATTGTTTTTTGTACTATGAAATTTACCAACAGTTTTTTCTGCCTCATGGCCAAATTCATTTTCAAGGGTTTGTAGGTGAGGTTGTAAGAAATTAATAAATAACGCATTACTTTTTTGTAGAAAACTACTAACTTTAGCGTCAATAAGAGTAGCAAAAATAATTGGACGTTCGTCGCTTGTACTTGCGCGAATTTTTCCTAAAGCTTGTTCGGCTCTTGCTAAATTATTCACATAAGGAATTGTTGTATAAGAAAAGTTTATCTTTGGGAATTGGGTTAATAAACTTCGCCCCAACGTTTCTGCTGTTATTCCTGTTCCATCAGAAATAAAAAATATAGCGTGTGACATAATAAAAGCCTAACCTTTATGTTTAATTTTGTTTGCAACTATGGTAATAAATTCTTTTGCTAATTGAGTTTTTGCAGCATAGCTTAATTTAATTTCTGGAGCATTTTTGCTTAAGATTAATAATTCGTTATTGTCACTTTCAAAGCCTAAATTTTTTCCTACTTTATTTGCTACGATCATATCTAAATTTTTTGTTTGCAGTTTTTTTATAGCATTTTTTTTCACATTTTCTGTTTCGGCAGCAAAGCCAATAGTAAACGGTTTTTTTGGTAGGCGCGCAACTGCAGCTAAAATATCGGGGGTTTTTTGCAGTTCTAAAGTTAATTCTTCGCCAGTTTTTTTGATTTTTTGTTTAGCTGTTTTTGCTGGGCGATAATCTGCTACTGCTGCAGTGCTAATAAAAATAGCAGTATTTTTTATCTGCTTTATCACTTGAGAATACATTTCTTCGGCGCTAATAACACCAATGCGCTTAACATTAGGTGGGTTGAGCAAGCTAGTTGGGCCACTGATTAAGGTAACATTTGCTCCAGCTTGTTCTGCTGCACGAGCGATAGCATACCCCATTTTGCCAGAACTTTTATTAGTTAAAAAACGAACAGGATCTAGCGCTTCTTGTGTTGGTCCAGCAGTAATCAAAATATTAACTCCTTGCAGTATTTTTGACGTAAAAAAATTTTTTATTAATGAGAAAATTTCAGTTGCTTCAAGCATACGGCCCAAACCTATTTCATTACACGCAAGATCACCAGCGGCTGGCCCCCAAATATTGATGCCGCGATCTTGTAGCGAGGCAATGTTTTTTTGGGTGATAGTGTTTTGCCACATTATTTTGTTCATGGCTGGAGCGATTGCGATGGGCGCAGTTGTTGCTAAACAAACGGTAGACAGAAGATCATCAGCTAAACCATAAGCAAGCTTAGCAATAAAATTAGCGCTAGCTGGAGCAATCACTACAAGATCTGCAGAGCGCGCAAGAGCAATATGTTTGATGTTAAGCTCGAGATCTTGGGCAAACATTTTCGTATATACTTGGTTGCCAGAAAGCGTTTGTAAAGTAAGTGGTGTGATAAATTCTTGAGCATTTTGTGTCATGATTACACGTACATTGCAATCTGCATGACGTAATAATCGCGTTAGTTCAGCGCTTTTATAAGCAGCAATGCCACCAGTAATTCCAAGGATTATATTTTTGTTTTGCATAAATATTCATCTCTAAATAGTTCATAGTATCGCGATCTGCGAACATTTTTTCAATGCCCATTTTGTGCTGTCCATTACTTTGGGCTCAGCAAGTATTTCCTGAACATTTGCAAAATATTTAACTGTACCTTCGTAACATCCAGTAATAGTTCCGGTTTTGTCATACCAAAAATAAACATAAATTAATTCACTATGTTTGGTTATTGCTTCAGTAACTGCGCCAAGAAAGATTATTTCTGAGGGATTTGGTTTTGCACCTAATTCTTCATGTAATTCGCGGATTAAAGCTTCGAGTGGTGTTTCATTAGTCTCAATTTGACCACCAAAATTTGTGAGATATCCAGGAAAGCGCTGCCAATTTTCTCCACGTAATTGGAGTAATATTTTATTATCTCGAGTTAAGATTACACATTCCGCGCCATAGAATGCATATTTTTTGCTGTTGATTTTTTGAGGGGGTATTAAATGGATGTTGCTATCAATTTTTGTCATAGTAGTTTTCCCTTATTTTATAAGCCTACCATTTCTACAGTGTTTTTCCCAGTGTTGCGCTTAACGATTATTACTGCAGAATTACTGCATGAATAATCATTTGTCACCACATAATCGGTTTTTTCGCTCCATGTAAATGTAGGGGCGGGTTTGTGTTGGAAATACTGCGGCCAAATAGAGTCTAGATTCGCAAATGCTACCGCGATTTTATTAATGCCATCTGAAACCCGCCCGTGTAGCGGCACAAATCTAGTGGGCAGGTTTCTGCAGAATTTAATAAACTGCAGATGACTTTTACGAATTTAGATTCTATTAAAACTCTATACTTCAAACACAAACCTGCCCCTACAACACAAACCAGGTACTCTACAAAATTATCCAATATTATTTAAGCCATTCCAACTAATTGATTTAACAAAAATCCCAGATACTGATTTTAAATCGATGCTATGGTATGGAACTTTGGCTAAACTTATGAAAAACATCTTTGCCAAAGAATTTTTACCAATACTTAAAGATCTAATGCAAAATCTCAAGGCTATTGAAAATAGCGACGACCTTAGCTATATTAATTCTATACTAAGTTATATTGTTGAAGCTGGTGAAATTAGAGACGAAGCCCAATTCCAAGAAATTATCCAAGCTGGTTTAACCAAAGTTGATGAGGAACAAGTTATGACTTTAGCAGAATTATATGATAAATGGGGTCAGGTCTTTAATTTAGCATTGAACAAGTAATAGGTATCAAGGTTGAAGAGGTACAAATGCTATATTAAAGACCTGACCCCATAAAGATATCAAGGAGGGATGTATGACAGATAACGTGCTATGGTTTGAAGAAATAGGGATGAATGATGTTGCTGTGGTTGGTGGTAAGAATGCTTCGCTTGGGGAAATGATTAATCATTTAACTCAAAGCCAAGTTAAAGTTCCTCGAGGATTTGCCACGACAGCAAAAGCATACCGAGATTTTCTTGCGCAAAATAACTTAGATCAAAAAATATATACTGCGCTAGCAGAGCTTAATATCAATGATGTGCAATTGCTTGCTAAAACTGGGAGTTTAATTCGCGAATGGATAATGCATACTCCATTGCTGCCAGAATTTGAAAGCGATGTTAGAAAATACTATCAAGAGCTTATTTCTCAACTTGGCTCAAATATTACTTTTGCTGTGCGTTCTTCAGCAACCGCTGAAGATTTGCCTGATGCTTCTTTTGCTGGCCAACAAGAAACCTATTTAAATGTATCTGGAATTGATGAGGTTTTAATTGCTATCAAAAAAGTTTTTGCCTCTCTCTATAATGATCGCGCAATTGCATATCGGGTGCATTATAATTTTGAGCATCAACTAGTTGCCCTTTCTGCTGGGATTCAACAAATGGTACGGAGCGATTTAGCAACTAGTGGCGTAATGTTTAGTATCGATACCGAATCGGGTTTTGATAAGGTAATATTTATTAATGCTTCTTATGGTTTAGGAGAACCAATTGTCCAAGGACAAGTTAATCCAGATGAGTTTTATGTTTATAAGCCCAATTTAACATTACAAAAACCAGCAATTTTACGGCGCAACGCTGGTAGCAAATTAATAAAAATGATTTTCGCTAATACTAAACAAGATGGTCTTGCGGTTGCAAAAGTTGATGTTGAGCCAGAGCAACGCGGTTTATTATGTCTTAATGATGCCGAAGTCGAAAAATTAGCAAAAGATGCTTTAGCGATCGAGCAACATTATGGCCGAGCTATGGACATTGAGTGGGCAAAAGATGGTGTTAGTAATCAGCTGTATATCGTTCAAGCGCGACCAGAAACTGTAAAGTCTAGGCATACTAAACAAGTTGTTGAGCGCTATCAGTTGCAGAAGCGAGGCGAAGTAATAGTTGAAGGGCGAAGTGTCGGACAAAAAATTGGGGCTGGACTTGCTAAAATTGTGCTTGATCTAAAGAATATGGATATTTTAGCAAAAGGCGATATTTTAGTTACCGATATGACTGATCCTGACTGGGAACCGGTTATGAAACGGGCTGCGGCGATTGTTACTAATCGCGGCGGTAGAACTTGCCATGCTGCAATTGTTGCGCGAGAACTTGGCATTCCTGCAGTAGTTGGTACTGGGGATGCGACAAAACTTATTCAAAATGAGAGTGAGGTTACAGTTTCCTGCGCTGAAGGTGATACGGGATTTGTTTACAAAAATATATTGCCTTTTACTATTGCTACAACAAGCCTAGAACAAATGCCGAAAATTCCAGTCAAAATCATGATGAATTTAGCTAATCCGGATAGTGCATTTGATCTACAGTTTTTGCCTAATTATGGTGTGGGGCTAGCGCGTTTAGAGTTTATTATTAATCAAATGATCGGTATTCATCCGAAGGCATTGCTTAATTTTGCCAAGTTACCTCAAGACCTACAACAAACTATCAGAGAAAAAACCAAAGCCTATAAAGACCCAGTAGAATTTTATATTGAACGTTTAAAAGAAGGTATTGCTACTATTGCTGCCGCTTTTTTCCCGAAGATGATAATTGTGCGTTTTTCCGATTTTAAGAGTAATGAGTATGCTAATTTAATTGGTGGTAAACTTTATGAGCCAAGTGAAGAGAATCCGATGATTGGTTTTCGTGGCGCTTCACGTTATGTAGATCCTTTATTTAGCGACTGTTTTAAACTTGAGTGTCAGGCGATTAAACGTGTGCGCGATGAGATGGGGTTAACTAATGTTGCTGCTATGGTGCCATTTTGTCGTACAGTGGCGGAAGCTAAAGCGGTAATTGAGGTATTGGCTCAACATGGGCTCAAGCGCGGTGAAAATGATTTAAAAGTTATAATGATGTGTGAAATCCCATCAAATGCTTTGCTTGCCAATGAATTTTTAGATCATTTTGATGGTTTTTCAATTGGTTCGAATGATTTAACTCAACTTACTTTAGGGCTTGATCGCGATTCTGGTATTGTTGCAAAACTTTTTGAAGAGCGCGATGAAGCAGTAAAAGCCTTAATTCATATGGCGATTAGTGTTTGTAAAGCTCGTGGCAAATATATTGGCATTTGTGGTCAAGGCCCTTCTGATCATCCTGATTTTGCCAAATGGTTAATTGATGAAGGCATTGAAAGTATCTCACTTAATCCAGATACGGTTGTTGATACATGGCTTTATTTGGCGGGTCAGAAGACATAAGATAGGTGAAGGAAAAATCACGCAGGTCGGTTGGTTAATATAATAAGTAAGGATTTTGCTATGGGCAAAAAATTATAAGTGGTTTGTCGTATTTGTTCGGCTATTTTTTCATCATAAGAGAGAGAGGTAATATTCCGCTGTTCGCGATAAATAAACCAATGTTCGATATTATCAATTATACCTTTTTCTGCAGCTTCTCGTAATAGATCTCGGAATGAAAGAGTATCAATAGTTTCAGGAGTGGGAGCTTCTAATTCAAGTTGTCTTTTTAACATTTTCCATGCTAGTTCATAAGTATATTCAAAACGCTGAATGACGGCGTCGCGAAGCTCTGCGTCTTGAGGTGTTTTTTTTGCTCGGTGGATCGCAACTTCTAAACTAGTTATGGCTTTTTCAAATGAAGAGAGATCAAGTGACATATATATTGCTCCTTATTTAACTGCTTGCAATTGCAATAAACTTAGTACCTTGAATATTTTCCTCTATGTTATACTTAAGTTTTTAGAATTTACAACTCTAAAAAAATTTTTTCATAATTACTATTACAAATTTCTGTATCTGATACATTCTTTTGCTTTGTTTTTACAAACTTATAATTTGTAAATAATGAAAATGTGTTTATAATTACAATATTAAAATATAATATTAATTATACAAATTATAAATAATATGAGCACTGATATTGAGCTATTACCACGTTACATTCCTACATTTACTAACAATTCCGAATATAAAGTACCAGATGAGAAGCAGCTTAAATTTATGTTTGACAATTGGGAAGTTCTGCTTCAACAACCGTGTCTACAACACATAGCAGAGGATTCGAGGGGGATACTTTTTTATCAAGAAATAAAAGGTATGGATGATGATATAATTTTTCAACATGAGTCAGAAATAGGAGGGACTAATTTAATTGCAAGAGTTGGACCTGCTAATAAAGACGAAATGACTACATTGTTTGAAGAGAGAGTTTTTCCAAAATATGAAAAGGATACTGCTGATGCTATTATAAGACTTGGAACAGCAGAAGATTTTATGAATATTGAAGAGGAAAAAGTCAGTTATACTTCGTCAAGTGGGAAACGGTATCGTACAAATTATTGTTTGCCAATGAAGCATGGTTTGGCAAAACATAAAAAACCATTATTTTATGAAAAAAGAGTCTCTATTATCCTCGAAAATAGCGATAGTTGTCCGTGTTGTTTTTGTTGTGATACGGAAGCAGAAAACTCTCTTAGAGTATTTACATTTCCGATTAAAGACGGGACTAGCATTTGTCTTTCCTCAGAAGAAGAGCAGGTACAGTTTACTAAGTTTATCTTTGAATTAATACCTTCAATCAGCGAACAGAGTAAAATCGTCATTCATTGCAAAGCAGGTGTAGGAAGGACGGGGCATTTAATTTATACGATTTTATTTATTCAGAAGCTAAGTCAATTAGTTATTACTGATAACCTTGAAGTGACTGCTAAAAACTTTCGTACTCTTTTAGAAGATATTAGATATTACCGTTTTGGAGCAATTTTATCATATGACCAATTTCTAGCTTCGTTAAATAATGCTGCTTTGGTTTTGCGATGCCATTACAGAAAACAGCTAGATGTTGCTGTAATTATGGCAGAAACTCCAAGAGCTATTGGGGCTCCAAGATTAATTGCTCAGGCTCAAAGTACCAGTGCTCACGCTCAAAGTACTAGTGTGCAGAGAGAAAACAAAGTGGAACTAAAGGTGGGGAATTACAATTGACGGGGTCAGACACCGATAGCTATCGCTAACGTATTGGTAATATATGTTTTATTTTTAAAAACTATCGGTGTCAGAGGTAAGGGTGTTTAAAGTTGAATTTTTTATTAATTCAAGCTATAACTTACCAGTCTCTGACACCGATAGTTTTTTACTAAAAAGTAAATATAATCAATAATATTCATTCAGCTAGCTGTGTCTGACCCGATTCTTTCAAAATATGCGCCCGTAGCTCAGTTGGATAGAGTACCTGGCTTCGAACCAGGGTGTCGGGGGTTCAAGTCCCTCCGGGCGCGCCAATCGATTATACTGCCAAATAATGTTTCTTTTTAGCACGGAAATAATTTTTCTTCCGAGTACTTCCGTGTTAATTTCCTAGTATATGTAAAGACGTTTTTTGGTGTAATAGACGATAAGATTGCTAGTAAAGAGATAAAACCAATTCAAAACTAATTTTTATTATGAAGATAATCCTAGGATCAAAATCAAAAGGGCGTCGCCAAATATTACAGAGTTTGGGTTATGATTTTATCGTTATGGATCCCAATATTGACGAAAAATCTATTCGTAGTAGTGATCCAAAAAAACTAGTTGTGCTGCTTGCCAAAGCAAAAGCCGAGGCGTTATTGCCTAAGATAAAAAAGTCAGCACTTCTAATTACTTCTGATCAAGTTGTTTGTTGTCATAAGCATATTTTAGAAAAGCCTCGAACTCATCGTGAAGCGGAAAAATTTTTACGTCTGCATATAAAATATGCTGCTCAAACCATTACTGCTGTTGTGGTAACAAATACGCAAACGGAAAAGCAAAAATCAGGAGTTTCCTCTGCAACAGTACATTTTAGTAAAATCCCTTCAGAAATGATTAAAACCATTGCTGCACAAGAATATGTGTTGCACTGTGCTGGTGGATTTTCTCTTGATGATAAACTATTACAGCCTTTTATTACTAAAATTGATGGGACTTGTGATAGTGTTACGGGATTACCAATTAAATTAGTTAATAGGTTAATAAAAGCATTATCCAATTAGAGCAACGCTGGTAACTATTAAAATATTTAAATAATTATGTCTCATGGATGTTTTGTAAAATGTTACCAAGCAAACAATTGCTTTATTGAAATTTAACAGAATTGTGTTATACTAAATAGTGCAATATACAGCACGCCAAAAGGTGATATACCATATAGTATAATAAGCTTAGGGTAAACACTATGAATCCATTTAAGTACGGCCAAGTTGTAAGTGAAGAGGACTTTTGTCCACGTCCTATTTTAATGAAGCAGGTTATAGAATTTATAAAAGCTGGACAGAATATTGTTTTGCAAGGTGAGCGTCGCATGGGTAAAACTTCTTTGATTCATGAGGCATCACATCTTATCAAAAAGTGTTCTATTCTTTATATAGATTTATTAGAAATCAAAGATGTGGATGGCATGTGCAAACGTATGGTTAAGGCTATCATTTCTTTTGAACAACAAGCAGGGTTATTGGAAAAAATTTTGCGTACTTTAGCCCATCTGCGCCCAATCATTTCAGTCGATGCTTTAACAGGCAAACCATCAATCTCTCTAGAAACAGTTACACCACTAAGACCTGACTCAATAAACAGTATTCTTGATTTGATAGCCGATATCGGCAAACACCAAACTCTAATCGTAATGTTTGATGAGTTTCAGGACATTCTTAACCTTAAGGCTGCAAAAGAAGTTTTAGCTATATTACGCAGCAAGATTCAATTCCACAATAAAATTCCTTATCTGTTCGCTGGCAGTGTGCGCAACCAAATGCATGATATATTTACCGATCCGGATAGTCCGTTTTTTAAATCCGCCATACCTATTGAAGTTGGAGCAATAGACCGTGATCAATTTAAAAGATTTTTGAAAAATAAATTTTTGCTAGGTAAACGCACTATAGATGATGGCGTTCTAGATATTGGATTTGAAACAACTGGTGATGTGCCAGGTGATGTCCAACAATATTGCGGTGCCTTATGGGATTCGACCAATGAAAAAACGCATATTGATAAGCAATACATACCACAAGCGCTACGCTTAATTTTCTCAAGAGAGGAAAAAGGTTATGAATCAATATTGGTACAATTGACAGGACAACAATTACGCTGCCTTAAGGGGCTTGCACAATTGGGTGGCACTGCACCATATTCAGGAGCTTTTTTGCGTGAGATAGGTATTTCTTTATCCTCATCCGTAAAAAAAGCCCTAATGAGACTAGAACGGCTAAGAGTGATTTATCGTTATGGTAGCGAATACAAGTTTGTTAATCCATTTTTTAAAGCTTGGTTGTTGTGGAAAAATTGGTGAAAAGGTGTGCTAATGTTATTGAATGTACGCTCGATTGGAAAGAAAATGGATGACGCTTTGCAGTTCAAGCAGATCTTTATGAAATTGGAATAAGGAGGCTATATGCAAGACTATCCAAAATGTATTAAAAAACAGTTGTGTGAGTTGTCAGGAGTGGCATATAAACGTGAGCTTGATTCTGCTTTATCTGATTTGCATAAACTGTTTGAGGCATGGCAACAAAATAAGATTAATTGTTGGGATTTAAGTGATGCTATACACAAGTTTCATGATGGTATCTCTCGTGATTTATACAAGCAATATGTGATGTCAGGTTCTCACTACAGCTTGCCAGTTGCATATGCATTAGCGAGAAAAATATTGTGCCGCGAAGAAATTTCCGATGAGGTTTATCAGCTTATTGAACCGATGCTTTCATTTATAAGTTGCGATTCAATCTGAGCACACTAATTGATGGGATTTGCGATAGTGTTACGGGATTACCAATTAAATTAACTGAGCGGTTAATTAAAAAGGTATTATGAAATCATTACTTAATTAGAGAAAAAACATGCAGCTACCAGCATTTAAGCTAGAAGAATATTTTGCCAAATATGAGTTTGTCGCAAAATATATGCTTGGATCATCTGATCCTGAGTCTCATTTTATGCATCAGATACTTTCTATGGCGGATAAAGAATGCTTAGCATTGTGGCAAAACTTAAATCTTGGTTATACCGAAACTTTGGGTTTGCCTTTATTGCGTGAAGCAATTGCTAAGCTGTACCAGTCAAATGCTAAAGAAGATATTATAGTTTTTTCTGGAGCTGAAGAAGCGATTTATATTGTAATGCAGTCACTTCTTAAACCTGGTGATGAGGTTGTGGTTATTACCCCTTGCTATCAGTCGCATCAAGCAATTCCGCAGACCATTGGGGGGAAAGTAATAGAGTTTGCCTTGGCATGGAAAGAGAACACTTGGCACTTTGACCTAGAAAAATTTGCTAAAGTTATTACCGACAAAACCAAATTAATTGCTATAAATTTTCCACACAATCCAACAGGATTTCAGCCGGCGCAGCAAGTTTTTAGAGAAATAGTAAATATAGCGAAAAAACATAATTCTTATTTATTTAGTGATGAGGTATACAGGCTTTCAGAACAAAACCCTGCAGCTACTTTACCTAACGCAGCAGATTGTTATGATAAAGCTATTAGTTTAGGAGTTATGTCGAAATCTTTTGGACTCGCTGGTCTTCGTATTGGTTGGGTCGCTACTAAAGATGTTAAGTTGCGGCAAAAACTTGCTGCTTATAAAAACTACACTACCATCTGTAGCAGTGCTCCAAGTGAAATTCTTGCCTTAATTGCATTAAGAAATAAAGAGCATATTTTGCAGCGTAATGTTAATATTGCGAAACAAAATTTAGATTTGCTGGATAAATATTTTGCAGAGCATCAAGAGGTTTTTGCTTGGCATCGGCCATCTGCTGGTTTCATCGCTTTTCCAAGGTTGAAAATTAGTATGCCAATTGCAGAATTTGCGCAAAAGTTGGTTGATGCAGAAAGTGTGTTAATTATTCCCGGTACACTTTTTGCCGATACTAATAACCATTTTCGATTGGGTTTTGGTCGGCGTAATTTGCCAGAAGCATTGGCAAAATTTAGCAGGTTTGTTGATAAATTAAACTTGCAGGAGATATGATATGTTGAATAAAAATTTGTTTCCATTTTTGAAAACTATAAACAAAAAACCTAAAGCTTATTCGCGATATACAACTCCAGATCTCTGGTGTACCCCATATATTGCCAAACAAATGCTCTCTTATCATTTAAATCAAGAGACAGATTTAGCATCGCGAAAAACTGCTTTTATTGATCGTTCTGTTATTTGGATGGCAAAATATTTCCGTATTAATGCACAAACTAAAATATGTGATTTTGGTTGTGGGCCAGGACTTTACACAACGCGATTCGCTCTGCTCGGGGCTCAAGTTACTGGTATCGATTTTTCTAAAACATCCATAAACTATGCTAAAGCTACGGCTAAACAGCATAAGTTAGAAATTAATTATGTGTTGCAAAATTATTTAGCTTTTTCGAGTATGAAGAAATTTGATTTGATAACGATGATTTACTGTGATTATTGCGCTCTTAGTCCAAAACAGCGTCGGCAATTACTAAAAATATTTTTTAATTTGTTAAATGATAATGGTCGGGTGTTTTTCGATGTAAGTTCTATGGCTTATTTTGCTGCCAAAAAAGCCACAGCAACACTTGAGTACTCTGCAGGGAAAGGCTTTTGGTCTGCAAAACCATACTTTGTTTTTGCTAATGCATTTAAGTATGATGATGAGTGTTTATTGTTAGATAAGTTTACTATTGTTGAAGAGAAGCGAATCCGCGAAAGCTATAATTGGCTTCAATGTTTTAGTAAAAAAACCATTGCTGACGAATTGCAGCAAAATAATTTTAAAGTAATTGACTGTTTTGCGAATGTCACTGGAGAAAGCTATGAAAAAAATTCTCCAGAAATGGCTATTGTAGCTAAAAAACAGACAAAGTTTTGAATTTAACAAAGTGGCATTATATCTTATGGCTTACCACAACTGCATTTGCCGCAGATTATTCTCGGTAATTTCCTTGGCTTTTAGACCACTGGAAACTTTAGAACTAGGATAATCGATAGAAATAGTGACGAAAACATAATCATGTTTTTTTGTTGTTAAAAACCCTACAAACCAGCCAATAACTCCATTATTTGCGTTTTCTCCATTGAGAAATCCAGTCCCAGCTTTCTCATAAAAAGTATTGTTATTTACAGTTTTTTCTACTGGCAGTAATTTTTTAGTTAAAGCTATTGCAGTAGGTGATACTGCTAATTGGTTTTTCCAGAGATGCTTTAAAAATATTAACTCTTCATCTGCAGAAATCTTTAAGCTTGAACTCAACCAAAATTTGGTAATGCCGCCAGAAATATCAGTATTTCCGTAATGGAATTTTTCTAAGTAATATTTTATTTTATCTTCACCCAATTGTTGCGTGATTAATTGTGATACCCAAATAGTTGAATATTGCAGCCAAGTTTTTGGCGTCTGATTTTTATTCCAATTGGAATTTTCTCTAGCAACTCCATCCCATTTAATTTTGATATTCTCATCTTTAAATATGCCTTGATCAAAAGCCATAAGCGCTAAAGGAATTTTAAAAGTAGAACATGGACTAAAGCGCATTTGACATTGTTTAGCATTTTCGCGCATTAGTACTTTGTTAGTGGTTAAATCATATAAGATAAAGCAGGTAGATTTGGCTGCATGACAATTTGTTATTAATAACATTAAAACTAGGCTAATAAATTTTTTTAGCATAAGGGATTATAATGAAAAACTTTTGTTTGAGAACGAAGGTAAAAAGCCACTAATGGATCAAGCACTTTTGTGATCATGCTTTATCCTATATGGTATTATACTACATGGTATAATACCAAATGGAAACTACAAACATAATATGCAGATGCTTACTTAGGATTTCACGATCAAGTGTGTGTTGAATGCCCTATCGTAGCTCAATCCAATTGTGCCTTGATAGCTGGCAATCCACATAATGAGCTTTATTTTTGTTTGCAGGTGATCTTTGAGTCCATCAAGGCATTTAGATCATACTTTTTGCGCCAATAGTTAAAAAGTGATCTTTGCACCAATAATAGGACCATGAATTAGCGTAGCCAACTTGAAATCGTTCTCATGGTGATACACATCAAGCAACCGATAACCAGCGGCAACGCTAAAATTATTATTAAACTGCCAAAAAAATGCTGGAATTAATTCCCAGTTAAAGTTGTGACTTACTGCACCAACATCAGCGATTACATCGAAAGATAGCTGCCTACAAATCGGTAAATCTACATCGCCACCAATGGTTGGAATCAACCAATTATCACTCTGTACCACGCTCGCTTTTTCCTGAAAAGGACCAAGAGCTGCAGTAGCATCTAATTTAACTCTGCCATAAAAATACCGAACACCAGCAAATAAATTCCAAGGAACTGTGGTTTGCCACTGATAACCAATAGCTAATAAGTCAGCTAAAACACGATTATCCAGCTTAGCATTAACTTGGATGTCATGAGGTAGGGTTTCTTTTACATCAGGTGCAACATCCATATAAATAGCATCATTAAATATGAACCAATTATTTTTGGTAACTTTAATAGCGCCAGTAGCTCCCATTCTTAAATTGCTCAAAATATCATCAAAAGTAATGTTGGTATGCGCACTATGTTTATAAGCACTAACATCACCATTAATTCCAGTCGGCCAAAAGTAAAGATACAAATCCACCTTTACTGGGTTTTGCGTTTCTAAGCATTTGGTATTTGCGGCTAAACAATTAAGTATCCAACAGGTGCATGCTATAAGTACGATAATTTTTATTGTTTTCATTTATTTGGTACTCATAAGATCTTGAGTCCGCTCTTCAATATCATCGATCCGAACTTTATCTAATGGGGTAGCAATAATTTTGTTCCCCGTAAAATTGAGTTTGGTCAAATCAACCATCCGTACTTGTTGATTATACTCAGTCCACCAATAATAATGTTTATTCTTCATGTCACCAATGACACTCCATTGGGTATATTCAATGAAGTATTTCTCTGGAGTTCCTTCACGAATGGTCCCACTAGGAATATCAAAGTTATTAAGAATATGTCGTGTTTGCTCAATTGCCGCGGCAGCATTTTCTGGAACTAATGAATTATGGGTAAAAAAGAAAGCGCGGACAAACCGCGATGGAGGCGTATAATCTCCTGGCAATCCAGTCATACCAGCTCCTGCGCCAAAAGGAGTGAAATCAATACCATCGACAGTGGTATTACCTGGGGTTGGTGCGTATGGTGAAAGGTGAGTATAATTGCGCAGATTTCTAATATGCCAATCATACGCTGGCGCATTAGTCATAATACCAACTTTATTATCGTAGATATTAAGCTTACCTGCCACATATTCAATTACGATCGAGCTACCGGTACTATCATTAACTACAAAATGCAATACCACAGGTGCCCCAAAAGTTTTGGTAATATCAGGATTATCAACAACACGAATTTTAGGAAGAGCCGCTTTGATTTCTGCCACATTGCTAAATTGTCCAAGAATATAACTAACCAGGTCTGCGCTATTGATAGTTGAAGATTCTACACCAGCTTTGAAGGATTGAAATTTAGCAAGGTCTGGTAAAAATAAATTACCCACAGTCAAACCAGTTTCATTCATACCATCCATATAAAATGGCAAATTAAAGGCGTTGATCCCGACAAATCCATATTTGCTTTTCCAACGCATGCCTTTCTTACCACCTATCAAAATAGCTGCGTTAGAATAGTTTCGTGGCACTACCACTAAATTAGATTTAAAATCTGAAAGCCCCCATTCCATCGAGCGACCATAAATTGGACTTCCATCCTTAGCTTTTAAAATAAAACTGGTACAAGCAGAAGCGGTAATGCTGAAGGTAAATCCTAGAAATATTACAAAGCCATGTAGTAACATTGATAACTTTTTCATATTAAATTCCCTATTAGCCCATATTCCCATCATGGGATCCAAACAATACATTTAGCATTAATTATGCTTTATCCTAGATAGTATTATACTATACTAAATAATGCCAAACGAAAACTGAAGATGCAATTGCACGGATATCATTAAAATGCGTAACTCAAACCAATTGTGCCTTGATACATTGTGGGAATTTTATGACTCCAAACTAAATCGCGTGCACTTGGAATTAGATTACCTTGTAACAAAAGGCTTATGTGTTGGTTAATTTGATAACTGATTCCTGCGCCGGTAAATACTGATAAACTTAAACCACTGTTGTCTTCGATCCAGGAAGTGCAATCAGTATCAAGAGTGTGATTAACTCCTGCAATTCCCAATTTAGCAAATAGAGAGAAATTAGACGCAGTAATTGGCAGGATAAATTTTGTAGTAAGATCTATGGCATAATTTTTTTTGCCATAAGCATTAGCATAGATACATTTAAAAGTTTCATCAGGGTAAGCATTAAATCCTAATTCTAGAGCAAAATATTGGTTAAACTGATAGCCGCCATTAATACTACCAGCAAAGCCGTTAGTGTCGTTAGTAAATGCTTGAGCATAACTTTCATTAACTTTACCTATGCCAGCATTGGCTTCGAGATAAAAGTTAGGTACAGCTGCTAACCCTGTGCTGCTAATTGTAGTAACTAATATACCAACTGCGGTTATGAATATTACTTGCTGGAAAAATTTATGCATAGTTTACCCATTTAGTTAGTTAATTATTTAGTAGTGTTAGCCACTCTTTTTCTATCGGTAGCTTTAAGAAATTTTTTGCGAATCCGCATCTCTTTAGGTGTAATTTCAACTAATTCATCGTCTGCAATAAACTCTAAGGCACTTTCAAGTGTCATCTGAACTGGAGGAGTAAGGATAATATTTTCATCAGAACCTGCAGCACGCATATTGGTTAATTGTTTACCTTTTGTGGGATTTACTACCATATCCTCATCACGAGCATTAATGCCTACGATCATTCCTTCATAAACATCAACTTGTGGACCAATCAATAATCGCCCACGCTCCTGTAAATTAAACAGGGAGTATCCACTTGAGCGGCCATTACACATTGAGACCATTACGCCGCGGCCGCGACTTGGCATCGCTCCAACTTTTACTGGAGCATAGTGATCAAACACATGATGCATTATTCCAATACCAGAAGTTAGCATCATAAATTCAGTTTGGAAGCCAATTAAGCCACGTGTTGGGATCATATACTCTAAACGGACTCGGCCTGTTTGTGCTGGCAACATATTTAATAATTCGCCTTTACGCGAACCAAGAGCATCCATAATTGCGCCCTGATGTTCCTGACTAATATCCACTACTAAAAACTCGAATGGTTCTTGCGGCAAACCATCTTGCATTTTGAGAATAACCTGAGGCCTCGAAACAGCAAGCTCGTAACCTTCGCGTCGCATCGTTTCGATTAAAATTGCAAGATGCAATTCACCGCGGCCCGAAACTTTAAACTTGTCTGGTGCGTCTGACTCTTCAACTCGTAATGCAACATTGTGCAGTAATTCGCGTAATAATCTTTCGCGCAGTTGTCTGCTGGTTAAATATTTTCCCTCACGGCCAGCAAATGGTGAAGTATTAACTTCGAAGGTCATGTGTACGGTTGGTTCATCCACAGCAAGTTGTGGCAAGGCTTCGATCATTTTTGGATCACATAATGTATCGGAAATTTTTAGATTCTCTACACCGCTTATGGCAACAATATCGCCAGCTACAGCAGCTTCTGTCTCAATACGTTGCAAACCAAGAAACCCAAGAATTTGCATGACTTTACTATTGCGAGTCTCTCCATCGCGATCAACTACCACAACTGGCATGTTGCGTTTAAGTTTGCCACGGGTAATTCTGCCAATGCCAATTGTGCCGACGTAACTAGAGTAATCTAGTGAACTAATTTGCATCTG
The DNA here is from genome assembly GCA_023480665.1 of Gammaproteobacteria bacterium. GTDB lineage: Bacteria > Pseudomonadota > Gammaproteobacteria > UBA9339 > UBA9339 > JAMCWR01. The sequence continues at coordinate 25,644 of JAMCWR010000071.1, forward strand.
TAGTGGACCATCTGGATCTACTTTTGGTGGAGGAACTTGATCGACAATCAGCTGAAAAAGTGGATTCATATCAGTATTAGATTTATTGACATCAAGCGTAGCAAACCCCTTTATTGCTGAGGTATAAATGATAGAAAAATCTAACTGTTCATCAGTGGCGCCAAGCTGTACAAACAATTCAAATACTTGATCAATTACCCAATCTGGTCTTGCATCTGGTCGATCAATTTTGTTAACCACAACGATAGGATTTAACTTTTGTGCAAAAGCTTTTTGCGTTACGAATCTAGTTTGTGGCATCGGACCATCAACTGCATCAACCAAGAGTAGTACCGAATCAACCATCGATAAAACGCGCTCTACTTCGCCACCAAAATCCGCATGGCCAGGTGTGTCAACGATATTAATCTTATAATTACCCCAGTTAATTGCAGTATTTTTAGCCAAAATAGTAATGCCACGTTCACGTTCTAGCTCATTTGAATCCATAACTAGATTATCAGGCTGCGCATTGGCACCAAATTTTTGTTTTAAAGTTCCAGATTGACGCAATAGCTGATCAACGAGGGTGGTTTTGCCATGATCTACATGGGCAATAATTGCAATGTTACGAATATTAGAAATCATAATGTTCACTATAAATGTTAATTACAAAAGTATAACAGGAATTTTTAACTTTGGGATTTTTTTTACAGTAATTTTTTGCTCAATGGTTTTGTAAAGAGCTAATTGCCAATTGATAGAGTTCGCGTTTATCGCAATTAGTAATTTTTGCTGTTATATTTACCGCTTTTTTAGTCGGAAGTTCTTGCAACAAGATTGCCAAAACCTTGCGGGTATCTGCAGAAATAGTCATATCTTTTTGCTCTATGGCGCCTTGAATTAAAATTACAAATTCACCTAATTGACGTTTGGGGTCGGCTAAGAGCCAAGCTTTTACTTCAGGAATAGGTGCAGCAATAATGGTTTCATGAATTTTGGTCAACTCTTTGGCAATAACTATTTGCCGCTCGGCTCCAATAATTTCTAACAAATTATCGACTAGTTGTAATAAGCGATGTGGCGCTTCATACAAAATAATGGTACGAGTTTCATTTTTTAATTCTTCAAGGCGTTCACATTGCGCAGTTTTTTTTACTGGTAAAAAACCTTCAAAAATAAATTTATCAGTTGCGAGGCCCGAGGCAGCAAGTGCCGCAATTGCAGCACAAGGCCCTGGAATTGTAATGATAGGAATACCAGCATCTCGCACTGCTTTAACTAAATGGAAACCAGGATCGCTTACTAATGGGGTACCTGCGTCAGAAATTAAGGCGATATTTTTTCCTTGTTGTAACTCTTCAATTAAATATGAACTTTTTTTATTTTCGTTAAATTTGTGTAAAGAAATGCAAGGGGTATTAATTCCGTAATGTTTTAATAACACTAAGCTATGCCTCGTGTCTTCTGCAGCAATTAAATCTACTTTTTTTAATATTTCGATGGCGCGCAGCGAAATATCAGCAAGATTACCGATTGGTGTTGCGATGATGTAAAGTGTGCCGGTCATTGGTGCAATTTGAAGTATTGCGTTAACTTCTATAGCCTCGAGATTGTACTGAAGCGCTACTTGCCTCTACAGTTGCTTCTGTCTTTGGTGCACTTGAAGCTGTTGATGAAGCGCTACTTGTTGCTTCTGCCATTGAACTTGAAGCTGCTTCTACAATTGATAGTTTTGCCATCGCTACTTCTAAAGGCGCTTCTGTCTTTGGTGCACTTGAAGCTGTTGATGAAGCGCTACTTGTTACTTCTGCCCTTGAACTTGAAGCTGATTCAGTAGTGATATCTGGATTTGTCTCGTCCTCGTCCTCTGGAGTAGGGGCATAAAAAATCGATGCGTTTTTTCTTGAGTGTTTAGCTTGTTTTTTTTCTTTATCTGCAGCTGGAGCAAAAAAAGTCGATGCATTTTTTCTTGAATGTTTGGCCTCGCGTTTTCTCTCCTTTTCTTTTTGGTCAGCAGAAGGGTGAGGTTTCGTCTTTACAATATTGAACCATTTCTCTTGCAAGGCTAGCTTTGTCTGGCGCTCTTTAATCCGACTTTCTAGCCTAACTATGTGGTTACCCGCTTCAGCGCGTTCTGTGAGTATTTTTGCTGCTAGATCAGCAGCTTCTTTTTGTCTGGGGGCAACTAATGCTTCTGCTATTTCAATCCATTGCTTTATTTCTGCTGATGTAGGAAGTTTTTTCAATTTTTGCTCTTGTTCAGCTAATTTTTTCTCGCAATCGGCAACACTAAGCTTAGTGGTGTGATCTCCCTGTAGGGCTGGTGTTGCTGCTGCTACCCTAGCAAGTTGTAGCTCAAGTTGTAGCTCAAGTTGTAGCTTTAGAATACTTTCCTTAATCGATTCGCGCTGTTGGAGTTGTTGCTTTTTGGCATCGATCTCTGCTGACATTTTTTTAATATCTTTTTGTAGCTTTGCAAGCTGCCCCTCTTTTTTAGCTAATTGCTCTTGTATTGATTGTATTTCCTGACGCATTTGTTGGAGTTCTTTAGTTTTGGCGTCAAGGCTCGATCTGAGTCGAACTAAAAGTTGTTGCTGTAATGCGGAAGATTTTTTTTCAGGGAAAAACTTACTATCCGTTTCTAGATCAAGTAAAATTTTTTCGAGCGCATCTATTTCGTTATCATCCAATAACGCATCTTGGCTCATTAGTTGTATGTAATTATAACAGATTTGTGTTAATGCGTCCTTCATTAGGATCTCATTCAGGGCATCTAAACTACTAACCATTACCCCAAAAGTTCCATTTCCATACTTAATTATATGTACGGCTTTGCCAAGATCATGGTTGTTTTTGAAAATATATAGTTGAAGTAGATTTTTCCAGACTAAAGCATCAAAGAAATCATCGGTGGCAAAGTCAAAATTTTTTTCAAAATCTTCTTTTGTTTCTTCACCGGATTTGTTATGGCGTAGCAAGGTGGTAGCTTCGCTAACATTAATTTGCAATCTATTGGTTTCGCGAAAACTACCAAAAACATCATAGAAACGACCGATTAGTGGATGCTCTTGTGATATCAATTTTCTATTAAGTGATGGCCTTTGTCTGTCAGTGCTCATTTTGATAGCTCCAGGTTAATTATATTGTATCTAGTACAGTGTCAAGTTAATTTTGTCACTTGCCAAAGCTTTACTCCGGCTGTGACGGTACTCTTTGCTGCGCTGCGTCAACATCTGATTCAGAATGGGAGGATGTCTCTATTATTGTGCACTAATTAGCAAAATAACTGATTCCTAATTCGAGCCACGGGTATTCCATAATCTATATAACTCTCCGGCTTGCAAAGAGTACCATCACACCCTACGCCGCTTTGGCCGTGCTAGTCACAATTAAATTGACACTGCACTAGTATAATACGACATTCTTTTATGGGATACAAAAACTAATTTTTCAATGACACATGATATTGTCATATATTACAAGATTATGTGTTATTAATTATAGATAGTACGCGATGTGTCAGGTTTTTAGTAAGCTAGTTTTTTGCACTGCTCGATGCTATTAATAATTTTTGGATGGCATTATAGATCATAATGCCAGTTTCGCTAACAGAGTATTGCTACCAAAAGCAGTTATGACCAATCGCATAATTATTGGATCAAGAAAATTTAGATTTTGAATGAAGAATTGCTACAAAATTGATTATTTGTCATTAAACTCTACTTGATCTCTTGTGTGATGCTTGGCAAGATAGGTGTTATGGATCAAAACACTAAATTAAAAGTAGTAATTGGCTTAGGAAAAACTGGTATTTCCTGTATTAATTATTTAATAAGCCGTGGTGCGAATATTGCAATTATCGATAGTCGAGATAACCCGCCTGGTATTAATGAAATACAAAAAAAATATCCGCAAATTCCGCTTCACTTAGGGAATTTTAATGCTGCGTTTTTATCACAAGCCTCTGAGATAATAGTTAGCCCAGGTGTTGCATTAAAAGAACCAGTGATTGCTAATGCTATAAAACAAGGCATCCCGGTTATTGGCGATATTGAACTTTTTGCGCGCGAAGCTAAAGCGCCAATTGTTGCGATTACTGGTTCAAATGGTAAAAGCACTGTTACGTCACTAGTATGTGAAATGGCTAAAGCTGCAGGAATTAATGTTAAAGTTGGCGCAAATTTAGGTGAACCAGCATTAGATTTATTGGATGCAAAAGCTGAGCTTTATGTATTAGAGCTTTCGAGTTTTCAACTTGAAACTACTTATTCATTAAAGGCTCAAGCAGCAGTAGTGCTAAATATTAGCGAAGATCATATGGATCGATATGAAAACCTTGAGGAATATACATTAGCAAAAAAACGTATTTATCATAATTGTAAAGTTGCGGTGATTAATCGCGATGATCCTGCTAGCTTTTCTGGAGTAAAACTGCCAGAGAAAATTTTTAGTTTTGGTTTAAATGCAAAAGATGTTGATTTTGGTGTGAATAGCGATTTTAGTGAATTTATTTGTGAGGGGAAAATTGCTTTCCCTACGAATAAATTAAAAATAAAAGGCTTGCATCAGATTGCAAATGCGCTTGCTGCTTTAGCTTTAGGTCGGGCAGTATATTTGCCATATCCTGCAATGTTTAAAGCGCTAGAAGAATTTCCTGGGTTAGAGCATCGCTGCCAATGGGTGCGAGAAATAAATGGTATCAATTGGTATAATGATTCTAAAGGCACTAATGTTGGTGCAACTTTAGCTGCAATTATTGGTATTGGGAAAAGTATTAAAGGGAAAGTGGTTTTAATTGCAGGAGGTCTTGGTAAAGACGCTGATTTTTCACCACTGCAAAATGCGGTTACGGCATATGTGCGTACTGTAATATTAATTGGTAAGGATGCCAAGCTCATAGCCAGTGCTCTTCCTAATAATACAGAAATTATTTTTGCTGATTCAATGCATCAAGCGGTGGCTTTAGCTGCAGAGCATGCTAAAATTAACGATGCGGTTTTGCTTTCTCCTGCATGCGCAAGTTTTGATATGTTTGATAATTTTGAGCATCGCGGTAAGGTGTTTATGGAAGAGGTTAAATTAATTAAGAATTAAAAGCACATAAGAAGAGGTAATAAGTATGAGTAATGAATTAGGCGCTGATAATATGAAGACGGGACTATGGAATGGAGTTATTTTGCAAAGAAACAATATCAATAGCTTAAAAAATAATTTTAATGGATTTAGTTATAAGCTGCCTAATTATATATATTGGATTGGTGCTTTTGTTGGTATTGGTGCTGCTATTTGGTTACAGTTTACTAAATTTGGTTTTGATCCCAATGTTATGTTTTCTACTTTTGGGGGCGGGGTAACATTTATTGGTATTGATCTAACTGGCGCAATACTAATAAGTATTGCTATTAAGCTTGCTGGAATGCTACTAAGTTGGCTATTTGATTGGACAAAAAGTTTGAGCGTTCATGAGATCAGTCAAAGGTCTAACAAGCCCATGACTCTCGAGATTTTCGAGCCTATTGGAGAGTTATTGCAAAAGATTAGAACTAACTACGAAAATGATCGAAGCTTAGATCAAAATGTAAGAAATGAATTAGATGCTGTGATAGGTGAATTAGAGAAAAAACCTGGGTGTTATGATATCCCGTTGCAAAGACTTGATAGCCTATTGTTTAGTTTAGATCAGTTCTTTCAAAAACTACCCCAAGAAGATGGGCGCCTAACTCTTCCGAGTTCAAGTTTTTCTGAGGCTGCTACTGCGAATGCTTCCACTCCTTTATTAGCTAATTCTTTAAGCATAAATAATACTAGGCTTCCAAATTACAGAAGTTCTGATGCTAGTTTAAACTCATAATTTAATCACTAAATATCCATAATAAAGCTATGGCAACAGCGAAAATAAAACAGCAAATTTTTCATTTAGATTATTGGTTGATATTTATCACTGTTACATTAATTGCTTGCGGTTTATTATTGCTTGCTTCTGCATCAATGGGCATATCAGATCGTCAATTTCATCAGCCTTTTCATTATTTATTCCGCCAAATAATTTATCTTGTGTTTGGTATTACGATTGGGTTTTTATTGCTCAGGGTGCCGCTAAGTTATTGGGAAAAAACCGGCGGTTATTGGTTGATAACTAGTTTACTGCTATTAATTTTAGTTTTAGTTCCTGGAGTTGGTCGCGAAGTAAATGGCAGTATTCGTTGGCTTGGTTTTGGCTTTATTGCACTGCAAGTTTCTGAGTTTGCCAAATGTGCAGTAGTAATTTATACCGCAGGATATTTGGTACGCCGCCAGGAAGAAGTTAAGCAAAGTATTGTGGGTTTTGTTAAGCCATTAATTTTAGTCGGGTTGATTGCGGGATTATTGTTACTTGAGCCAGATTTTGGTGCAGTGGTAGTAATCTTGTTTACGGTACTTGGCCTGATGTATTTGTCCGGTGCGCGGTTGTGGCAATTTGTTGTATTGTTCTTATTAGTTGGTGTTGGGTTATGGATGCTGGCTATTACCTCACCTTATCGCGTAATGCGCATGACCGCATTTCTTAATCCATGGGCAAGGCCTTTTGATAGTGGTTATCAGCTAGTGCAGTCGCTGATTGCTTTTGGACGCGGAGGAGTTTTTGGTGTAGGCCTTGGTAATGGCATTCAAAAACTTTTTTATCTACCTGAAGCGCATACTGATTTTTTATTTGCAGTGTTAGCTGAAGAATTGGGGATTGTGGGGCAACTCGCAGTTTTGGCATTATTTGCTTTATTAGTTGGGCGTATTCTTTATATAGGCAAGATGGCTGAGCGTAGTAAAAATAATTTCGCCTGTTTTCTAGCTTATGGTATGGGGTTATTATTGGGATTGCAAGTTATTATCAACATTGGGGTCAATATCGGAATTTTACCAACCAAAGGCCTAACATTACCTTTGATGAGTTTTGGCGGAAGCAGCATGTTGTTTAATTGCATTATTATTGCTATTCTGCTTCGAATTTATCATGAAGTAAAAATTGGTACGGTATTGAAACCAAAACTATATTATAAAAATTTTACGCACGGTGTAACATGACATCTTTTACTGCAATGCGTCGCATTAAGACAATCCACTTTGTTGGTATTGGTGGATCAGGGATGAGTGGAATTGCTGAAGTTTTATTGAACCAGGGATATAAAATTACTGGTTCAGATGGTAATGAAAATGCTGCTACTAAACGTCTGCAAGCATTAGGCGCTATCATTTATCAAGGGCACAAATCAGAACATATCAAAGGTGCTGATGCTGTGGTTATTTCTAGTGCGATTACTGCGGATAATCCAGAAGTTGTTGCCGCGCATCAAGCAATGATACCAGTCTTGCCTCGAGCGCAAATGTTAGCTGAAATAATGCGATTTCATCATGGTATTGCTATCGCTGGAACTCATGGAAAAACCACTACTACAAGTTTGATTACTAGTATTTTAGCAGAAGCTGGGCTTGACCCAACTTTTGTTATTGGTGGAGTATTAAATAGTGCAGGGGTAAATGCCAGACTTGGAGCTAGCCAATATTTTGTGGTTGAAGCCGATGAAAGCGATGCTTCTTTTCTTTATTTTAATCCGACAATTAGCGTGGTTACCAATATTGATGCTGACCACATGCTTACTTATCACAACGATTTTAATCGCTTAAAACAGGCATTTATTGATTTTTTACATAAGTTGCCATTTTATGGGTTGGCGGTAGTTTGTATTGATAATCCTGTGGTTAAAGAAATTCTCGCAAAAATTTCGCGGCCCATGCTTACTTATGGTTTTGATACAAATGCTGATTTTTGCGCCTATGATTTTAAGCAAACAGGGTTTACTTCTACTTTTAAAGTGCGGCGTTCACCAAAGGATCCAATCTTAGAAGTAAAACTAAATTTGGCGGGCAAACATAATGTGTTAAACGCGCTTGCCGCTATTGCAGTAGCTTCTGAATGTAATGTTTCTGACGAAGTTATGTTACAAGCACTGCAGCAATTTAAAGGTGTTGGTAGGCGTATGCAGCATCACGGGCAAATAACAATACCTAATGGCAAAGTGGTGGTTCTTGAAGATTATGGGCATCACCCATATGAACTTGAGGTTACTATTCAAGCACTGCGTGCGGCATATCCAGATAAACGCCTGGTTTTAGCTTTTCAACCACACCGCTATACCAGAACTCAGGCTTTATTTGAGGATTTTGCTGCGGTTTTGTCGCAAGTAGATGTATTAATGTTAATGGAAATTTATGCCGCATCCGAGCAACCAATTCCTGGAATTGATAGCAGAGCATTAGCACGTAATATCCGTCATAGAGGTAAAGTTGATCCTATTTTTGTTGAAAATGCTGCCGCACTTATTGATGTGTTACCTTCAATTCTTCGCAATGGGGATGTGCTGTTATTACAAGGTGCTGGAAATATAGGATCAGTCTCAACTCAATTGACCGAACGATACAAATCATGAAATTTTTAACAAAAATAAAGGGCGAATTTCATCAAAACCATCCGCTTGCTATTTATACTTCTTGGCAGATTGGCGGACCAGCGGAATATTTTTATCATCCCACAGATTTGTTAGATTTAGCCGCATTTTTAAAAAATTGTAAGCTTGAACCTGTTGTATTATTAGGTGCAGGAACAAATGTATTAATTAGAGATGGTGGAATAAAAGGCGTGGTGATTTATTTGCGTGGCAGTTTAAATGCGCTTTCCGAGCTTGATGATTTTACTATACGCGCGGAAGCTGGAGTTAGTTGTTCACGTTTAGTGCAACAATGTGTGCATTTGAGTTTTATTGATGCGGCTTTTCTTGCGGGAATTCCAGGCACTATTGGCGGAGCTTTAGCAATGAATGCCGGAGCTTTCGGCGACACGATTTGGAATCATGTTATTACCGTAGAAACTATTAATCGCAAAGGAGAGATTAAAAATCGAGCTGCAAGTGAGTTTACTCCTGGTTATCGTAAAGTAGTTGGTTTGGCACAAGATGAATGGTTTGTCGCTGGCCATTTGCAATTTGCTTCTGGTAATGAAGCTGAAGCTCAAAAGCGCGTGCGTGAAATTATACAAAAAAGGCAAGAGACACAGCCAATCAATCAGGCAAGTTGTGGCTCAGTATTTCGCAATCCTCCTAATGATTATGCGGCTAGGTTAATTGAAAATTGTGGATTGAAAGGCATGCAGGTTGGGGGAGCAAAAATATCGGAAAAACACGCTAATTTCATTATTAACGAAGGTGATGCTAAGGCAACCGACGTAGAAAAATTAATGCAGGTTATTATTGATATGGTGCAACAACGATATAATATTACCTTGCAGCCTGAGGTGTTGGTGCTGGGTGAAGCAATTAAGAATTAAGAATATATATCGGTTTTATTGTTTTTAAATTAAGCCGACACGTTTGCGACACTAATATAATTCTTAATTCTTAATGGCATTGTTGCATGATTAATATTGGTTTAAAGTGTAGGGGCGGGTTTGTGTTGGAACTGATACGGTTAAATAGAATCTAAAATCGGAAAGGTTACCGCGATTTTATAAATGCCATCCGAAACCCGCCCGATAGATTTGTGGCAATTCGCGGGCGGGTTTCTGCAGTGTTTAATAAACCGAGGTGAATTTTACATATCTAGATTCTATCAAACCGTGTTACTCCCAACACAAACCCGCCCCTACAGTGTATATGTGGAAATTTTATGCACACGGAAATAACTATTTATGCAACATGCCATTCTTAATTCTTCATTATCTTTTACAAATGGCGTATTAGATATTTGAGAACGGTGAACGATTATAAATAAGGCAGAAGAGTGTGTCTGGAAAAATTAATCCCAAACATAAATCGGCGACAATAAAACGAACCAAGACGTTTTCTTGGGATAAAATTCTACGTCGCACATTAGTATTTTTGGCTGCAGTTTTTTTCGTGGTGTTAATTTATTTTATAATTTTAAATACTAAACCAAGCAGCGCTCCAATAAAAAAGATAAAAATAGTCGCGGGTTTTACCCATTTATCACGCCCAGAATTACAAGGAATTATTGGTCCTTATCTCAAGAATGGTTTTTATTATTGTAATACTTTTGGGTTGAAGCATAAATTACTTGAATTACCTTGGGTTTATGCAGTTACTATTGAACGCATTTGGCCAGATACTTTTGTTATTTCTTTTATCGAGCAGACACCAGCTGCAAAATGGAATGATCGAGCTCTATTTAATTCTTCAGGAGTATTATTTTCACCGCCACGCGAAACATTTCCTGCTGGTCTTCCAATTCTTTCGGGGCCAGAAGGCGCGGACCAAGAAATCTTTCAACAATATCGAGAAATGCAGCACTTGCTTGAACCTTTAAAACTCAAAATCGAGCAATTAGTTTTATCACCACAACATTATTGGATTGTCGGACTAAATAACGGTACTGTTCTGTATTTAGGAGAAACTGCAAATCTTTCGCAGTTGCGAATGCTAGTGGGGTTGTATTCTCGAATTATGGCTAATCATCCAACAGCTCCTCTTGCTATTGATATGCGTTATAGCAATGGTTTGGCTGTGAAATGGCAAGCTATTAAGTAGAAAAAATCTCTTTTTAGCTGTTTATTCGTTCAATTCTCTATGGTAATCTTCACAACTAAGCGGTATTTTGTATGAATATTTTTTGAGAAGATGATCTATGCGGAAAAAAACAGAGAGTGATTTGCTTGTTGGTTTGGATATCGGCACAACTAAAGTAGTAGCGTTAGTTGGTGAATTAAGCCCTACTGGGCATGTTGATGTAATCGGAATTGGCACGCATCCTTCACGAGGATTGAAGCGTGGTATAGTAGTTAATATTGATGCAACGGTGCAGTCTATTCAGAAAGCTATTGAAGAAGCGGAATTAATGGCTGGTTGCAAAATTCATTCAGTTTACACCGGAATCGCTGGCGGTCATATTCGTAGCCTCAATTCACATGGCATAGTTGCAATTCGTGATCGTGAAGTTATGCAAGTTGATGTTGATCGAGTAATCGATGCTGCTAAAGCTGTTGCTATTCCTGCTGATCAGAAAATTTTACATATTTTGCCGCAAGAATTTATTATTGATAGCCAAGAAGGTGTACGTGAGCCTGTTGGCATGTCGGGTATTCGTTTGGAAGTAAAAGTACACATTGTTACAGGAAGTGTTAGCGCCGCACAAAATATTATCAAGTGTATCGAACGCTGTAATTTACAGGTTAGTGATTTAATTTTGCAACCACTAGCTTCAAGTGTTGCGGTGTTATCTGATGATGAGAAAGAGTTAGGAATATGTTTGGTTGATATAGGTGGCGGTACCACAGATATCGCTGTATTTACTGATGGTGCGATTCGCCATACTGCAGTAATTCCTATTGCTGGTGATCAAGTTACTAATGATATTGCTGTGGCACTTCGTACCCCGACAAAATATGCTGAAGAAATTAAAGTTCGCCATGCCTGTGCTTTAGCAAGGTTAGTTACTGATGATAGTCTCATTGAAATTCCTAGCGCAATGCAGCGCCAATCAAAGCAGGTACCGAAAAGAGATTTAGCGCGCGTAGTTGAAGCACGTTATGAAGAACTATTTACCTTAGTTGCGGCAGAATTACGGCGCAGCGGTTTTGAAGAATTGATCCCAGCTGGTATAGTACTGACTGGAGGATCTTCGAAAGTTGAAGGGGTATTAGATTTGGCTGAGCAAGTTTTTCAAATGCCAGTGCGCATTGGTGCGCCGACCAATGTTGGTGGTATGGCTGAAGTTACCAATAATCCGATTTATGCAACAGGAGTTGGGTTGTTATTAACTGCAGCACATCAAGATCAAGAAGGAAAGTCTGAGGCTGTGGTTTCGGAAGAACCGAAAGGGTTATGGAAGAAAATGAAAAATTGGTTTCATGGAAATTTTTAACTAGTAATATTACGTTAGATAAAACTACCTAAATAATTGGGGCATATATATGTTTGAACTTTCTGATAATCTTGTAGCAAACGCAGTAATCAAAGTAATTGGAGTTGGTGGCGGTGGAGGTAATGCAGTTGATCACATGATCGCTGAAAATATTGATGGAGTTGAATTCGTTTGTGCCAATACGGACTTGCAGGCATTAAAGAACTCTAGTTCGCATGTATTACTCCAGTTAGGTGAAGAAATTACTAAAGGATTAGGAGCAGGAGCTGATCCTGAAGTTGGGCGCTTAGCGGCAGAAGAAAATCGTGACCGTATTCAAGAAGTGCTTAAAGGCGCAGACATGGTTTTTATTACTGCGGGGATGGGGGGTGGTACAGGAACTGGTGCGGCGCCAGTTTTTGCTGAAATTGCAAAAGAACTCGGAATTTTAACTGTTGCAGTGGTTACCAAACCCTTTGCCTTTGAAGGCCGTAAACGCATGAAAATTGCCGATGAGGGTATTAAAAATTTAGCAAAAAATGTCGACTCATTAATTACTATTCCTAACAATAAATTGCTTTCGGTATTGGGTAAAAATATTACATTGTTAAATGCGTTTAAATCAGTCAATAATGTTTTGTTAGGAGCTGTGCAAGGTATTGCAGAATTAATCACCAAACCCGGATTAATTAACGTAGATTTTGCTGATGTGCGCACGGTTATGTCGGAAATGGGTATGGCTATGATGGGAACTTCTAGTGCTAGCGGCGAGAGCCGAGCACGTGTTGCGGCTGAAGCAGCTATTTGTAGCCCTTTACTTGAAGATGTAGATTTGACAGGTGCTGGCGGAGTTTTGGTAAATATTACTGCTGGACAAAACATGTCTATTGGCGAGTTTGAAGAAGTTGGCGAAGTTATCAAATCCTTTACTTCTGAAGATGCTACCGTTGTTGTTGGAACAGTTATTGATCCTACTTTGGCTGATGATCTTCGTGTTACAGTAGTTGTAACAGGATTAGGCAGAGATAAAGGCGGAATTACTACTGACGCTGCTATCCCAAAAATAAATATGATTGAGAAAAATCGTTCTAATGGAACAGTTGATTACCGCAAATTAGATAAACCGACTGTAATGCGCAATCAAAACAGTGTTGATAACGTTAACATAGTTGCTAATGCTCAAGTTGATATAAATGCTGATTATCTAGATATTCCGGCATTTTTGCGCAAAAAAGAAGATAAAGAAGATGAAGGGAAATAATATTTTTTCTCGCAATTTAAAAAAAATGTGTTACAATGCGGCAAAATTCTTGCGGAACTTGATTAGATGATTAGACAGCGAACTTTGAAAAACGTCATTCGTGCGACTGGCGTTGGCGTACATACTGGAAAAAAAATCTTTTTAACTTTAAGGCCTGCCCCAGCTAATTCTGGAATTATTTTCCGTCGTATCGACTTAAACCCAGCGGTTGAAATACCTGCTCGCAATGAAAATATTGGCGATACTACACTTTCCTCTTGTTTGATAAAAGGCAAAGTGCGTATTTCTACTATTGAACATTTGATGTCTGCATTTGCTGGGCTTGGTATCGATAACGCTTATGTTGATGTTAGTGCACCTGAAGTACCAATTATGGATGGCAGCGCTGGACCATTTGTGTTTTTAATTCAATCTGCAGGTATTGATGAACAAAAAGCACCGAAGAAATTTTTACGCATTAAACGTAAGATTAAAGTAAAGCAAGGCGATAAATGGGCTATGGTTTCGCCATTTGAAGGCTTTAAGATTTCTTTTACTATTAATTTTGATCATCCAGTTTTTCACAACTGTCCACAAACCACTACACTAGATTTTTCCAAGACTTCATTTGTTAAAGAAGTGAGCCGAGCTCGAACTTTTGGCTTTTTATCTGACTTTGAAGTGCTGCAAGCCAATAATTTAGCACTTGGTTGTAGTTTAGATAATGTTTTGGTGGTTGATGATTATCGCGTAATCAACGAAGATGGATTACGTTATAACGATGAGTTTGTAAAGCATAAAATTTTGGATGTGATGGGCGATTTATATTTGTTGGGTTGCAATATTATTGGCTCATTTGCTGGTTATAAATCTGGTCATGCATTAAATAATCTGCTGTTAAAAACCTTATTAACCACTGAAGACGCTTGGGAAATAGTGACCTTTGACGATCCTAAGCTTGTGCCATTCAATTTTGTGCCAATTACTGCTTCTGCTAGCTAGGGTTATTGATCTGCATAGTTCTTAAAACCTAATTCGCTGATTCTCGTATCGTCACAAATTTGCTCATGTGGCAAATTATAGTTCACCCAGGGTTTGCTCGCAAAAAACGCTCGCTACACACCTGGGCTAGTGAAGCGTAGGGCTCTTTCAGAGCCCCAGCTGTGTAAATAATTTTTTACCGTGCAATGATCTGGCTAAATATGGTGGGCATGATCTTTCCCCTCGTCCTCTGTTACTTTTGCTTCTGAATTTGTTTTATCTTCATTATTTTTTTTTGCTGACGATAGCGATTCAGAGTGTCTTGAATTGGACCTAAATAAATTTAAACCTGATAAAGCTTCATCCTCATATTCATCTTCTTCACTGGTTTCTTTTTGTTTGGCTTGGTATATATCTTCTGCATTACTATAAGCCGTCCAACTTATTGCAATTATTGCTAAGCCATAAACTAAAGCAGCAGCGCCAATTGCTATTGCAGGTATTATACCAAGACTTTCAGCGCCAAGAAATGATGCAAAAACTCCGATATTGGCATTAGCGAGAGAACTAATAGTTAAACCAGAGCTAGCAAGGAAGACTAAAGCAATCATAACACCTAAGATTAATATGCCTATTCGTTCCGTTTTTGAGCATTTAGCTAACCATGCGCTAAAATCTTCTACGGTTGTTTTGGAATAAATACCGATGCTAAAGCAAATTGCGCCAACACCTAAAAAAGCCGCGCCAGCAATCGAGTAATCAAGCTCTGGAACTAAACAAACAGATGCAACGACGAAAAATATTGTGCCAAAAAAAATCATAAGATCGGCGAGGAAAGAGTCGTTTCCAGTTTGTTTTGCTTTAGACTTTTGCTCTGTCCCTGCATTTGTCATTTTGTATACTCCATAAAATTTAACACAATTATCAATTAATTTGCTTTTGCTTTCAAATTGTCTAAAAGTTCTTGCCAAATTATTTCATTTTCTTTAGAAAGATGTTTTTTTGGCGCTGGCTTACTGGCTTTGGCGCTTGGTTTTTCTATGTGGTAGCGAATGGATGTTACTTCTTTAAATTCTGGTTGAGTGTTTATGTTTTTGATAATATCTGGTATCGCATAAAGTAAACGTGTCGCCCAAGCTGAATTTTCTACCATAATAATCAGCTCAGATTTTTTTAGTTTGGCGACACGACAATGTTCGCAAAGGGGTTTTCCTACTAAATTACTAAAAATGCGATCGAGCTCTCTAGTTTCTTGAGCTTTTAGTATTAATTTTTGTAATTGTGAATCTTTGTTGGTAACGAATTGATCGATTGTCTTCATGTGGGGTATTTTAGCATTTGTTATACGTATTGTTTATAATTTTTTTAGTGTATGAATTGGCAAATAAGGTGTTTAGAATGTTTATTTTCCCAAATAATAACGGTAATATACCACAATTATGAAAAAATATAGGAACGAAGATGATTGCTAAAGCTTTACGAAAAATTTTTGGCACAAGAAATGAACGTGTAATAAAACGTTTAGCGAAAAATGTTGCACGAATTAATGCGCTAGAAGAGGAGTATCAAAAACTTACTGATGCTGAGCTTAAAGCCAAAACTCTTGAGCTACGCAAACAATATGAAGCAGGAGCAACTCTTGATGAATTATTGCCACAAGCTTTTGCTGCAGTTCGTGAAGCAAGCATACGTACTTTGGGGCTAAGACATTTTGATGTGCAACTTATCGGCGGTATGGTTTTACACGAAGGCAAAATTGCTGAAATGCGTACCGGTGAAGGTAAAACATTAGTTGCGACTCTTGCTGCCTATCTTAATGCTTTAACTGGTAAAGCTGTGCATATTGTTACGGTGAACGATTATCTAGCAAAACGTGATGCTGCCTGGATGGGGCCTATTTATAATTTTTTGGGTTTGAGCGTTGGTGTTATTTTATCAGGGCAAGATGGCACAGAGAAAAAAGCTGCATATGCATGTGATATTGTGTATGGAACTAATAATGAGTTTGGGTTTGATTATTTACGCGATAATATGGCTTTTACTTTCGAAGATAAAATGCAGCGCGGCCTTTATTTTGCTATTATTGATGAGGTTGACTCAATCCTGATTGATGAAGCACGTACACCGCTAATTATTTCTGGACCGACTGAAGATAGCTCTGATTTATATATTGCAGTGAATAAACTTATCCCCCAACTGAAAAAGCAAGAAGAAAAAGATGGCCCAGGCGATTACGCGCTTGATGAGAAAACTAAACAAGCATTTCTCACCGAAGAAGGGCATCCACATATTGAACAGTTATTATTTCAGACAGGTATTTTGCGCCAAGGTGAAGGTTTATATGACCCAAAAAATATTCGTTTAATGCACTATGTTTCTGCGGCACTTCGCGCAAATACTCTATTTCATCGCGACGTTGATTACATAGTAAAAAATGGCGAAGTAGTAATTGTGGATGAACACACCGGCCGCACCATGGAAGGACGACGTTGGTCTGATGGACTGCATCAGGCGGTTGAAGCGAAAGAAGGCGTTGAGATTCGCAGTGAAAACCAAACACTAGCCTCGATTACCTTTCAAAACTATTTCCGACTCTACAATAAATTATCGGGCATGACTGGAACTGCTGATACTGAGGCATTTGAATTCCAGCAGATTTATGGATTAGAAGTAGTAGTTATTCCCACGCATAAAAACATGATTCGCGCCGATTTGCCTGATCAAATTTATCTTACAGCAAAAGAAAAGTTTAATGCTGTAATTAAAGATATTAAGGAACGAAGTAAAAAAGGCCAGCCACTTTTAGTTGGTACCGCTTCAATTGAAACTTCAGAAAAACTCTCAGATTTATTGCGTAAAGAAAAAATTCCGCATCAAGTTTTAAATGCTAAACAGCATGAGCGTGAAGCCAAAATTATTGCTGAAGCTGGGCAACCAGGAAATGTTACTATTGCGACTAACATGGCTGGTCGCGGAACAGATATTGTTCTTGGTGGAAGCCTGGATGCAGAGCTTGCTGAACTTAAAGACGCTACGCCAGAACAAATTGCTCAAGTTAAAAAAGAGTGGGAAGCGAGGCATGCGCAGGTTGTTGCTGCTGGAGGATTGCACGTTATTGGCTCAGAGCGCCATGAGTCGCGGCGTATCGATAATCAGTTGCGCGGTCGTTCTGGAAGACAGGGTGATCCTGGATCTTCACGCTTCTATTTATCACTTGAAGATAATCTGATGCGCATTTTTGCTTCAGATAGGATTGCAGGAATTATGAAGCGGTTGGGTATGCAGGAAAATGAGGTAATTGAGCATTCCTTGGTAACACGTGCAGTTGAAAGCGCACAACGTAAAG
The DNA here is from genome assembly GCA_023480665.1 of Gammaproteobacteria bacterium. Lineage (GTDB taxonomy): Bacteria > Pseudomonadota > Gammaproteobacteria > UBA9339 > UBA9339 > JAMCWR01. Next base: position 43,076 of record JAMCWR010000071.1, read on the forward strand.
TTGAAGGCCATAATTTTGATATTCGTAAGCATCTTTTAGAATTTGACGATGTAGCAAATGAACAACGCAAAGTTATTTATACTCAACGTGATGATTTAATGGCCGCAAAAGATGTTGCAGAAACTATTGAAGCAATCCGAGAAGATGTGGTTAATAATGTAATTGATGGATATATCCCACCGCGAAGCTTGGATGAACATTGGGATATCGTTGGGCTAGAGCGACAAATACAACAAGATTTTGGTGTAACTCTTCCCATCAAGCAATGGCTTGAAGAGGAAAGTGCGCTACATGAAGAGAGTTTGCGTAAGCGCATATTAGATGAGTTAACTAAAGTATATCGAGAAAAAGAAGCTAAAGTTGAGCCGACCATAATGCGGCAGATAGAAAAATCTATTATGTTACAAATTTTGGATATGCAGTGGAAAGAGCATTTGGCAGCGATGGATCATTTACGCGAAGGAATTCATTTACGCGGCTATGCACAGCAAAATCCAAAACAAGAGTATAAACGTGAGTCATTTCGCATGTTTACAGAGATGCTTGATGCAGTAAAATTAAATGTGATTCGCGCATTGTATGCTGTGCAAATTCGTTCAGATGAAGAAATTCAGGCGCTAGAAGAAGAACGCCGCGAAGCTTTAGAAAGAGAACAACAAAAAATGAATTTTATTCATAGTGATGCGACGGCTATACAAAATGATGAAGTAGAAGGAACGGCTGAGAAAGCAGAAGCAGCATCGCCAATACCTTTTGTGCGTCATGCTCCCAAAGTTGGTCGCAATGATCCTTGCCCTTGCGGTTCTGGGAAGAAATATAAGCAGTGCCATGGTAAGATTAATTAGATGGGGTCAGGTCTTTAATTTAGCATTTATATTACCTTGACCTTAATACTTTTTATATTAAATGCTAAATTAAAGACCTGACCCCACTCTTATTTTGGAACCAATGCAACAGTCGCCGCAGCGCCTGGTTCGGAATTAATCAACTGGTAATTTTTCAAGATATTTTGCAGATAATCTAAATCTTTTTGTTGCGTAATAATTATTGTCGATTTTTCCATTAGTTGACCTGACTTATAGCAAGCAACGGGTTTTTTCGGCATTAAATAAAACACTGCTTTGTTATCATCGGCATTAAAAACTTCGATTTGCCATTTGTTCCAAGGCGCTTTTTTTGTCGCAGCCTGCTGAACATTTTTGGCAAAAACTTGCATAGTGTCACTCTTAGAATTAATTATATGTTGTACTATTCCAAACCAAGCAAATAACATTATATATAAAATTAACACTAAACTTTTAATTGTATCTTGATGGCGCTGCATAAATAGTGCATTTTGTAACCAATTAGCGGTGACTAACATAACAAATGGTGTGAGTGGTAAAATATAATAAGTGCGCCGCGAACCGCTTACCGTCAAAAATGCAAAAAGCAAAATCACCGCAAGCATTAACCAGCGTGAATTATTGTCAAGCTTTAACCATTTAATAAGATTGTTCACAAAAGCTGGAATAAATAACAGAATCCAAGGTATGGTATACAACGGCAAATAAATAAGATAAGTATAGAATGGATCTTTATGATCAAATGGCTCGAAGAAACGTAAGATGTTTTCTCGGAACACCTCATACAAGCCACTGGTAGCAACTCCTTGATCAGGTAATACCGCTGATAATACAAATGGCGCTAAATAAACTAGAACTGCAAGACCAAAAGCAATTAACAAAGAGTAACGTAAGTGTTGTTTCCAAGTTTTGTTAACAATAATATCAGCTAGTACAACTAATATAGGAATAACAAATCCTATTAGGCCTTTAAATAAACAGGTCAGTGCTGTAATCAAGAAAAATACTAGATAAGTAAAAAAATTGGGCTTAGCTTTATTGCTTACGTACCAGTAAATTGCAAGCATTATTCCTGCAAGGTTTAGCATGTCAGCGCTTGCAACACGTGACCAAAAAATAAAAGAATAGCTAGTAATCAGTAACCAGCCTGCTATTAAACCTACATTACGGTTAAAGAGCTTTGTACCAAGGCTGTAGGTGCAAACTATGGTGATGAAGCTAGCGCAAGCAGATGGTAAACGTAAAATAAATTCATTGATGGCGCCGTTCAAATATGCAACGCCAACTATTAACCAATAGGAAAGCAGTGGTTTGTCGTAGTATGTGCCACAATAACGATAAGGGTGAAATATATCATGTCTTAGTAACATTTGTGTGCAAACTGCTGCCCAGCGGCTTTCTACAGTCCAGAGTTCAGCATTTGCAAGCATCGCAAATACAATAGCAAAGGCGGCAAAGAACAATAACCATAGTTTTCCTTGACTGCCCCAAAGATTATCTGCAAAAATTAGTTTCATAATATTAATCTTGTAGCATAAATATGTTACTATTTGTCAAAAAGCTTTTCGCGCTTTTTGGTCGAGCTAATGCGGATGATGTTTTTAGTAAACTATATCATTTCTAAATGAATAAACAACCATATATCTCTGTTATTATCACTACAACCAAAGC
>JAMCWR010000044.1 GCA_023480665.1 Gammaproteobacteria bacterium
TAAGTGTGGAAGATTTGATGTCAATCAAGGTAAAACATTTTAATAGGTAATTATAAAATACAAGATCAATATAAAAATGACTTGTTTCAGTGCTAATACGGAATTGTCTACCTACAAAAGAAAAACCTTTTCCAGCTTCTAATAAGAATTTAGATAAATTATTAATAATTGCATTTTCTATTTCTTTCTCTTTTGGTTGCGGAATTTGAGGAACATTTAAAAATTCCAGTACATATGGGTCCTTAATAAAATCATGAGTTGACAATTTCTCAAATCTAGATAGTTTTGCTACTTCATTTTGTTTGCTTTTTGAGGATAATAAACGCTCATAGTAGTGTGTATTAATATTCCTCTGAAGTTGTCTAGCACTCCATTGTTGTGTTCTTGCTTCTTCTAAGTAATAATTTCTCGCATTTTGATTATTAACTCTCATAATCAAACGCAATACCGACCAATTTAATTCTCTACACAGTGTGTAGAGAATCTCTTGCTTGGGGAAAGTTAAGTAAAATTGTCTAAAATTCCAAAGATTGGCATATGAAAACCCTTTGCCTAATTCAGATGTTAAGGCTTTTGATAATCCAATTATCAGATATTCTCCATACTCTGCTTTAGCATTCCCTTTTTGCTCTTCTTCAACAATTCGTTGCCCAATTAACCAATAAGCCTCAACCATGGACGTATTCACTGCAGAATAAGCTTTTTGTCTTGCCCTGCTCAAAATATCTTTAATATCTAAATAAAAACCACTCAAATCATTCATATATGGAACCATATTTAAATTTATCTGGCGCGCCCGGAGGGATTTGAACCCCCGACACTCTGGTTCGAAGCCAGATACTCTATCCAACTGAGCTACGGGCGCATATTCACGTTTCATGCAGCAAACACATTTCCTGTTCTTGTCATCCATGACGCACCGACCCGGCCCGCCTCCTGGCGGGCGCTCGGCGGCGCAAAACTTCGTTTTGCGAAAACCCCGCCTCGCCCAACTGAGCTGCGGGCGCTTTTAAAAGCAATTAATAATTAAAAATTAATAATTATTAATTATTGAGTTAAATAATTAATTGTAGGTTGGGTCAAGCGCGCGTTTTTTGCGTGCGGACCCAACGCTTTTTTATTTTTATTTGAAAAACGTTAGATCGATGCAAAAAAGCAAAAGCTTGTACTTGACAACCTATCTACCCACCTATTATCTATTGTACCCATTATGCAGGAAAGGTGGGTTCGGTCAAGTGCATCAACCCGTCATGATTCTACCAAGGATTGCGCCAATTGAGTATTGTTAGAATAAACTAGAATTAAACTAAGGTTGGCTATAAAATTATATTTTAATTATTCTTATAATTTGTATGGATAAAGACGCAGCTTTAAAACAATCAATGAATCTTGTGGCAGAATCTAATATCGCATTTATTGGAAGTGTCGATGACCATAGTTATCCCAATATTAAAGCCATGTTAAAGATTGAGCACGACGGCTTAAAAAAATTTTATTTTAGCACAAACACTTCTGCAAAAAGAGTTAACCAATTTTTGCAAAATCCAAAAGGCTGTATATATTTTGTGAGCTTTAAAGAATGGAAAGGGTTGATGTTAACTGGTGAGATGCTGGTGCTGCAAGATGCGGCGCTAAAACAAAAAATGTGGCGCGCTGGGTTTGAAAAATATTATCCAAAAGGAGTGGCAGATCCAGATTACTCTGTGCTGCAATTTACGGCATTTAAAGCAAATTATTACCATCAATTGTGTAATGTTGATTTTGATATACCATAGACTAAAGCTCATGAAAAAACTTTGCAGAATTGGTGTTGATATTGGTGGTACATTTACCGATATCGTAATTAAAAATGGCGAGCATATTCGCCACATAAAAATATTAACACGTGACTTAGAACAATCACTCGCACTGACAAAAGCGCTCGAAGTGATTGCGCCACAAACTGCGCCAGCTGAATTTTTGCACTCAACCACACTTGTTACGAATATGCTGCTTGAGCATAAAGGCGCAAAAACTGGTTTTATCACTACGCAAGGGATGCGCGATTTACTCTATATTGCCAGACATAAGCGCCCACTAAATTATGCGATCAGGCAAAATATTCCATGGCAACATAATGCGCCAGTGCCACGCAAGTGGCGTATTACAATTCCTGAGCGTGTTGATGCAAATGGGAAGGTTTTGGTCGCATTGGATAAAGTTGCTTTGATAAAAGCAGTAAAAAAATTAGTTGCAGATGGGGTTGAATCGATTGCGATTGGTTTTTTGCATGCCTATAGTTTTCCACAGCATGAACAACTCGCAAAGAAAATAATTCGCAAGCAATATGCGAATTTACCGATAACTTTATCTAGTGATGTGTCGGCACGTTTTCGTGAATACGAAAGATTCATTACAGCTGCGCTAAATGCTCGAGTTTTACCGCATACTTTTGCGTATTTGCAAAAGCTTTCAGCAAAAATTTACAATATTTGGCCGAAGTTAAAATTAACTGTGATGACAAATACTGGTGGCCTAGAAACAGTGGATTTTGCATCGGCGAATTCGGGTGCGGTGCAAAATGTGCCAATTAAACTTGCGCTTTCTGGGCTTGCTGCTGCTGGTAATGCATTTAAAGCAATTGCAAAAAAATTATCTCTACCAAATTGTATTGGCATTGATGTTGGTGGCACAAGCACTGATGTGATCGTAATTAAAAATTATAAATTAAATGAAGCGCCACTTGAGCAAAGATCTGTAGCTGGTTTTCCACTGCAAATTCCTCTACTTGATTTACATACGCTTGGCGCGGGTGGTGGTTCAATAATTTCTCGCGATGAATTTGGTGAGTTACGCGTTGGGCCACTGTCTGCAGGAGCAAATCCTGGGCCGGCATGCTATGGTTTTGGTGGTAAAGAACCAACGCTAACTGACGCTGCTTTGCTTGTAGGAAGAATGCCGCGTGATCTTAAATTAGCTGGCAGTATCCCGATAAATATTTTATTGGCGCAAAAAGTATTTGCAAAAAAATTTCATCAGAAGCGCTATATCGATATAGTTAAAATTGCGCTTGATGCTCTTTTGTTAGCCGAAGCAAATATTGCTTTTGCCATGCGTGAACAAACTATTGCGCGTGGTTTAAATCCACAGGAAATGGCGCTAATTGCCGCTGGTGGTGCTGGTGGAATGCTCGCATGTGGGATCGCAGATATTTTAGAATTATCTAAAGTTATTATCCCAGTTAACCCAGGCTTACTTGCAGCATGGGGTTTGCTTGTGGCGCCGCATACTCAAGAAAGTACGATTACAATTTTAAAAAATTTGAACACTCTTAATGATTTTGAAATAAAAAAATATTTTGCAAAAGCTCGAGCCAAATTAGCATCATTTAAAGCTAAAACACAATTGCACTATATTGCTGCATTGCGTTATTTGGGGCAGGGTTTTGAAGTTGAAATTGAGCTAGCAGGAAAAATTCCCTCACTTGCTAAACTAAAAATCGCCTTTCATGCTGCGCATAAAAAAGAATATGGGTTTGCTTTAGAAGCTACAGATATTGAATGGATCGAGCTTAGCGCACGCAGAGTAAAATTAAGCAATATCAGCGTTGAAAATTTTTCAGCCGCTCAATCTTATTACTCTAGTGCTAACAAAAATAATCTTGTAATTTGGGATTATGCAAAAAATTTGTCACAGATTAAAAAGATTTCGGCAAAAATGTTTTATCGCAGTGATTTGCCGCGTGGATTTAAAGCAGCGGGGCCGCTTGTAATTACCGAACAAAGCGCAACAACTTATGTGCCGTGTGGTTGGCAATTAAAAGTTGTAGAACACGGGGTATTAATTTTATCGCGTCGGTCGAGTAAAAAATAAATTATCTTTAAAAAGAAAGTATGGCAAATAACAGCAGAAAAACCCATAAAAAATTAAGTATCCAAAACCAGGTTATTTATGGAGCTTTGCGCAGTCTCACGCGTGAAGTTGGCTCGAAATTAAAACGCGCCTCGTTTTCTTCGATTATCCGCGAGTCTGATGATTATGGCGTAGCTTTAGTTAGTAGCGATCATACTTTAATTGCTGAAGCTGAAACTACTCCATTGCAAATGGGCCCGCTTGCCAATTATTGCCGCGGCGTGTGTAATGTGCTTGCTCAAAATCGCACTGCAATTAATTCACGTGGTATTTATCTACATAATGATCCTTATCAAGGTGCAAGCCATAGCCCAGATATTGCAGCCATCGCCCCAATTTTTTTGGATGACGAATTATTTGCTTTTATTGGTACGGCTGCGCACCATCTTGATATTGGTGCTGCAGTTCCTGGTACTTGCATAGTTGAAGCACATGATGCATTTAGCGAAGGAATTAGGCTGCTTGCTTATCCAGTAGAATTAAGCGGTAAATATCTTATAAATAATTGGCAGTTTTTACATGACAATGTGCGTATGCCGGAAATTGTAATTGGAGATCTTAAAGCACAAGTTGCTGCATGTCATTTTGGTAAAAATAGATTTTATGAAATTGTAAAACGCTATGGAAAACACAATCTAAAGAATGCTATCAACACACTAATGGAAGTTACTGCTGAGCGTATGTGTGAACGCATTCGCGAAATTCCAAATGGAGTTTATCATGCAGAAGGTTTTTTAGATGGGTACACAGATAGAAATCAAGCCAATATTAAAATTGCGGTAACATTAAAAGTTCATGATGCAACAATTAGCGTAGATTTAACAGGTAGTGCACCGCAGCTTGATCATGCACCAATTAATATGCCATTTTATGGCACAACTGATATGGCAATATTATTAACACTCAGAACATTGTTGTTACCAGAGTCAGAATATCCAGATTTGCCGCATAATTCCGGCCTTTATCAGCCAATCACTATTTATGCGCCAAAGGGCACAATCGTAAATCCAAATTTCCCAGCACCAACTATCGGGCGTTTTTGTGGTGGGCAGATGCTCGCAAATTTAATTGTTAAGGCGCTTGCTCCAGTATTGCCGCGCACAGTTTGCGCCGGTTGTTCATCCACAAAAGCAATTACATTTTCTGGTTTAAAAAAATCTGGGAAGCCCTGGGTGTATATGGATATTACTGAAGGTGCGTATGGCGGTAGTTTTGGTCAAGATGGTTTGGATGCAGTAGATATTTTATACGCCAATACCAAAAATAATCCAATCGAAGATATTGAAAATCATTATCCGCTACGAGTTGAACGCTACGAATTACGCGAAAAATCTGCCGGCGCTGGTAAGTGGCGCGGTGGTTTTGGTCCAATACGTGAGACGCGTTTGCTTGAAGATGGTTTTGTCTCAATTGAGGGCGATGGTTTTTTGCATCCTGCATGGGGAATAAACGGTGGTAAGCCTGGTAAAACCAGTGGCGTGCAATTAATCATGCCAAACACAAAAACCAAAGCTAAAACCAAAGCCAAAATTTTGCCTTCAAAATTAAATAATCTGCATGTAAAAAGCAAAACCGTTGTGCGCGATTTATGTCCGGCAGGCGGTGGTTATGGTAATCCAAAATTCCGTGACAAAAAATTAATTCTCAAAGATCATGAAGATGGATTGGTGTGATTTTTTTAATTGGGATCCTGTATATATTCGATTTTCTATAAATTAAGCTTATCTCGGGCACGCCATGTTTTTTAAAATAAAGCCAATAAAATCAACGTGATTTTTTCAACTAGCTGGGTCTGACACCGCTACTATTTTGAAGACTTGGTTGGCGTTGGTTTCGAGGAAGTTTGTGAGGTGGGTTTGATTTTTGCCGATGGCGCCAGTTAAATCTGGATTAGTTGGGCCATATAGGGTAATAGTTTTGACGCCAAGTGCTGCAGCAAGATGGCTAAAGCCCGTGTCAACCGCTACGATAGCGGCAGCATTTTTTAAGACTTTTGCAATTTCAGTGAGTGAGGATTTTGGTAAAACTATTACTTGTTCTGAAATCTTTGCAAGACGCAGTGCGCGCTCATGTTCCTTTGCATTGCCCCAGGGCAATTTAACTTTATAGCCTTTAGCGACCGCAAGCTTAGTTAACTCTTCCCAGTTTTTTTCTGGCCAAAGTTTATTGTCTTGGCTTGCTGCATGAATAAATACCAGATATTTTTCTGGAGATTTTTCGATTTCGCCAGCAGCAAATTTAATACCATAATCTAATGTAGCATCTTGGAATTGATAGCCAAGCGCCATGGAGAATAACTTTCGGATGCGGGTTATTGCATGAAGATTTTTTGCTACAGAAAATCTTTTTTGATAAAAAAGTGCCGCCGGTATTTCTCGCACTGAATTAAAACTATAACCGCAGCGCAACCCAGTCGCAAACGCAGCAATCCAAGAACTTTTAATTAAGCCCTGCGCATCAATAATAAAATCATATTTTTCTTGCTTAAGTTCCTGTAAAAAATTTTTTAATTCAGTGGAGCGCAGTGCTTTAAAAATATTTTTTCTTAAACGGCGAATTGCGAGTGGCATTACTTTACGTACTGCTGGGTGCCATTTTGGAATTTCGACAAAACTTTCTTCCGCAACCCAATCAAAACAAATATCAGGATAGGCATTTTTTGCATCAGTGAGCGCTGGCAGAGTATGAATCATGTCCCCCATTGATGATGTTTTGATAATCAAGACTTTCACGCTATTTCCTCAATTGCAGTCAAAACTTTTTCTGGCGTTAAATTTTCCAGACAATGATAATGACCAAACGGGCATTTTTTTTGAAAACAGGGGCTGCATGGCAAATGTAAAGAAATAATTTTTGCTTTTTTACTCAAAGGCGGCGTGTAATTGCATGAAGATGAACCATATATTGCAAAAACATTGCAATCAACTGCCGCAGCAACATGCATTAAACCGCTATCATTAGTGATTGCAATTTTTGCGAGCGAGAGTAAATCCGCTGCTTCACCTAAAGTTGTTTTCCCAGTTAAGTCAATACAGGGAATTTTGCTTAAAGCTTGAATTTCTTTTGCAACTGGCTGATCATTTGGCCCACCAAAAATCCATATGGCATAATCTTTAGCTGCAAAAGTTTTAGCAATTTCTGCAAAGTACTTGGCCGGCCAACGCTTTGCTGGGCCATATTCGGCGCCAGGGCATAATGCCACTATTTTTTCAGGTTTTTCTAAAACTAAGCGAGCTAAGACTGTTTTTTGCGCTGCTGTAGAAATTTCTAATTTTGGCCAGGGTATTGTTTGCGGCAATGGTTCATCATGCGGCAAGCCTAATTGTACATAACGTTCCACCATTTTTACTAAAATGAATGGGTACAAAATTCGTAAATCATTTAATAAAAAAAACCGCATTTCGCCGCGCCAGCCAGTGCGCTTTGGGATATTTGCAAAAAATGGTACGAGGGCGGATTTTAGTGTATTTGGTAGAATAATTGCTTGCGAATAATTTTCTGATTTTAAGCTTCTGCCAAGCTGAAAACGGCCAATTAAATTTAATTCACCATGCCGAAACGGCCAGAGTAAAATTTTATCAACTTCAGGCATACGCTCAAGTAACTGGTGTAAATTTTGCAGAGCCAGTACATGCAATTCTACATCTGGTGTGCGATTTTTTAGAACTTTAAACAGAGATTGGGCCATTACTAGGTCACCAACCCAAGACGGGGCAACAATAAGAATTTTTTTTGTTGATTGCATAAAATAAAAAGGCGGAATTAACCGCCTTTTTTAATATTAATCGCTAAAAGTTAAATTTATAAATAAAACCTAATGCGAAGAAATCCATGTTTGGCAAGCTGCCGTTTTTGAAAGTCCTTGAGGCAGAGATATCTAAGCCCATGTTTGGGATAAAGAAATAAGCTGCACCGATTGTAGCTTCTGGTGCGACTTTATAATGCGCATTTTGATCGGTGAAAAGGCCACCGCGATTAGTTAATGCACCGCGATGCACCAAGTTTGCGCCACCTTTTAAGTAGAAAGAAAAACCATAGTCAAGTGGGATAGAAATTTTGCAGAGTAAATCTAGGCCTTGTTGGATAAAGTCTTGTGTATTACCAGTTGCTTTGTCTTTAATTACTGGGCTGCCATAGTAACCATAGCCAAGCTCTGCGGCGATAAAATCTGTAAATGAATAACCAGCATAAAATCTGCCAGCGAATTTTCTGCTTTCAACATCATTTGTTGGTAATAAATATACAGTGCCAGAATAATGCATGTCTGACATACCAAGTTGACCGCCAATAAAAACACCGGAGCCTGTGCTGGTGAGGGGGTCATCGGCAAATGCGGTTGCAGATAAAATAAGCGTAAAAATACTCGCTAATAAAATTTTCTTGTTCATGGCATCTCCTCTAACATTATAAATCTTGTAAATAGTAGAATTAGAACTTGAATCTGTCAACAATACTGTGATTTTGCGGGTATAGCAACCGGTTTTAAGAAAAACTACACTGGAAAAGCAATTTAAAAATTTTGATTTAGGAGGGTTTAATTATGAAAAGACTTTTCCTTTTTTGTTGTTTCTTTCCAAGCTTAGCTTTAGCAATTACTTTTCAGGCGGGTACTTACAAGTACTCCGCAGAAAAAACTTACTCAAACACATCTTCACTAGTTGATCGAGTTAAAAAGCATTTTAGTTTAGAAAATATTGTATTAGCTAATGATAATAAATTTGAGGCTGGTTTAGGCTTTGGGTTTTCCAATGATCGTAAAACACCGACAGTAATGTGCGTTAATGGCGGGAATGCAACTTATGGTGGTTCGGGCGAGGGTTTAATTGATGTGGCGCGCAGTTACAGTTTGTATGAGGTAAAAAAACAACTGCATATGAACGCTGATGCTGATGTGGATATTGGCATTTTTTCGGATGAAATGGCAGCAGATTTTGTGCGAAATCTAGAGCAAGATCGGTATTCAGAATCGTTTATTTATCGTACTTGGATAAAATTAAAAAACTCTGTTTATAACCCGCCTGAGCAGGGTGATATTTTAAATGGTTTAGGCAAAAGATTTCAAAATGATCCCGCGATGTTTCGCCAAGTTTGCGGCGATCAGTATGTTGCCCAAATGGAGTGGGGCGGTTATTTATATGTTGCAGTAAAATTCATCTTTAATTCAGAATCCGATATGCAAACATTTAATTCTGCAATGTCAGGTGCTTTTGGCGATGTATTTCAGATGTCGGCAAAATTTTCGCAAGCAATGTCCATGGTAAATAAAAATGGTGCGATAAAAATTCAAGCTTATCAGCTTGGAGGGGACCCAACAAAGCTTGGTAGAATTCTTGGGGGTGAAGGAGGGCAGGCACCAATTGTTTACTGTTCTTTTGATGATTTAGCCAGGTGTAAACAAATGCTTGATAATGTAATTATTTATGCAACTAATACTACTGGTGATAATTTTCCAACGCAAATAACCATTGGGTCAGCAACAACCCCAGTGAGCGCTGCAAATACTAACTTAGACTTGCTCGATTACATTTATCTTGGGGTTATTATTCAATCAAAAAGTAAATTAACCCAAGAAATTAAAGACGCACGAAAGGAACTGGCGCAAGTTTTAGAACAAACAAAAGCAGATGAAGATCGCGCTAAATTTTTGATCAGTAGATTTTCTTATGTAGGGGATTATGTAGGGAAGCTGCAATCATTACTGCAAACATTGCAGCAAAATGAATCTTCGCTGATGAGCGCAGGTAGTAGTTGTTTTAGTGACTTAGATGGGTGTGTTAATGCTGCGAAAACGGCTTTGGCGAATTTAAAACCAATTAATCGGAATTTATTAGAACAACCGTTTGAACAGGATATAAATGTAGCTGTAGGTGGGGACTTAAAGTTTGTGCGCGATCCAAAGTGGCATTGGATTCCTGATACCCCAAGTGTCACATATGATTTAAAATCTGGCGGCGTTGCTTTTACTAATTATCCATCTATTTCGGCGAATGGCGGTAGGTTAGCCGAAGTACCGCCATGCCAAAATACAAATATTTGGATGCTTGGTAATACTTTTAATTCGCTACAAGAAACATTTTTTGCCGTGTGTTGGTTTGACACCACAGTGGGTTCAGCGGCAATTCAGCAGCAACCTACCTGTAGCAATGGTTATAATATAGTATTTGGTGGGTTAGGACAGGGGCAAAAGCAGCAAACATATGGCCCTTGTACCCCAGAATTATTTTCTTGGCATGATAGCTATAGCTTAACTTACAGGATTATGCATTACTCTGAGTAAAGGGCTTACATCAAAAAACTTTTTTGTAGGCAAAAAAAAGGCGGAAGTAATTCCGCCTTTTTTAAAACTAAGCAGATTATATGTTGAATTTATATGCAAGATGAATTGCAAATAAGTCAGCATTTGGTTGATATTTACCAATAACTGCCTCTTGTGGAACACCATTGAGTAAGTTACTGACATTAATATCACCTGGTTTTGGTTGGCCACAATAACGTGTCCAAGAAGCACCAGCGATTACGTTTGGAGTAATATAATAGTCACCACCGACTCCGAAGGCAACATTAAAAGTTCCGTAATCCTTGTCTTTAAACAATGGATTTAAAGCATGTACTTGGCTGTAGAGATAGCCAACACCAATCTTTGCGTATAAGTCAAAGTTGTCATACACAGGAGCCTTTATTTTGCCAAATAACCCAAAAGCTTGCTCACTCTTAACTTCAAAGATATCAGCAACTGCAGCATTAAGGAATGCTGAAACCTTTGGTTTATTGAAATAATAGTTATAATCAAATTCAGCAGCTAGGTATTTGGTGAAGTCGTAACCAATATAAGCACCGCCACCAAATCCGCCTTCATTAATTTCTTTTAGACCAAAATTATTCGCATTGGCAGTGATGGTAGATTTAAGATTGTCCCAATTGGTGTTTACATAACCGCCAATTAATCCAATATAAACGCCTGTATCAGAAGTGGCGAGTGGTGCAGCCATTGGCTCTTCAGGTAGTCCGCCTGCAAAAGCAATTGTGCTAAGACCAAGTGCAAAAGCACTTACAAGTAATGTTTTCTTTAACATTGTAATAATTCCTCTTTTATAAAAGTGAAAAATATTTGTATGGATGAATCAAACCAACGTAAAAATCCTACCCTTTAATTCTAGTAAAATCAAGCATTTTTCATCAAGAAAAGATTGTAGCGGCGCATGAAGCTAGCGCTCTGTCAATTTCAATATGTCTAGTTTAGCACAAGCACGCTTAAAGGATTTGCTGGTGTATGTAGCGAAAATAAAGCGCAGCCCGAGGGACGAGGGCGAGCCATTTCGCGAAATGCACCAGCAAAGCCTCAGCGTGCGTTGTTAGGAGACAAAATAGAGTTAGGCTTGATTTTAATTATATATATATTTTTACCCTTTTTTTCTAATTACACCAACTACAACAGGAAGGCTGCTGAGATGCCGAATCACTCTCTCAAGGTGGGCAATGTTTTTTACCAATAGCTTTAGTGTAACTAAGTGATAGCCGGTGCTTGGCTCGGTCATGCTGATATCATCGATGTTAGAATTTGCCGCTGCCACTGCTTTACTGACTGCGGCTAAAGATCCAGGTTGATTAATAATCTCCACATTCAATATCACTTTAAAATCACCACTAACATCATCAGCCCAACGTACATGCAAATATTTTTCGGGCTGTTTTCGAAGTTTTGCAGCGCTTGGGCAATCCTCGGTATGAATTTCAAGGCCATGCCCGGTGCTTAAATAACCAACAATTGCGTCGCCGGGTATTGGATTACAGCAACCTGCAAAAGTTATAGCTAAGCCTTCGGCGCCATGAATTAATAGAGGTTTTAACTCATGTTTATGCTGTTCAGATACAGCAGCCTGTTTTTCTATAGCATTTGATAATTGATGTGCTACGAAAACCGCCAGCCGGTTTCCCATACCGATTTCTTCATAGAGATCATCGAGCTGTTTCAATTTTGCTTCTTTATATACTAATTCAAAAGCATGTGGCGGAATTTTTTTAAAATCGATTACAAGTTCAGACAATGCATTTTCGAGTAATTGTTTGCCAAGCGCAATTGCTTCAGAACGTTTCTGACTTTTTAGAAAAGTTCGAATACCACTCCGAGCTTTTGCTGTAACAGCAAAATTTAACCAGCCGGGATTTGGTTTTGCATCTGGTGCGGTAATAATCGAAACAGTTTGGCCATTTGTTAACACTGTTGCAAGCGACATAAATTGGTGATCGATTCTTGCTGCGATACAAGTATTGCCAATATCTGTGTGAACTGCATAAGCAAAATCAACTACTGTAGCGCCGCGAGGCAATTCTAAAATATGGCCCTTTGGCGTAAACAGGTAAACTTCATCAGGGAATAAATCAATTTTGACGTTTTCAATAAATTCTAATGAGCTGCCAGTATTTTGCTGCATTTCAAGAAGGTTGTTAATCCACTGCTGCGCCCGAATGTGTGCAGCATCTTGAACTTTATCGTTAGCCTTATATAACCAATGCGCGGCAATGCCACTATTTGCAAATTGATCCATAGCTTGAGTGCGAATTTGTAACTCAACTGGTACACCATACGGGCCAAAAAGTATGGTATGCAGAGATTGATAACCATTATATTTTGGGATTGCAATGTAATCTTTAAACTTCCCTGGCACAGGCTTATAAACGCTGTGCAAAACTCCCAAAGCTCGATAACAATCATCAATCGAATTTACTAAAACTCGAAAAGCATAAACATCCATAATTGTGGAAAAAGAAGCATGCCGTACGCGCATTTTTCGGTAGATGCTATATAAATGTTTTTCACGGCCATAAAATTTGTAATCACTCAAACTACTTTTTGCAAAGCCCAATTTTATTTCTTGCTCGATAGTTTTCATGATCTCTTTACGATTGCCGCTAGCTTTTTCTACTGCATCTTGTAAAACGCGATAGCGTCTCGGATAAAGCGCAGCAAAAGAGAGATTTTCTAGCTCAACATAGATTTCATGCATACCCAGACGGTTTGCAATTGGCGCATAAATATCTAGCGTTTCTTTAGCAATGCGGATTCTTTTGTGTGGCACTACTGCACCAATGGTTCGCATGTTGTGCAAGCGGTCGGCAAGTTTAATTAATATCACCCGAATATCGCGTGACATTGCAAGCACCATTTTTCGGAAGCTTTCGGCTTGAGCTTCAGCTTTACTTGAAGCTTCAATTTGCGTAAGTTTAGTAACCCCATCGACTAATTCAGCAACCTGTTGACCAAATTGTTTGGCAATTTCATTTTTTGTAATAGGAGTGTCTTCAATTACATCATGCAATAAAGCAGCGATGATGCTTTGATAATCCATGTGCATATTAGCAAGAATCATTGCTGCTGCTACAGGATGAATAATATAGCTTTCGCCATTATCGCGTTTTTGGTTTTGATGAACTTCTTGAGCCAATAAATAAGCTTGATAAATTTGCTCAATTTTATCTTTTTCTAGATAGGAAAGTGTTTTGTGTAGTTGTTTATAAAGATGCACTGTGCTCTATTTTGCTCGAGTAACTATTGTTGATGTATTAACTTTGCTCTTCAGCTTGTTCCTCAGTTGTTTCAGCAAGTGGTATTAATTCTTTTGGATCAACCGGACGTTTTTCAAAAGAACTTTTATCGATTAAGCCTTCGGCAATTTCGCGAAGCGCGATGACAGTGGGTTTATCATTCTCTTCTGGGACCAAAGGCCTTGCGCCACCATTGGCGATTTGCCGTGCACGCTTTGTTGCAAGCAGCACCAACTCAAACCTATTATTTACACTACCCAAACAATCTTCAACTGTAACTCGCGCCATAATAATTACCTCTTTTCTGTTTTATAATAAAAATAATTCAATTTTAAGCTTCTAAAGCTATTCTAGCAGTTCTTTGAGCAAATTTGCATATTTAATTGCTTGTAGAGGCTTTTTTAGCCGTTCAGCCAAGACAATATTTTTTAGATCATTAATTGCTTGATCAAATTTATCATTGATTACCAGATAGTCAAATTCATGATAATGCGCAATTTCGCTGCTTGCAGCCTTAAGACGCGCCTCAATTATATCTGCAGCTTCGCGTTTTCTTCTTTCTAAACGTAGCCTTAATTCTTTTTTTGAAGGTGGCAGAAGAAAAATACTAAAACAGGGCATAAGCTTACGAATTGCTGCCGCACCTTGCCAGTCAATATCAAGAATGACGTCAAAACCTGCCACCAACTGCTCTTCTAGCCACTGCTTTGAAGTGCCATAGCAATAACCAAATACCTCGGCGTGCTCAATGAAGGCATTTTGTTTAATCATCCCATCAAAAGTTTCTTGACTCACAAAGAAATAATGTTGATCAGCAATTTCTTTGGCGCGAATTGGCCTAGTTGTGTGTGAAACAGAAATCTTAATATTATTTAATTCGCTTACCAACGCTCTTGCTAGAGTCGTTTTGCCAGTGCCGGATGCAGCGGCAATTATTATTAAATTTCCTTTGGGTATTGTCATAGTTTTAGTTTGAATATTTGCTGTTATGCACTCTTTAGAATTTTCTAAGCATAACAAATTTAAACTATAAATAGCAATACTAATCAGCGCTGACTACCAGCCGCCGCCTCCGCCCCCACCGCCACCGCCGCCAGAACATCCGCCACCACTAAAGCCAGAAGTTGTTCCGGGTGGGGTAATGCTTGAGCTAATTACATTTGAAAAAGAGTCGGATAATACATGAGAAAAATTCACCGGGCTAAAGCCTGAATAATATCCGTGATACCAAGTTGGTTCATACTTTGCTTTTGCTAGTATATTTGTAAATTGCTCAGCCCATTTTTGCTCAACACCAAGAGCTAGCGCATAAGGTAAATACTTTTCAAATAACTCTGGGGTACGTTCCGGTGGATTGCGAAAATTCATGCGATCTTTTTCAGTGGCTTCTAAAAACATTTTAAAGCCCTTAGTGTGGGCGTTTAATTTTTCTGCAATCAATGTAGGTCTTTTTAATAAAAACTTAAATAATACGTTTATGCCAACCAGCAAAATACACAAAACTAAGGATATCCATGCGCTCACTGCCATGTTTGAAAAATTAGAAACAATTAAAATAAATGCTCCAATTAGCGCTATTTGTAAGATTATGCGCCAACCAAATTTTTTTGTAGCAATTGAAGTTCTTACTGGTCTTAAAAAAATTATTGCAATAAATATGCTGATATATGCTATGAAAGCTAAGGTTGGTTCGATCAAAACAGTGGCAAAAATCACTAAGGCAGAAATAATAATACCCGCATATAAAAAACCGTGATTAGTGACAAAATAAGTTTGTTGAAATTCATTTTTTAATTCTGTTTTGTGAGCTTTTTCTACTTCTGCTATATCAAGATTTTTATTTAATTCTAGTGTGCTAGAGTTTTTAAACAATCCATTTGCAATAACTTTCTCAGCTTTTGATAATTCACCAGAAAAATTCGGTAATTTAAGTAGCGTGAAATAACTGGGTTTTGCCTCTTTAATCGTCAAATATCCTTTTACAGCTAAGCTTAAAATTGCGGCGACAAAAACCCTAATATCATAGCCCATATCTAAAATATAGCGTAATGCGGCTGGAGAAAACCCAGGTGGTGGATAGTATTCAGGAACAATCGTGATTGTGTTTGGGTCGCGCCCAAATTTATACCAGATAATTAAATAGTAAATTAGTAAAATAATTAAACCAAAAAATAAAGTATCAAAAGCAGCAAAATCAGCAGGTTCAATATTTAATGCTGCTAAAAGTCCTGATGGTGGTGTTATGAAGCCCTTTTTCCAGCCAACTACAATTGTTAGCCCTTGATATGGCGCAAGCGCTTTTGTCGTTATAAATGCGACACTTCCGTCTTGCTGGAGTGAAGCGCGGTAATGTTGGCCGCGATCCCCAAAAACTCCAGTGAAAGCGGTAAAATCAGTGATATTTTGATAGGCACCTTCCGGCAATTTTACAAATGCTTCCACATTTTCAATCGGAAAAACCCAGCCGTTTCCAGTTACATTCCAATAAAGCTCATCATGATCGTTAAAAAACCCAATTTGACCCGAAGTAGAGTAGGTTAAAGCAAAGCTATAATTTCCTTTTGGTAAATAAGTATTGCTACTCCCAAGATAAATTCTTACACCATTAGCAAGCCTTTCTGTGTGAAAAGCTACAGGTTTATCATCAAGTGTAGCTGCAACCACTTTAAAGCTTACTCTATGTTTTTTGCCGTCATTTTTTGGATAAACAGTTGGGAAGTCGCGATAAATCCCATGCTTAATAAGCTCGCCATCAGTTGTTATATTAATGGTTTCGGTAACTAATTGTGACGCATCAGGTTTGACTTCAATTAGACTTTTGAAGGATTTTATTACCGGTGCATCTATTTGCGCTGGCGCAGCAAACCCAGCCGAAGAAAATAACAAGATAAAAATTGCGCCAATGATAAATAATAATTTTTTAGTGCGTTGCATAAAATTCATTTTAAGAAATGAGTTAAATTAAAAAGATACTTTTGTCGGCTGTTTTTCAGCATCAGACTCAAGCTTAAGAAATTCAGCTTGAGTAAAGTGAAAAAGCCCTGCGACAAAACTATCAGGAAAAGACTGAATTTTAGTATTATAATCGCGTGTAACTCCATTATAATAACGCCGAGCATTTTGAATTTGTTCTTCGATATCAGTCAGGTTTTTTTGTAGGTCAATAAAATTTGCACTGGCTTTAAGATCAGGATAATTTTCCGCTAAAGCAAATAGTTTATTTAAACCCAGAGATATCCCAGCTTCAGCCTTATCTTTTTCAATAAGTGATGTTGTGGAATTTGCTTGATTGCGGAGCTCGACCACCTGCGTGAAGATAGTATTTTCGTGTTTTGCGTAGCCCTTTACTGTTTCCACTAAGTTTGGAATCAGATCAAAACGCCGTTTGTATTGCACATCGATATCGCTCCAAGCCTCTTGCATCTGATTTTTTAAACGCACCATGTCATTATAAATTTTGACACCTAAAAGCAGCATTACCACGATAATCGCTAAAATCCCATATAGAATAATCATGCAAATCTCCTAATCTTTGTAAAACATGATGTAGTTTATATCAGGCGTTCAGTCTTGGCCAATATATTTACCAATCAAATAACTTCGGTATTGAATATTTTTTGCACATGTTATATTTTCTCTTAATATGCCAGCAAAAGAAAAAATTATTTATACTTGCCAGAAATGCGGTGCGCAATTTCCAAAATGGGTTGGGTTGTGCACAGATTGTGGTGCGTGGAATAGTATCGTCGAAGATGTTGTGATAAAGCAGAATTCAAGATTTGCTGGGTATGCCGCTACTGCTTCAAATACCGTGGTTAATCTTTTGGATGTGAAGCTTGATTCTGTGCCGCGGTTTAATGCTGAAATATCTGAATTGGATCGTGTGCTTGGTGGTGGGCTTGTAGTTGGGTCTGTCGTATTAGTTGGTGGCGATCCTGGGATTGGCAAATCCACCCTGCTTTTACAGGCTTTGTGCAACCTTGGTAAAGAACATTCTGTACTTTATGTTACGGGCGAAGAGTCATTGCAGCAAATTGCCATGCGTGCGCGTCGGCTTGAATTACCGCAAGATAAATTAAAGTTACTGGCTGAAACTCAAGTAGAGCGCATCATGGCGATCGCATCCGAGCAAAAGCCGCAAGTTATGGTGATCGATTCAATCCAAACTATTTATACCGAAGTTTTGCAATCAGCCCCCGGTGGTGTTGGCCAAGTGCGTGAAAGTGCAGCGCAATTAGTACGGTTTGCTAAACAATCTGGTACAGCTTTATTTATTGTGGGGCACGTGACTAAAGAAGGCACACTCGCTGGGCCACGCGTGCTTGAACACATGGTTGATTGTGTGCTGTATTTTGAGGGTGATAAAGATAGTCGTTATCGCGTGATTCGCGCCACCAAAAATCGTTTTGGTGCTGTAAATGAATTAGGTGTATTTGCTATGACTGATCGCGGCTTGCGCGAAGTTAGCAATCCATCAGCAATTTTTTTATCACATTATGAAAAGCAAGTTGCTGGCAGTTCGGTTATGGTAACTTGGGAAGGTAGCAGGCCATTATTGGTTGAAGTGCAGGCACTTGTTGATGAAAGTCATTTAATGAATCCAAAGCGGGTAACGGTTGGTTTGGATTTAAATCGTTTGGCGATGTTGCTTGCTGTGCTGCATCGGCATGGCGGGGTTCCAACATACAACCAAGATGTATTTATTAATGTGGTGGGTGGTGTGCGCGTCACTGAAACTGGCGCAGATTTAGCATTGTTATTAGCCGTGCTTTCGAGTATGCGTGATCGGCCGCTTGATCCAAATCTGATAGTTTTTGGTGAAGTGGGTTTGGCAGGTGAGATTCGCCCAGTGCAAAGCGGCCAAGAACGATTAAAAGCCGCAGTTAAACATGGTTTCAAAAAAGCCATCGTACCAAAAGCTAACACACCAAAAAAACCATTGTCAGAAATTGAAGTCATCGCAGTGCAAACTTTGTCTGAAGCGTTAAAGGCCGTAAGATAAAGCCATCTTATTAAAAATTTGTTTTAAATCAATTAGATACAATAAATTTTAGGGTGCATGAATTCCAACATATTGATTATATTAATAATTTTTTTTACATGTTTTTATATATTTAAATTGTAATATAATCAAAATGTTAATGTATTTTTCCTGTATTTCAGGTAAGAGGAAAATTATTTTTCTTGATCCAGGCATAACCAATTTTTAAAATTAAGATCCTCGATAAAATAACCGCCCCTTTCTCCCAAGCGGCCGATTAATTCTTTGCGTTGCAGGGTACGCAAAGCTGCTTGCATAGTTGAAGCAGATATACTTTTAATTCCAAGTTCTTTAGTAATTTGTTGTCTAAACTCCACACTAAACAGAGCCGAAATTAAATCCTGCGCAATTTTACGCAATAATAACTGTTCAAGAGCCGAGCACTTTTCCCAGGTATCGGCAAAAGCTCGTGCATCAAAAATTTCTGCCATTAATTGAGTTTTAGCCTTTTCAATAGTAAGTCCTGGGTTTAAAGCTAGGCGTTCAACTAACGCTCTAGCTAATTGCGGAATTCGTCGTATTTCTTGAAAGGTTTTCCACAACAAGTCGCGGTCCAAGGTTCGTCCTGTGACTATTTTAAACATATCAGCCAAATGCTCGGTAAACCCACGTTCTAATTCAGGAAAAGGTAGATTTTGTCCAAAATGAAAGAAAGGCGCATTTGCCTGCGAGAACATGCGCCGCAGTCCATTTTGAGACGATCCAGTGAAAATAACCTTGATATCATCTTTATAAATATCCAGAGCGGTACGTAATGAGGCGATAAAATTGATATTAGCAGGGTCTTTAGCCAAAACTTGAACTTCATCCAAAAGCAACAGGAGTTGCCCTTTTGCTGCGAGATGTGCAAATATTTCTTTTAGATTGGCATGCAACTTCACTGATTCACGCAGTTCAATTTCAGCATTGACACCAGCTACTCCGCCACTAATTTTCTTCACAATTTTGGATAAACGACGCGCTTTACCCAAAATGCCTTTTCGTTCTGAAAAAGTAGCTAAGGTTTGTGTGAACTCAACAGTTGCATTTACCCCAACATCCAGAAAACTAAAATAAAACACATTCCAGCCCTTACTAGTTGCAAGCGGTAAAATATCTTTACATAAAAATTCAGTTTTCCCCATGCGGCGTGGAGCAAAAAAAACCAAAGCGCTGGATATTTTAGTTTCAAACATACCCAGGATTTGTTTCGCCAGCTCAAAACGCGGATAGTGCCAAGGATCTTTTTCCATATTGGTGGCCTGTTGAAGAGTTTTAGACAGCTTTATATTATAAAAGTATAATTATACATTGCAAGTATAATTCAGTATA
Source organism: Gammaproteobacteria bacterium (assembly GCA_023480665.1). Classification (GTDB taxonomy): domain Bacteria; phylum Pseudomonadota; class Gammaproteobacteria; order UBA9339; family UBA9339; genus JAMCWR01. The sequence goes on from JAMCWR010000044.1 coordinate 19,787, forward strand.
AAATGGCAAGTTGGGTTGATTTTAGTGGTGATGATGGTGGTTTTACTTGAATTTTATACAAAAAATATTTGCGTCCTTTTTCGCCACACATTAAATTAAAGAAATTTTAGCATGGTTTTTACTTTAGCATAACTCAATAAGGCGTTTATCTTTTGCGCGAAGTTGCAAAAAACGAAGCTGATATTCTTTCTCTTGTTTATATTTAATTAAGTAAGAGAATACAATAAATTAATAATAGGGTGACATTTTAACTTTGCTGGAAGGTGCATTCTACTTATTTAGCATTTTGTAGAATCCCCATTTTATGTAAAAAATATTTTATTAAAAATCAATGTGTTGCAAAATTAGCATAAATAAAATTACCAGCATTTTTTGCAATATATTGATTTTAAAATAATTTATTTTTGCATAGAAAGGAAAGAGAAAGATATAAGATTTACGCTTAAAATCACCGTCACCATCGCCGACACTAAGGCATTGTAGCAAGCCATGCCTTAAATTATTCTTTGACTAACGTCGGTAACGTTAGGTATACTAACGCCATCAACGTTAGGAGATGGAAAGTAAAATGAACTATACCGATATAAACAAAAACCTTTCTTGTGGCGTGCTAGACAAAACGGAAATGTTTCCACACCTTTCAAGACTGCTCAATTCTTCATATATTTTCCAAATGGATTTTGGTCTACCAGAATTACCTTCGCAACCAGGCATATTAATAATTCGTGGCGCCAGACAATACGGGAAAAGCACTTGGTTGGAACAAGAGATTGTTAAAACTATTGAAAAATTCGGAGAGGGAACTGCATTTTATTTAAATGGTGACGACATCTTAGATCCAAGAGTACTAGAAAAAGAGTTGGAAGCATTAGTTGTGTCTTTCGCGAAAAATGCCAGTGTTAAGAGGATTTTTATTGATGAAATTACTTCGGTGCCAAACTGGGAATTGGTCCTAAAAAAAATGGCCGATAAAGGTAAACTAGCAGAGATATTAATTATTACTACAGGCTCTAAGGCAACAGACCTAAGACGGGGCGCGGAAAAATTACCAGGAAGAAAAGGTAAATTATCAAGAACGAGCTATCTTTTCACTCCTGTTGCATATCGTGAATTTCATAGGGTATGTCACCAATCATTGGGTAACGAGACATTAATCGCCTACTTGCTTTCTGGTGGATCGCCGATTGCCTGCAATGAACTTGCGACTTTTGGCACTATTCCCGAATATGTAATTGAATTAGTGCGTGATTGGGTTGAAGGAGAGGTTACAAAATCTGGGCGCTCCAGAACAAGTCTGTTCAATATTATCAATGCATTATTTCGTTTTGGTGGTACAGCACTTGGGCAAGCAAAATTGGCGCGCGAAGCTGGGCTAGCAAACAATACTGTTGCTCATAATTATGTCGAAATCCTAAGTGATTTATGTTGTGTTACCCCAGCTTATCAATGGGATCAGCACAAAAAAATGCTAATTTTACGCAAAGAATGTAAATATCATTTCACTAATTTATTGGTTGCTGTCGCCTATCACCCAGCGAGAGTTCGCAGCCCAAAAGATTTTTTGCAGTTATCAGAGGTTGAACAAGGAATGTGGCATGAATGGTTGGTAGCGCAAGAGCTACTAAGACGAACGGCAATTACCGGCGATGAATTATTAGCACCGTTAAAATTTTGGCAAAACAAAAATCATGAAATTGATTTTGTTGCTGCCAACGAAAATTTTATTGAAGTAAAACGCGGTAATTGTGATGCTCTAGAATTTAGCTGGTTTCCTAAACAATTCCCAAGCCAACAACTAACGGTAATTAATCAGAAAGAGTTTGCAACTGCCTGGGTGAGAGGGCAAAGTTTAGAAGAGTTTCTGATTGATGGATGATAAGAGAGCATGTTGTTTACATATTTTCTCTTAGTTTAAATCCCAATTCTTTTAAAACCTTTTGCAAATTCTTATCTGTCTTTATTTGCCTTTGCCTAGGTGCAAGGTTGGCTCCAATAAAATATCTTTCACTGGCGGTATTTTAGATGTCTCCTAATTTATATAATTTGATGTTTTGCCGTGCGCATTGCAGCTTATTGATTATATTAACAATTTTTTTTACATGTTTTTATATATTTAAATTGTAATATAATCAAATGATTATGATATTTTACAGATATTTCAAAAGGTTTTAAAAGAATTGAAGTCTGCGAATTATTTTGTGTTAGAATACGCCGACTTTAAAACTGAGAAAGGAGATAAAAATGCCATTAGTTACAACCAAAGAAATGTTTAAAAAAGCTTATGCCGGCGGTTATGCGATCGGCGCGTTTAATGTAAATAATATGGAAATTGTGCAGGGGATTACCGAGGCTGCCAAAGAAGAAAATGCGCCGCTAATTTTACAGGTTTCATCCGGCGCCAGAAAATACGCAAATCATACCTATCTGATGAAATTAGTTGAGGCAGCAATTATCGAAACTAATTTACCTATCTGCTTGCATTTAGATCATGGCGACTCATTTGAATTATGCAAATCATGTATTGATGGTGGTTTTACTTCAGTCATGATTGATGGCTCACATTTACCGCTCAATGACAATATCGCGCTTGCGAAAAAAGTTGTTGAGTATGCACATCCACGTAATGTTGTCGTCGAGGCTGAGCTTGGTCGCTTAGCTGGTGTGGAAGATGAAATTAAAGTCGCAGCAGAACATGCTTTATATACCGACCCAAATGAAGTCGAAGAATTTGTAACAAAAACCGGAGTTGATTCACTAGCAATTGCAATTGGCACTAGCCATGGCGCCTATAAGTTTAAGGGCGAAGCAAAATTGCGCTTTGATATTTTAGAAGAAGTGGGTAGGCGTTTGCCGGGTTTTCCGATTGTATTGCATGGCGCATCTTCAGTGTTGCCAGAATATGTAGAAATGATTAATAAATTTGGTGGTAAAATGCCTGGAGCAAAAGGTGTGCCAGAAGATATGCTACGTAAAGCAGCTGGTATGGCGGTTTGTAAAATCAACATCGATTCTGATCTGAGATTGGCCATGACCGCGCTAATTCGTAAGAGTTTTGCCGAAGATCCAGCAAACTTTGATCCGCGCAAATATTTGGCGCCAGCACGCGATGCAATTAAAAAAGTAGTGCGGCATAAATTAGTGAATGTATTAGGGTGCAATCAAAAAGCATAAACTACAGCAATTCCCGCTAAGTTTTAGCGGGAATTGTTTCCTTGTTTTGATGCGGCGCGCGAAGTAAATTCGCGCTTGCAGTTAAGGGGGAGAATCGCGATTCTCCCCCTTAACAAACCCCCATCGCGCAAGGTTTTTTCTATAGGGGTTTATTTTTACACATAAAATAATTGCGGGTACTATTATATAAATTATATTTTTTTTGGAGATGAAAAATGTTTAAAAAAAATTTGAATGTAGCGGATTTTGATAGTGAAATTTGGCAGGCAATGCAGAGTGAATTAAAGAGGCAGGAAGAACATATTGAATTAATTGCTTCAGAAAACTACACCAGCCCGATTAGGGTGCAATCACAAGGCAGCGTGTTGACCAATAAATACGCCGAAGGTTATCCTGGCAAACGTTATTATGGCGGTTGTGAGTATGTGGATATTGCAGAAAACTTAGCAATTGAGCGCGCCAAGCAATTATTTGGTGCTGATTATGTAAATGTGCAACCTCATTCTGGGTCACAAGCAAATGCCGCAGCTTACATGGCAATTGTTGAACCGGGTGACACCGTAATGGGTATGAGTCTAGCTGATGGCGGCCATTTGACACACGGCTCCAAAGTTAGTTTTTCTGGGAAGATGTATAAAGCAGTTCAATATGGCTTAAATCCGCGCACTGGCGAAATTGACTATGAGCAAGTTGCAAAATTAGCTCGCGAACATAAGCCAAAAATGATTATGACTGGTTTTTCAGCATATTCACGCATTGTAGATTGGCAAAGATTTCGCCAGATTGCCGATGAAGTTGGTGCTTTTATGGTTTCAGATATAGCGCATGTTGCGGGCTTAATTGCCGCAGGCCTTTATCCATCACCAATAAAAATTGCTGATGTTACTACTTCAACTACACATAAAACATTACGCGGACCGCGTGGCGGTATTGTGATGGCAAAAGCAAATCCTGATCTTGAAAAAAGATTAAATTCTGCGGTATTTCCAGGACTACAAGGCGGGCCATTAATGCATGTGATTGCGGCAAAAGCAGTTGCATTCAAAGAAGCAATGTTACCTGATTTTAAAGACTATCAACAGCAAGTAATTAAAAATGCAAAAGCGATGGCAAAAGTGATGATGGCGCGAGGTTTTGATGTTGTCTCTGCTGGCACAGATAATCATCTATTCTTGTTGAGCTTAATTTCAAGAAAAATTACCGGTAAAGATGCGCTTGCCGCACTCGCTCTTGCAAATATTACGGCGAATAAAAACTCTGTACCAAATGATCCACAGCCGCCAATGGTTACAAGCGGTTTACGCATTGGTTCGCCAGCAATTACTACTCGCGGTTTCAAAGAAGCTGAAGCGGAACAGGTAGCTAATTGGATTTGTGATATTTTGAGCGATATGAGTAATCAACAGGTCATTGCTCGAGTAAAACAAAACGCTGTAGCTTTATGCAGTAAATTTCCGGTTTACGAAAAATAATTGTTTGTTGTAAACAGAAGGATATTTTTATAAATACCACGGACAAAACCCGTGGTATTTTTTTCTAGTTTTTTAGCGCAGAAGAAGTTTAAGATTTTTAAAAAATATCTCTCATTTAAGAAATTCTTAATTTATCATGTGTAAAATAAAAATAAAAAGTGCTTAGACGCTATTGTTTTTTTTACCAGGTGTGTTATGCCAAAACCAAACAAAAGAAATACAACTCATAGAAGAAGCCTGATCGAATTAATCTGGATATCTTTGTTATTATTTAATCCTGCAGCAATGGCAGAAGCGCCGATAATTCCGCGGCCTATTCGCCCTTCTCAAAATAGAATTGAAGCAACTCCAGAAACAAACGCATTACAAGCCATCATACCCCAGAGGTTGTCAGAATTTGAAGCACAGCAAAGTATTTCAGATGTATCAGAGCGTAAGACAACGTTCAATGTCGACTCTAAATCAATTATTTCACAATTAGAGGTATTCGATCCAGATCGTAGATCAATTATTTCACGACCCCAGAAAATTGAAAGGGGAAATGACAATGTTACGAATATGATGCTTAAATATAATCAACTTTTTGATGATATTCCCTGGAACGAAATTATAATATTATCAGACAAAGACTGGGCAGATAAATTAGAAAAATTTTCGCGTGATGGTATGCTTTTGCTTAGTAGATTATTACCTAAAATAATTAATTCAGTGCATGGGTTAGCTTTAATGTTAAAGCTTGAGGCTATTTTTTCTTTTGGCGATTTGTTATCTAGTGATGCCCTTATAGCTCAAAGATGTAGATTATTTCTTAACAAAGCAGAGGAGATGGCTGGGTACATTTTTGATTTTTGCATAAAGGGAAAAAAAGAAAAAGAGGCTATGCCTCATATATTGACAATATATACGAATCGTTTCCTGCATTTACGTAATATTGCGCACAAATTTGGCTCCAAACTTAGTAATTCATGGGAATTTACGCCTCCGCGAGCTCCAAAAGATAACTTAAGAGTTGTGAAGCTAAGTGATAATACTTCTAGGGAAATAGTTTCTTCTTCGAATGTTCCGTTAATTCCATTTGTATGTAGATCTCAAACTTCAGGATTTTTATTCATACCCAAACAAGCACCTAGTTATTTACAGAATAAAAATAACCCAATGACTACATATCTTAATTTTGATAGATCATTTATGCAGGGGTTACCAATTGGAGAGGAATGCAAAAGAGGTGATATAGACGGGGTGTGTTTCAATATTAATTCTTTATCAAATGATAAGCAAAACATGATAAAAGTAAGAGCTTCACTATTTAATCAAGTTTTATATTTATCATTTGTTTTTGAATGTGCAGGGAAGATCAAGGATTTGTCGACTGTAGATGAAGTATTAAAAACATATCACCCATTGTCTATGTTTGATGCTCCAATGCATGCGTTTTGTTCTGTCCTCCCTCATTTTCCAGCAAGTCACGCTGATCAGATATTGCATTATTTTGCTTTGGGCTGGGCCGATCATAGCCCGCTTGGATTACAAGCCTTAGCAAAAGAAGCAAGTGACATGGGTTATCTCACTGTCGCAAACACTCTTAATAAAGCTGCAGAGATTGAAAAAAAGCTTGCACTGCAACATACAGCTACAACAGAAAAACAATCAGAGCTAAAACAGCCGGAGTCAAAATCGCAATCATCTGCTAGCGCTGGCGCTGTTACACCAGCTGCACCAGCTGAACCAGCTTCTTCGCCGGGATTATTTAAAAGGTGTGCTAGAACTGCTTGGTCTTGGGTAAAAAGCCCATTTGGTGTTGCTATCGAAGTTGGAGCAGCTGCACTTGCTGTAATATATGGATGCTGCTCTGCCCGCTCAAAACCATCTAAACAAGGCAGAGAAGTGCTTGCTCACGCTATAGATGAACACAATGAAAAAAAACACAGAAGGCGAAACGAACAATCAGGATCAGATGCAAAAAATTCCGCTCCAGATTCAAAACAAGAGAAAAAAGAATCTGAGCAAAAAGAATCTAAAGAGCAAAAAAACCTGAATGGCGGGATGAAAGAAGAAAAAAAATCGTCAAAAGAACAATTACTGGTACTGACATCATGGAAAGATTTTAGAAGGCAATTTTCAAAGTTTGAGCAATTGCTAGTGATTAATTTTGTTCCACCCATTAGACCGGAATGTGTGACTATAAGGATGATGAATGCAGGTGATCAGAGATTACGACAACTATTTAATGCCTTTAATCAAGAAAAATATTTTCCAAAAGGTAAAGAGGGCATTGTATGTGATGATGAAAATGGCGTAATTAGAGTTTTAAATCCTGTAAAGTTTAGTGCTGATACTATGCGGCAGGTTAGTGGTATATTGTGTGAAGCGGGCGAATTAAAAGATCAAAAAGGTGGGCCGTCATTAAGCGCTGCAGCTATGGCGCCACAACATGCGGTAAATCGACACCTTGTTAGTGCAAGTATGGCAGCAATTTCTTGTTCTTCATCCGCCATGTTAAAAGCAGAAATGGCACAAGCAGAGCACGGTAAGAAAGAAGGAGCGCAGGACAAACTACGGACACTTTACAATATTGCGTTTCCAATGTTTCTTACTCAAAATGAGAGTGAATATGCTCAAGAACGATTTACAACAGAAGCAAAAGTCACGCCTAAAATAGTTCTTGAAGAAATTGTAAAAAAACGCAAAGCAGAGCGCGAGCAAGAAGATGAAATGAGAAAACATAAGCAGCAATTGGAACAAGAAAAGAAAAAGAAATTAGAGCAGGAAGAAAAGCAACGATTAGAGCAAGTAAATGCACAAGAACGGAAGAAAAAATTAAAGCAATCCGAGAATAGAGTAAGAGATAAAAAAGGACACAGAGAAGAGAAAAAAGAAGATAAAGAAGCTAAAGAAAAATCTGCGGCTCAATCAGCCCTTGATGCCCAAGTTGCAAATTTGCGTGTAAGTTGTACCGAAGCATTGCCTCAAGCATTAACTCACAATTTGCCGCAAATCGAAGGCGTAGATGATAAAGCGAGGTCAAATGCGATACTCTCTCTAATTCAGCGTTTTGCACGTGCTTGGGATACGTTCAGAGTTTTTTTGGTGGCAAGAAGTTTATCTGACCAGCAAGAAGAAAAACAAGATGCTTTTGTGCAGCGTATTGTAGATGAGCTATGTATTCGCGACTCAGGCATTTCAATTAGTATTGCAGGTTTGGCTCGAAGCCTCCTTATGGGCAATCCTGGCCCTGCTTTATTAAAACAATTGGAGGCTGGTATGCGTGTTGCATCCGCAAGTACTAGCGATAGTTTTTTAACTCTAATTCAAGCGCAATATTTAACCTCCGCAATTAGGCTTATACGTGATCAATTAAATTTACATGGCGCTGGTTTAACAAAACCTATACGACAAATTTTTACCTCAGCACTTAAAATGTTTATCACTCTGTACGATTGCCATAGAGGTGGTTTTACTAAATTTCTTGAAATGAAATCTTTTTTTGATAATTGCCAACTATTATCCGCACAAATGGTAATGGATCCAAATTCAATAGATTTTAGCAGAGAAGAAGCTCAAATACTTAAAATTATTACGGATGAAAATTTAAATAATCTTGATAAATACTCTGAATTATTGGCAGATGATAACCATTCTCAAGGTTATATTCCTGCACAATGTCAAAGTTTTGCTATTGATGTAAGTAGTAGCGTTGGGGTTACTCAAATTGAAGGAATGCAACGATCGGTGTCAGAACCGCTTACAAGTGTGGCGTCATTAAGCTCAGCCTCAGCGTCTTTCGCTTCATTATCAGCATCAGCAGGCTTGAGCATTTTTGCTCCGCTTGTGCCTCAAAATCTTGCCCCACCAGCATCATTGCCACCATCGATAGCTGCTACAACTGATGTTGCACATAATGCACTTTCTGCACATAGTGCAGCACAACTAAATTCGCCGCACCCTTAAAGATTTGGCAAATCGTTGACATAAATAAACCTCATCCGCTATTATTAATTATTCATTACTAATTATTAATTGTTGTTTTATTATGCATTGTCCATTTTGTAACGCAACAGACACAAAAGTTACTGATTCGCGCTTAGTTGGTGCAGGTAAGCAAGTGCGTAGACGACGCGAATGTATTATTTGTGGCGAGCGTTTTACTACTTTTGAAATAGCAGAATTAGTTATGCCGCGAGTAGTAAAACGTGATGGCAGTAGATTACCATTCGATGAGCGCAAGTTGCGTGCTGGCATGTTAAAGTCTTTAGAAAAACGCCCGGTCAATACTGAACAAGTTGAAGAGGCGATTCAAAAAATCATGCATAAATTGCGTGCAACTGGTGAGCGCGAAGTAAGCTCAAAATTAGTTGGCGAACTAGTAATGGCAGAGCTGCGTAAACTTGATCAGGTTGCTTATGTGCGTTTTGCTTCAGTGTATCGAAGTTTTCAAGATGTGAATGCTTTCCACGAAGAAATAAAACGCCTGACTAAAAAACCAAAAAAACCGAATCACTAAAATAACTAAATAAATTTAAGAGGAGTCATTATGCCTACTGCAGTTGTTTGCGGTTTTTCTCCAGTTGGTACTTCTGCTTTAGCTGGTCTACTAAAAATAAAGATTAAAATATTAAAACTTTATACTTATGAGCAAAAACCAGATGAGCTTTGGTTTGAGCCGCCGGCAGTATTAGCAAAAAAGCATGGAATTCCAGTAACTACTGAGCCTTTTAATACTGATAAAGTTTATGCAGAAATTAAAGCAATGCAGCCAGATTTTTTATTTAGCTTTTATTTTCGTGAGATGATTCCGCAACGTTTTTTAGATATTCCAAAATTAGGTGCCATGAATTTACATGGCAGTTTGCTTCCAAAATATCGTGGGCGTGCACCAATAAATTGGGTGATTTTGCATGGTGAAACTGAAACCGGTATGACATTACATTATATGCTCGAAAAGCCAGATGCTGGTGATATTGTGGCACAAGAAAGAATTTCTTTAGATTGGGATGAGACTGCTTTAAGCTCAATTTTAAAAGGTGCAGCTGCAGCTAATAGATTAGTAGTGCAAAGCATCCCAAGAATTCTTGCCGGAGAAACTTTGCGTATTAGCCAAAGTTCACTTGGAACCTCAACTTATTTTGGTGGTAGAAAACCAGCAGATGGCAAGTTAGATTTTACTTGGTCTCAAGCACGTGCTTTTAATATGATTCGTGCCGTAGCAGACCCTTGGCCAAATGCTTTTATTGAAACTGAGCGCGGTTCTGTGCAAATTTCTTGGGCACTACCAACTTCAGCTAAATGTTTACAGGGTCATTTTTCTTTAGAAGATCATCAAGTGTTGCTTGGTTTTGCTGATGGCGCGTTATGTGTTCACGCATTAAGACGTTTTGATGTGCGTAGCGAACGCCCAACCGATCATATGAATTGGCTCAGCGAAATCGGGATCCCTCAAGCGTAGGAAACTTTAGTATTTTTTTGCTACAATTTTTATTCTTTGATACAATTGCCTAAATTTTAAATTGCATAACTAAATGAAAAGGATTCTTTGGCTATTAAGTTTTATCGCTTTATTCATTCCAATCGCTTTGGTTGCACAAATTTATTCACTTGATTCCACAGAAAGCTATCCCAAGCCGGCTTTACCTAACGAAAATCAAGCGCTTAGTTTTTCTGCATCTAATTTTGGATTTACTGGTCCCTTTACTCTTGGCGGTCAATACAGCAAACTTTATGGCTACACTATAAAAGGTCAGTGGACGCAGGGCTTAGGTGCCAGCAATGCTTTTTCATTGGCGTTAGAGTGGGGAGATAGCCAACATCGCTACAGCGCAACATATGGCATTGCTCTTTCTGAATCACAGCGCCTCAAAGCAACTATCGAACGCTTAGAGCAAAACATGAGTTTTGATTTTGATTCTGGCACAGTAAAAAATTGGGTTGGCCAAAATGCATTTGGCGCTACCTATGCATATTTAGTTGCTAAGGGAATTTTTCATGATGTGAATTTAAATGTATTTTCAAGTAAAGCCGAGAGCAAAAACTTTGACTCAAAATTTTTTATAGGAAGTGATCGCGATACTTATGAAAATTTTCGGCATATCACAGGTGGCGAAAATCGTGGTGTTAGTCTCGGTGTAAATATTCAGCCGCATTGGTCGAATTTACTTGGTCTTGCAGTTAATTACGAAGAACTTATTTATAAACCGCTCTATGATAAAAGCATTAAAAGTAGCTATGGATTTGGGGCCGCCGTAAATTTTGAACAATTAATTTCTGACCATTTTAAATTTAAGCTTGGCGCTAGCAAACACGCTCCGTATTATGATTATTCGACTGAGCTAGATTGGCTGCTTTATTCAATGCCAAACTCTAAGGTTGAATTAGCTTTAGTCGGTGAACTTATTAACGGTGAAGACGGTTTGCCAAATGACAGCCGCATTGGTTTGAATGTTAATTATGCTTTGAGTGGAAGCTATAGTAAGCCGGCAAACTATAGCCTAGGTTTGAATTCTGGTAGTGATAGTTTAGTAAATTGGGTTGCTACACCAGCTGTGTATATGCAGCAAGTTTTAGCTGTAAAAGACCAGATGACAATTCGTGTGCTAAATCCAACGATTGATTTTGGTGGCCAAGAATTTTTAATGACTGTTGGCCAATACTATAATTTACCGATTACTCAATACATCGTTTTTGGTTGCAGCCATCTGCAAAGTGTTACTTCAAATATTTTGGCTAATTTTGGTTTAGCATTTAATTTAATCAATAATGGCACGCAAGTATATTTGGTCGGGACGCCAGTGTTACCACCATCGATGGCAAATACTGATGCACCTGAGGTTAAAACCCCAATTGATATCACTGTAACTAATGCTGGTGGCAAAGTTTCAACTGGGTCTTTTATCTTAGATATAATTACCAATCCAAAAGCGTTATCAATCAGGCCGACCACTGGTTTAGTCGAAACTGAAAATCCAGTTGAGATTTTTGGTGCGAATTTTTCACTATCTGGCAACACGACAGTTAAATTTAATACGCTTTCTGCGGGGAATGTCAGGGTTATTGATCAAGGGCATATAAATGCAACCACGCCAAAAGTTAGTGAATCTGGTGCTGTAAATGTAACAATAATAAATCCAGATGGTGGGCAAAACACATTAACTAGCGGCTTTACTTTTACTCCTGGAATTACTAGCGTTACTCCAGCCAAAGGACCAAAAGGTGGCGGAACCTTTGTTACTATCGTTGGCGCAGGATTTAAAACAGGTGCCAAAGTTTATTTTGATAGCGCACTTTCACCAAGTGTGACTTTTATCAGTAGTACTACTTTAAAAGTTGAATTACCTGCACACGTTATTGGTGACGCAGTTGTAAAAGTATTAAACCCAAACAACACTTCTGCTATCTGGGAACAAAAATTTACGTTCCTTGATCCAACTGGCAGTATTATTCCGCATAGTGCAGCTGAAACTGGAAACGTGTCGTTTACGATTAGCGGCTATGGCTTTATGCAAAATGCTAGTGTGTCATTTGGTAATACAAGTGCGACGCCGCTTACACATAAAGATGATGGTACTGAAATAACAGGCACTGTGCCTCCACATGCGCCAGGTACTCCTAATGTTACGGTTACTAACCCAGATAGCAGTAATGTAACTATTTCCTTTACATATCATTCAAATATTCATTTAACTAGTATTACACCAGATCAGGCTTCAAAAGGTGGCAATACTAATTTAGTAATTATTGGTACTGGTTTGTATGAAGCTGTAAATGGTAAACCTATTGTGATATTTGGTAGCGAGAGTTGTAATGCAACTGCTAATTCTGTATCAGGTGGTACCACACTTAATGTGACTGTACCTGCTTGTAATCCAGGGGTTGGTGATCAAAATGTAAATGTAACCGTAAAGATTATGTATGATCCACCACAATATTCAGATAACTCGCTTAACTTTATTTATCTACAAAATCCCAAAGTTTTATCTGTTTCGCCAAATCAAGCGCGTTTCAATAATGCGACGCCGATTACGTTAACTGGTTATGGATTTTTAAATCAAAGCGGTGCTTTACCTACAGTGCAATTTGGGTCAGCTGGGGCTTATCCAATTGTAAACGCAACAGCAGTTTCTGCCGATGGTACGAATATCACTTTTTCAACTCCGGTTTTAAATCACACCGGCGTAGTAAATCAAATTACCGTAATTAACCCAGGATCTTATGGTAATGGAACTCTTAATGCTAATTTTACTTTTTACTCAGGGCCAAATATAACTAGCATTACCCCATCTTTTGGGCCAGGTCGAGTTGCAACTCCAGTTACAATTAATGGCACAGATTTTGTGCATAATGCTACGGTGCATTTTGGCAATGTTACTATCACAAATGGTACGGTTTCTGCCGATGGCAAAACTATTAATTTATTCACTCCGGCAACTCAAACTGGAGTTGTGGGGGTCTTTGTAGAAAACCCACCTTTAAGTGAAGTTTCAAATACAGTTAACTTTACTTACAATACTCCTGTCATTTCAAATGTTACGCCAAGTCGCGCTGTGGGGTCAGGTTGGCCACAAGTACAAATCACTGGGGCGTACTTAATGCAAGAAGGTGCAACTCTGCCAACTGTACACTTTGGTGCATCTTGTAACGCTACTGCAAGCTGGGTTTCAGCTGCAAATGATACATTGAATGTAACAGTTCCAGTTTGTTCTGGGCATAACGGTGATGTTGTTTTATATGTAACAAACCCAGATGGTGGAATTTCAAACGATCTAACATTTACTTTGCTTGCAAATCCTGAGATTGTAAATATTTCTCCAGCAAGCTTGCCAGATTCTCCGCTTCCACAAAATGTTACAATTAACGGCTATGGATTTACAAAAAATGGTGCAGAATTACCTAGTATTATTTTTGGACATCATGGTAATGAGAGTGTACAAGATGTATCAGCCAATGGTACAAGCATTACTGTTTCTGTAACAAATTACACTTATCCACCTGGGGCAACTAATGTAACGGTAATCAATCCTGCAGGATATGGGAACAATACCTCAGTGAATGGCTTTACTTTTATTTCACATCCAATAATAACTTCTTTGAGCCCAAATTATGGTTACAATGGCACAAATCTGACGATTAATGGCAATGATTTTTATGGGCCAGTGACAGTGCAATTTGGCAGCTTGACTCCAGTTTCTGCAAATGTATCAGGTGATGGCAAAACTGTTGCCACAGTTGTGTCAGGATTAACGGATGGTGCGACCTATGCAGTGAAAGTTATTAACAACGATACAACAACTTCAAATACTCAGAACTTTTACTATTCAGAAAAATTGAGCATCCAGTGTCCTGCACCGAATGATATTTTTAATAGAGATTCTCCGTGGTATTATTTTATATTTGGGTCAGTTATTCGAGATCAAGCAGGAAATACATATAATTTGCACGCAAGCGATAATGCAACGGAATGTCCTTTCGGTGGCAGTGGGCATTTTGTATCAGCAAGTTATAATAATGATACAAAATCATTCTCCTGTGTGTATGATTTTAGTACAAATGGCTCTTTCCCAATGTGTAGCCCGCGCTATATCACAGTTTATACCCCCGCTAGTTCTACCCCCGCTGATAATGCAACTGTGATTGGTTTTATTGACCCACCACCTGTTCCGCCTGCATATACTTGCTCTGCTTTTGATAGCCCAGGTAGTTGTGTGTTTCGTTATTACACGCCAGTTAGATTGTTTGTGAAACAGTTTTTGCAAAAACACCCTGGATTATCTGCACTAATATTTTTCAAGCACTGATATTTTGCACCGCGAGTTTTCCACTGCGACCTGGGATTTCGCCTTGGATAAGTTCACACACTGGAATTGTATTTGGATGTGCTAAAAAGTTTTTTGCAATTGTGCCTAAATTTTCGCAGGTAAATTTATTTTCCAAAATTGTTTTAATAAATTCTTTAAACCACGCTAAATATTTCATACCTTCAAGCTCAGCATGAATTGTTAAGACATTTATTTCGCGAGTCATTAATTCTAAGTAATGCGTAGTTAATTTTTCTGCAGGGAATTCTGGGAGCCCAAGCAGCTCATCTAAAGTTGGCAGTGTAGTTGGGATTTGCAGTGTCGTAAAAATTTCGTCAGCAATTTTTGGAAAGAATGGAATTTCGCCGCGACAGTCGCTGGCAAAAATAATACCCGCATCTTGGTAGGTTTTTAATGTTTTTGCGTTTGCTTGCCAGCCGGGAGAGGCAGCAGTAACTGGATCCAAATTAAAAATTCGCTTAAATTCAAGTGTAGCTTTTTTAAACTCTTGATCAATCTTTTCTTGCGAAAGTTTCATTACATTGTTTTGCCAATAGACATGATCATAAGCATGAATTCCAACCTCAAACCCTTGAGTTTTTAAATTTTGGAGTAATTTAAAATGTTTTTTACCAATATGTGGCCCAGGTAGCAGCACACCATTTAAAAGAGTGCGAATGCCGTAATTGCCTGCAACATTAGTGCGGCTAACTTTTTGCAAAAAACCACGGCGAAAAATGCGTTTGATGGCACGGCCAGTATTATCCGGGCCAAGTGATAAATAAAATGTTGCAGGAATTTTTAATTCGAGAAATAATTTAGCTAAATTTGGCACACCAATACGCGTGCCAATTTCCGTATCCACATCAACTTTTATTGCCACCAACATTTTATAACCCCGCATCTTTGAAATAATAATCTGCAGTTAGCTTTAACGCTTGATCTAAAGTGGTAGTTGGCTGCCAGCCCAGGATTTCTTGTGCTCTTTTAATTGCCGGCACACGATTTTGCATATCCTGATAACCTTTGCCATAGTATTGACTAGAATTTGTATTCACAATTTTGATGTTTTTAGCTCGATCTTTAGTTTGTGGATGATTTTTGGCGATAGCTAATATTTTTTCTGCAATTTCTTTTATGGAAGCATTGTTGGTTGGATTGCCTATATTAAATATCTTGCTATCAGCACATCCATCTTTATTTTCGATAATTTTCATGAGAGCAGAAATCCCATCTGCAATATACGTAAAACTACGACGCTGTTCACCACCATCAACTAACTGCAGATCTTTGCCATAAATAATATTGCTAATAAATTGCGTAACAACACGCACGCCGCCTGTTGGTAAATTATGAATATCATCTTGGGTTGGGCCAATCCAATTAAATGGTCTAAACAAAGTGTATTTTAAATCTTGATGTTTGCCATAAGCATAGATAACGCGGTCGAGCATTTGTTTTGAGCAGGCATAAATCCAGCGCTCTTTGTTGATTGGGCCAAGTACTAAATTACTTTCTTCTTCATCAAACTCTGCATCTTGGCACATACCATAAACTTCAGAAGTTGAAGGAAAAATTAAACGTTTTTTTGCTGCGACACAAGCGCGCACGATTGCGAGATTTGCTTCAAAATCTAAAGTAAAAATACGCAGCGGGTCAGTGATATAAATTGCTGGCGTAGCAATTGCAGCTAGCGGCAATACCACATCACATGCATCAATTTGCGCATTCACCCATGCAGTATTTTTTGTGATATCACCTATTTTAAAATGTAAGCGTGGATGATTAATACTGTGTTGCAGTTTATTGTTTTGTAAATCTATGCCAATAATTTCCCAAGCGGTATTTTTTAAAATTGATTGTGTCAGTTGATTGCCAATGAAACCATTTATACCGAGAATTAATACTTTTTTTGTAGTCATTTTACAGCTCTAAAAATTTAAAATTATTTCAAAACTTTCTTTATCACAAATCTTGGGCGGCGCCGTACTTCTTTATAAATCCTGCCGATATATTCACCGACAATACCAAGCCCCATGAGCAAAACACCAATCAAGAAAAATAAAATTGCAAATAGAGTAAATAAGCCTTCGGCTTCAGGCCCGATAATTAACCTGCGAATAAATAAATAAATCACAAACAAAATACTTAAAAATGAGACAGCAAAACCAAACATGGTAAAAACTTGAAGTGGCAGGGTAGAATAGCCAGTCATGATGTCAAAATATAAGCGAGCTAGATCATACAGGCGATATTTAGATTTGCCTTCATGTCTTGCCTCATGTTTTACTAATATTTCCGTGGGGTTTGTAGCATAAGTGTAAGCAAGCGCCGGGATGTAAATTGATGCTTCATTAGTAGCATTGATCAAATCAATCACATTTCTACTGTAAGCGCGGAGCATGCAGCCATGGTCAGTCATGCGAATATTGGTAATTAGTGCACGTATATGGTTAACAAATTTTGATACATAAGTACGGAACCAATTATCTTGACGTTTTTGTCTGACTCCACTAACTAAATCGTAGCCTTCTTCAATTTTTGCCAGTAAATTTGGAATCTCTTCGGGTGGGTTTTGTAAGTCAGCGTCTAAAGTGACAATTACATCGCCAGCGGTAATTTCAAAACCAGCAATAATTGCCATGTGTTGTCCAAAATTTCTTTTAAATTGGACGACGCGAATTTTATCCGGGTGTTGCTTGTAAACTGCTTCAAGCTCTGCTTCAGAGTTATCTTTGCTACCATCATTGGTAAAAATGATTTCATATGGTTTACCAAGTTTGTCGAGTGTAGTAAGCAGGCGATCGCAAAGTTTTTGAATATTCCCTGATTCATTGTAAACCGGAATTACAACGCTTAAGTATGGTTTCATTTATTTGTCTCGATAATTTTAAAAATTAGCTAAAGCATTCTAGCGTAATTTGGTTATCTCGTGTAGGATATTTAAATTACTTTTAAAATCAAATACATAAATCCAAGTATTTTTCCCAATAGGTGCTATACTCATCCTTATAATTTAATAATAGGGTTAATGAAAATGTCTGCATCGTTGGCACAACTAACAATAATAAATCAAAGTACTGGGGCTTCAAGTTCTGCTTCTGCTCTGGATGAGCATTCCACAAATTCAATTATTCCTCTAGTAGGTTCTGCTGGATCAATACAACAACCGCCTACGGTCATATTACTTACTTCAGACGAAATGAAAGAAATCAAAGCAATCAAAGCCCAGGCCAAAGCATTGATGGCTGATGCTGATTATAGTAATAAGAGAGTAAAAATTTGTTCTGGTGCTAAAAATGGTCTATATGCTTCATTGGAATTAATGTGTACTTTGGAGATTGTCGCATTTCTTGGTGGCGGAGGCCCATATGCTATTGCATGTGGAATAGTTAGTGGTGGAATAGTTGGTATATCAACTGGTTATGGAATGTATCTTGCTGATATAAGCGACGCTAATCAAGTTCATGCAAGATGTGTAAGGCGAAACCAACAGATTCAAGATGACAAATTATCTCCAATGGTTGATACAAAAGATGCATACGAAGTAAAAGCAAAAGCTGCGCTTTGTAGTTCAAGATCGTTTTCTTTAACTGAAGGTGTGAATTTAATGCTTTCATTATTTACGTTTGGGGCAAGCCCAATGTTGCCGTTAAATGATACTACGATGATGGCAGCAGGGTTACCAACGAGCGCCGGCGTTTTTATTGCTAGTTTAGGGTGCAGTTATTTTTTACATCGCGAAGAGGAAGATAGTAAAGGATTATTAGGATTAAAACATCGTTATCGAGATATATTAGTTACTGCAGCAGGGCGACAATTAGCTCCGCAGCTTTCTTCTGCAGACACCGGCCAATTAAAGCAAAATTTGTTAAAGCAATTAGGGTTAACGCGAGATAAGCCGCCAGAAGGTATTTCTGACGAAGAGAAAGAAAAAATTATTCAGTTTTTGGATGCAATTGAAAAGGATAGCACCCCGCAATTTGCAAACCTTCTTTATTGCATAGTTGCTGGGCATGCGACCAGTCTTGGTATTGTTGCAGTGTGTAAGCAGCTTGGGTTTTATCCTTGGTTTGCAGCAAGCATTGGTGGTTTTTTATTTGCCGGATTAAATTTCGCTTCAAATTACACCGCTCTTTCTCAAGAGAGTAAAGCCTTGGAAGCAAAAGTGTGTGCTAATCTTGGCGTCGAAAGAAAAGCTGATACTGCAGAATCAGAGTGTGGGTTTAGTTGGTTTTGCAAAAGATTATTTAGTCTTGTGAGTACTGCTGGGAATTTATTAATTGATAATGGATTAGTGCCAATTTTTGGTTTGGTAATGTCTTTGCTTACTAATGCAATTTTTGTAGGTGATAACAGAATGTACGCCTATATTCTTGGTGCAGTTGAAGGGATTATTTTAGCTGGATCTCAAGAAGGAATGTCAGTTCGTGCACGAGATTTACATGCAACTTTGCAATTAATTAAAGCCATGCAAGATGAAAAAGAAGTAATTCGACCAAGATATGCGAGAGATGCAGAAGCAAAATTGTCACGAGCTGATGCAGAATCAGGAGCAGGGCAAGAAGCAGCAAGAGAACCCACAGCCCCAATAGGGTTTGAACTTTTACAAGTATTGCGTCATCGTCGCCCTCATGCAGATCAGGCTCCTAAAAGAGATCAGGTAGATGTTACAGTTGAGGCTCCAAATTCTAGCTCTACTTTACACACACCATTATTATCCGCAGTATAGCTTTAAAAATAGATTGGGTTAAACGCGAGCTTTTATTTTTTTCGCGCGAGCCTAACATTTTTATTCCGTAACTTCTAATCTACCCTTTAATGCTCGTGCTAGTGTGTTGCTATCAATATAATCGAGTTCGCCGCCCATTGGAATCCCATAAGCAATTCTAGTGCATTTAACATTTTTTGGGCGAATGATATTTGCTAAATAGTGCGCGGTTGCTTCACCTTCTACCGTTGGGTTAGTAGCAAGAATAGTTTCTCTGATATTTGAGTTGGTTAGAAGCGCCATTAAATCAGTGAGTCCAAGTTCATTTGGGCCAATGCCGTCAATTGGAGATAAATGCCCCATCAGCACAAAATAAAGCCCTTGATAGCAATTAGTCTGCTCAATTGCCACTATATCCGCAGGGGTTTCAACAACGCAGAGCAAAGAAGAGTCGCGTTTTGGATTACTGCACATAGGGCATAGATCAAATTCGCTGAAGGTACGACAGCGCTTGCAGCGGCCAATAGTAGTTAGTGCTTCTTCAAGGGTCCTAGCAAGAACTAAGCCGTTAGTTTTTCCTTGTTCAAGTAAATAAAATGCCATGCGCTGTGCAGATTTTGGTCCAATTCCTGGTAGGCAGCGTAAGGCGTTAATTAATTCTTCAATTAAAGCAGTATAAAACATATATGTTTACTCTTTACTTTTGAGTTCCAGGTATGCCAGAACCTTGTAGCATCCCAAACATTTTTTCTTGGGTGAGATTTGCAATTTGGCGGGTAACATCATTCACTGCGCTTGCGATTAAATCTTGAATTGTAGTGATGTTTTTTGCCAATATTGCTGGGTCAAGTTTTACTGTTTCTACAGTAAAATGACCGTTCATTTCAACTTCAATCATGCTGCCACCAGCTTGGCCTTTGCGGCGTGTGTTAGTTAATTCTCGATTAATTGACATAACCCTATCTTTGAATTCAAGAGATTGTTGTTGTATTTTTTTTAAATCTATTTCATTTAAATTAAAATTATTAAAAGGGTTTGACATGTTTGGCTCCAAATTAAATAGTGCATTTACGTCTTAGTCAGAAGTTACAGTTTCAGGAATAATTACTGCATCAAATTTTTGTAGAATATCTTGGATCTTTTGATCTTGATTAATAGCATTAAGAGCATCAGCTTTTTTTTGTTCAAGTTCGCGTGCTGTTATAGTCGCAGTAGTTTCAATTGCAGAAGCAGCCAGTGTAACTTCAGTTGTTATTGGTTTTTTAAAATGTTCTGTAAAAGCTATATTTAACCGCTCTATATGTTTTTTATTTAAGAGTGGTGCTTGGTTAGCCTCTAATATTAGCTCAACTTTATCGTTTGCAATTGTTTTAATAGCGCAGTGGCGCAACAGTGCTTGCGTTGGCCCAGAAACATTTAGCTGTTTTAATAAATCAAGATTTGCAGTGGTGTTTGGTAATGTATTTGTTGCCGCTGCCGCTATTGGTGTTGCTGCTACTGTTGTTGCGATTGCTGTTGCTTCAATCTGCGCAGTTTTCACTGCAGATTTCACTTGTTCTGGAGCAATGGTTTTGTTTGTTGGTTTATCGCTTAGTGAAATTGGCAGGGTTTTTGCCGGGCGAAAAGCTAGCATTCTTAATAAAACCATTTCTAAGCCAAGGCGTGGGTTTGGCGCAAGCGGTAAATCGCGTTTGCCAATTAAGCCTATTTGATAATAAAGCTGAGTTTCTGCAGCAGAAAATTTTTGACTCAGCGCAAGTATTTTTTCAACATGTTGCCAATTACTAGTATCAACATTTGGGATAATTTGCTTTAAAGCAATCCGATGGAAGATGGTAAGTAAATCATCTAATGCACTTGAAAAATCTACAGCAAGTTCAGAAAGCTCAAAAACAGTATGTATGAGTAAATCTGCATTATTTTCAGCAATAGCTGTAACTAGGTTAAATAATTTATCAGTATCAACTGTACCAAGCAGTGCATTAACATCAGTGATGATAATATTTCCTTGCCCGTAAGCAATGGCTTGATCAAGTAAGCTTAATGCATCGCGGACACTGCCATTTGCAGCTAGAGCAAGTGGTAGCAGAGCCTTGGTTTCGTAGCTGACATGTTCTTGGTCTAATACATATTGCAGTTGTTTTTGAATTAATTCTGCACTTAATGCCTTTAAATTAAATTGCAAACATCTTGAGAGTACTGTTACTGGCAGACGATCTGGGTCAGTAGTTGCGAGCAAAAATTTAACATGCGCCGGTGGTTCTTCCAAGGTTTTCAATAATGCGTTAAAACTATGGCCTGAAAGCATGTGTACTTCATCGATCAGATAAACTTTACATCTGGCTTTAGCTGGCAAATATTGAACGTTGTCTAATAAATCTCTCGTATCCTCAACTTTTGTACGTGAAGCAGCATCAACTTCAATCAAATCAA
Organism: Gammaproteobacteria bacterium; assembly: GCA_023480665.1. GTDB lineage: Bacteria > Pseudomonadota > Gammaproteobacteria > UBA9339 > UBA9339 > JAMCWR01. The sequence goes on from JAMCWR010000044.1 coordinate 41,359, forward strand.
TAAATCTTCCGGCATCGATTTCGAGGCAGGCATCGCATTTACCGCAAGGAGTTGCTGTGACGCCGGTTTCGCAATTAAAACATTTTGCAAGAATCCTTGCGATTGTAGTTTTGCCAACACCGCGTGTCCCAGTAAAAAGATAAGCATGATGTAAGCGCTTTTGTGTCAAAGCATTTTCTAGGGCACGAATAACGTGCTCTTGGCCGATTACTTCATGAAAATTTTTGGGCCGCCATTTTCTGGCTAAAACCTGATGCATATTGGTTAGGATTTGATTTTTAAGTACATGTTAATAAAAGCCTCCGGTTAGCCTAAACTTGTACTCGAATCCTAAACTACCGTTGCTTCCTTCCGGACCTGGCGGGATTTGTAAAGTATCGCTACAAGCGGGCCAACAAGAGGCAAACGAAGTATAGCACAAAGTTTTAAAGAAAAAATAGGGTTTCTGATGTAATTTTTTCTATTTATTCCTTCCGCAAAAAGCTTTTTGGTTGTGCCCAAACACGTGTGCGCTTTTTTGCTTAAGCCCAACGTCTTTAACTACAATTACAGGATTAGCATATGCTATTATACGAATATGTCGAAGGCACTTCCAAAAACATTTTTTAATCTCGATGCGGTAGAACTCGCTAAAAAATTATTGGGTAAAATTTTGTGCGTTAAGTATCGCATGGTTTGGTTATATGCGCGGATTATTGAAACCGAAGCCTATTATATTCATGACAAAGCCAGCCACGCATCTTTAGGTTTTACTTTGAAACGCAAAGCATTATTTATGCCGGCTGGTACTATCTATATGTATCACTCGCGCGGCGGCCCTTCGTTAAATGTTAGCTGCCTAGGCGAGGGTAACGCAGTATTAATTAAATCTGGCATACCATGTAGAGAGGTTTTTACTAGCGAAAAAGACTTTGCAAAAATGGTTAAGACAATGCAGGTATTAAATCCAGCAAAAAATTCTGTTTTACCGCGCCCATGGCAAAAACTTTGTTCGGGACAAACGCTGCTTTGTCGTTCTTTGGGTTTGGTTGTGTCAGATTGGGATCAAAAACAGTTTGATCAAAACCTTTTTTATATTGCTGCCGATGGTTATAAACCAAAAAAGATTATTAATACGAAACGCCTTGGTATCCCGCTTGGCCGCGACGAGCATTTACCATATCGATTTGTCGATTTTGCGAATATTGATTATTGTACGAATAAGAAGCGCGTGGTTTCCTAGCGCTCCGTTAATTTCAATATGTCTAGTTCAGCACAAGCACGCTTTAACTATAACACATTGATTTTAAACATAATTATAGTAAATTTAATTGGCAAATTCTAATCTGAAGTGCGACAGTCTCGATGGTTATGTAAAATAACCACTTGAATGTATTAAATAGGGAGACTGCCGCATGGGGTATTATAAGCAATTAAACCACAAAGATCGATGTCGTTTA
>JAMCWR010000031.1 GCA_023480665.1 Gammaproteobacteria bacterium
AATAATTTTTTTATTTTGTTGGGTCCTTTAGCAAAAACGCGCTGACTAGAACCTACCATGAATTATTCAACAACGCCAAATTTGACCGCCAGTAGTTAAAAAAGATAATAATTACTGGTGGTTATTTTTTAATCCCAGCAAAAATTTTTCTCAAGCGAATTATCTCTCGTACATAGAGCTTTGTGCAAAACTTCGCAATGCGTGCATATATTGCGCACGCTCAAATTCAGTTTTATTAGAAATAGATTTTAAGTTGAGAAGGCCGCGAATTTGAGATATTGAGTTATAACTTTTTTCCCGCATCCATTCTTCAAGACCGGTTAATAATACTTGCAAATAATCAATGTCATTTCTCATAAGACAAGACGCGCATGTTACAGCATTAGCACCAACTAAAATATATTTAACAAGATCTTCTGTGGTTTCTACACCGGTTGCTCCGGCTATTGAGCAGGATATTTGCCCTTGTAGCAAGGCAATCCAGCGCATTGGAAGCCGCGCTTCATAAGACGAGCTAAGTTCAATATCAGTAACTAACTGCAGCTTTTTGACATTAATATCTGGATAATAAAAACGATTAAATAAAACTACACCATCAACATGTGCCTCTTGATCTAATTTACAAATAAAATCTTTTAATGAGGTATAAAATGGACTTAATTTAACTACTAGTGGAATATTGATCTTTTGCTTAAGCTCAATAATTAAATCTAAAGATTGTTTCTCTAAATATTCAGCTGATTGCTGTGAAGTAGGTAAATGATAAAGATTTATTTCTAAAGCTTTAATCCCAGTATTTTGCATTTCAATAGCGTAGTCAATCCAACCCTGATGACTGATGGCATTTAAACTTCCGATAATTGGAATTGAAGTAGCTTTTACTGCTTGCTTGAGGTGATAGAGGTGCTGATTTAAGAAACTTTTTTGCTTATCTACATTAGGGAAATAAGTAAGCGCTTCAGCAAAGGTATCCGCATTTAACTGAAAGTTATACTCATTAAAATTATCGTCATTTCTAATCTCTTCCTCAAAAATAGAATACATGACGACGGCTCCTGCGCCAGCTTTTTCCATTTGTTTGATATTATCTATACTCTCTGATAGACGACATGACGAAATAATCAATGGACTTTTTAAATCAAGATTTAAATATTTTGTCGCTAGATCCATAAAATCCTCTTTTTTAATAAATTCATAACAAACCAATCAAGAGCAAATGTGTATTTGTGCATATTTGCTCTTGATTTTAAATCTATTAATTAATGCAAAAATTTCTTTGGGAATTGTTTAATAATCCCATCGCTCAAAGCATCGGCAAGCATAAGCATATGCGCTTCACCTTCATCAAAAGATTTAATATCGCTCCCCCAATCTTTTCTTAATCTTGCGGCAACTTCAGCGCTAGTTAAATCTAAATGTTTAAATAACATACTCTCGAGGGTTTCTTTTGACCAATTAGGATTAGCGCCACTTAGAAAAACTACAATTTCGGTCGCATTTTCATGCCACTTTTTTTGTGATTCCGTTAGACTTTTGCTATCGCTCTTTTTCGCAGCTTTTACAATATCGGCTGCAATTAATATATGTTGCCGCAGCAGCGAAGTTAATTTGTCACCTGCTGCATTTCCATAATATGGTTTAATTGCATTACCAATGTCATCCTGATTACGCAATAGCCTTTGCGCAATCATATCTGCATCAGAAAGCCCTGCTAACGCACTTATAATATAATTTCTGGTATAAATGACATGCGTTTCCCAGAGGCTACGCATTGCCTTGTTAAAAGCAATTTTAGATTGTGAACACTGCGTGACAGTTGGCGCAATTTTTGCTTTAGTGGTTGCCGCATATAACGAGCCACTAATTGTAATTAACCCAAATAATAAACAAAATATTAAAAATATTCTTTTCACTTTCATTCTCCATTTTGATTTTGGTTGTTAAGCACTGACTTCATCAATAATTCTAGCCATAATGAAGTCATTATCTGTTAAACCTCCAGCTACATGCGTAGTAAGCGTTACCTTTAGTTTATTATATATTAATGAAAAGTTGGGATGATGTCCCTGCTCTTCAGCAATAACTGCCAACAAATCTAAAAAATACTTGGCTTCTACAAAATCTCTAAATTGAAATTCCTTCACTAATTTTTTATTATCAACTAACTCCCAATTTATGATCCTTGGGATCAAAGTATCAATTTTATTTTTTTCAAGCGGAGGGGTTCCTGCTTTACAAGGTATGCATTTTGCAGGGCCGCCCTCAGCAACTGGCATTGCCGGCGAGTTTATTACTTCAGTAAGGTTACGTAGCACCTCAGCATAATCTGGCTCATTAGTAATCTCATCAACAATATCAATGAACCTAATCACATCATTGGAATCAAGAATTATTGTAGCTCGAGCTAATAAATTATTTTCTTTGATTAATAACCCGTAGTTAATGCCAAAAGAGGAGCTCTTAAAATCAGAGAGAATAGCAATATTTTTAATATCATTTGCTGCGCAAAAGCGCTTTTGCGCAAATGGTAGATCTTTGCTCATACCTATAATTACAACGTTTGCAGATAGTTCGCTGGCTTTTTTGTTAAATTGTTTTACCTGTAAATCACAGACTGGAGTATCAAGCGACACAAATGAGGTTATGATTTTTATCTTGCCTTTAAACTTATCTAAAGTTACATCGGCAAAATTGTTATCAACTACAGAAAATTTCGCAGCATTTTTACCTACACTTATTTTCCTCCCAACCAAAGAAAGCTCTTTTCCTTGCATAGTAACTTTTTTAAGATTTTGGGCTTTTGTATGCAAGGCTCCGACAAGAGAAAAATTTCCTTCTTTATAATCTTGCAATCCCCCTTTATAGTTTAAAATATTTTTAAACCCCATAATATTTAATACTTTTGCTGCAGCAGTACTTGCTGGGCACTTAAAACTCGCACAATATACTATTATCAACTCTTCCTTGGATAAAAATTTATCAGCCATTTTTTTTAAGTCATCAAGTGGCATTGAAATTGCATTAGGTAGATGTTCTCTTGCATAGCTTTCTCGATCAAGCACATCTACTAATTTAAATTTTTTTCCAGAATTTTGTAATTGCACTAATTCATCGCGAGTGATTTCCTTTATATCCATATTACCCCTCCTTTACCGCTTTCATTGATTTGACTAGACTATGAGAACCATTATAATTTAACTGATTTTCCGATTTTTAATAATTTTGTAATCTCAGCAACATGTTTGCCTTGAAATCTAGCAATTTCAAGTTCATTTGCTGTTGGCTCTCTTTTACCATCGGCTCCTGCTAATGTAGTAGAACCATATGGTGAGCCACCACTAACTGCATCCATGTATGTAAGACCAGCGGCAGAATATGGCACGCCAACAATTATCATGCCATGATGCAATAAGGTTGAATGGAAACTTGTAATGGTAGTTTCCTGGCCACCATGCTGTGTAGCGGTGCTTGAAAAAACACTAGCTACTTTTCCAATCAAACCACCTTTTGCCCATATCCCACCAGTTTGATCAAGAAAATTGCGCATTTGTGCACACATATTTCCAAAACGAGTTGGTGTGCCAAAGATAATTGCATCGGCTTCAACTAATTGCGAGGTTTTCGCGACTGGAATATGCTGGAATTGTTTTTGAGCTTCCTTGGCACCACTTTTTATTAGCACTTCTTCTGGCACTAATTCAAGAACTTGAAACAAAGAAACATTTGCTCCAGCAACTTGTTTCACTCCTTCTTCAATAGCTTTAGCCATTTTATAGATATGGCCATACATACTATAAAAAACTATTTGTACACCAACTGTAAGATTTGATTCTTTCATAACCCCTCTATAGTTAATTTTTATAGCTTATCTATTTTAAGTGAATACGCTTGAATTAACAACAATTATGGCCAAATTTGCACCTAGTATATTTAAGTGGTAAGTTTAGTCAGAGAGCGTTAAAATATTAAAAGCGATAGTTATTCTGATTGTCATGAAAATAATTAGTGTAATCAATTTTATTGGTAACAACCCAATAAATAATAGAGGGGTTCTTATATGATTACTAAACTAAAAGCTTTGCTAGGGAAAAAATCAAAAAGCTCCCAATCTAGTGCATTTCCTCAAGAAACATTAAAAATGTGGTTAAAAAATCGGAAAGAATGGGATCATTTTGATTGGTTGAATCTTCTGGAAGATCTACGTAACAGCGGATATTCCGTCTATACCGACAGTGAAGATGGGCGAACCATGATTGGTCAATTCCTAGAATCCGAAAGAGATAAAATATAATTAAATTTTTTTAAAGACCTCCGCTATCTTATCTCGGATACGCATAGTTTAATTATAATTTGTAAATTTGAAGTGTAACATAAAACCGTATCTACATAAGATAATCTATCTTATTTGCATCATACTTTTTTGCAACCTTCTTTGTTACTGCCATACCAAAATTCCATAATCTTTCCTGTTTATCAACGTCATGCCATCTTACAAGAAATTCTTTTTGCGGAATAAAAGCATAATGACCAAAAGATGATGGATCCATAAAATAGATATTTTTTTCATCATACCCAATAGCTACAACATAATGACCATCATCCCAATCTTTTGTATAGTCAGTTCTTGGCTTTTCAGCGTAGGCCTGAATAAGAACAATAACCGGTATGCCATTATCAATCTTAGATTTTAATTGCTTAAGCGTCATACCACTGCCCTGCTTTTGCCCAATAAATATCTCGACACTATATCCATTGCTTCTAAGAAAATTTGCTATTTTGTGATAAGCAGTCCCATCCTCTTGGGATGGTTTGAGATGCCGATAAAGAGAGCTTTCTGCATATTCATCGCCAAAATATCCCAGCACCGATTGCGCTGCTGCAACACCACAAGTGAAATTAGTTGCTTGGTTAGTCATCGGTAAACGAAGTAAATTTAGCGGAGCAATATTTGTTTGTGATGCGCTGCTACTACTAATAAATACGAAAAAAAATAAAATCGTTACTATGAATAAATGTATTTTTTTCATTTTAGACCTATTTTTGCGAGCTTTTGCTATATTATCATAAAGGAGCAAAGCATTTCATTGTTTTATTCTTATTAATTGACTCTGCAAAAATGTAAGTAAATATCCCGGATATTTTTTGCGCGTCTATCTATGCATAATATAGCCATAGCTAAATCAAAAACTTTTATCTGATACGGCTTTTATGCATATCAATAAATAATTAGCCAACAAGCAAAAGAACAACAATAAAAAATAACAATAATAAAACGGCCCCCCGCCTTGTTGGCTAACCACAAAGTGTCAGACCCCGACAGTTTGAAAAACCACATTGATTATATTGGTTTTATTTCGAAAAACATGGCGTGCCCGAGATAAACCAGAAAGAAACTGGCGATCCGCTAAGTTTTGAATTTTTTAACCAAAATTGCATATGCGGTGTTACAAATGCCTCTGGTACTCTGTCAATTTTAACATGTCTAGTTCAGCACAAGCACGCTCAAAGGATTTGCCGGTATGCGCAGCAAAAATAAAGCGCTAGCTAAGAAGGATGAGGGCGGGCCATTTTGCGGAGCATACCGGCAAAGCCTTGCGTGCGTTGTTAGGAGACAAAATTAACTTGACGCTGTACTAGGGTTATTTTTTATTTAGGGGTTTTGCATAAAATTCGCGATCAAAATCCCGGAACATCTCTTCCATATTTTTTTGCATCTCTTCGCGGATGCGCTGCATTTGTTGGTGCATTTCCTGATCGCGTTTTTGCATTCTTTCCAAACTCGCTTTAACCTCTTTTGGCTGCATTTCTTTTGAGCCAGAATATTGCATCACACTTATCATTTCAGAGCCATTATTGCCCTGGCCTTTAGCAGAAATTATTTGCTGTTGAATCATATTATCTTTAATCGTAGTAATAACCATCGGACCTTTCAGCTCATTTACTTTCGCCCAACCGACATCACCATTTTTTGGGTTTGCAATTTTTACCCAGTCTTTTTTGTCCGCATAGATAATTGGAATTATTTGCGAATCACTTGATATCGTTGCGATCACTTTTGCCTGAGTATCTGGCTTTTCATATAAATTAATATCTTTAGCGAATGCGCTAGAAAAAATAACTGAAAGAATAAAAACAGAAAGAATAAATAATAATTTTTTCATATCATTTTCTCCAATAATAGTTAGTATTTTGTTGTGCATTGTGTGCATTGTGCGTGCTATTATAAAAAACAGTGCCTATTATCGCAATAATTTTACTAGATATTTAGTGCAATGAATAAAGCCTTCTAGCATCATCTAATATTTTGTAATATAATTTAACATCTGGGCCTTGAGATCTAATCAACTTAGGCGTAGGAAAAATAATGGATTTTTTTAACTCATAAAGAGGAATTATGAAACTACCGCACAAAATGTTTAATATGCCAGAAGAGCAAGGAAACCCTGCTTATACTGAAGCTCCAAATGTTTTTTTCAATCGTGAGTATTTTATTGTTACCTACGAAACTGAGCGCGAAGCTATTGATAAAGCTTTACCGCATGGTTTAACTGCGCCAGAACCTCTGGTTAAATTTGAATTTATGAAAATGCCGGATGCAACTGGGTTTGGCGCTTTTCAAGAAGCTGGCCAAGCAATCCCGGTGGTATACAAAAATAAAAAAACCCCAGAATCTGGCTTATATGTTTATCGAATGTTTTTGAGTCAAGATTGTTTAGAGCCAACTGTTGGCGGTCGTGAAATTTGGGGATTCCCAAAAAAAACTGGCACACCAAATTTAGCTGTTGATGGTGATACTCTCGTTGGCACACTTGACTACGGCAAAGTTAGAATTGCTACCGCCACCATGGGTTATAAATTTAACACCATAAATAAAGATAAGATTAAAAAAGCTTTAGGTGAGCCAGGATATCTCTTAAAAACCATTCCGCATGTGGATGGTACACCAGCAATCTGTCAACTCGTAAAATATCGCATGACAAATATTTCGGTAAAATGGGCATATAGTGGGCCAGCAACTTTAGAGTTGCATCCACATGCACTAGCGCCAATAGCAGATTTACCGGTAAAAAAAATAATCTCTGCTGTGCATATTCTCGCCGATTTAACACTTCCTTATGGTGAAGTTTTAATTGATTATTTAAAAAAATAATTTTGGAGAAATTTATGCCAAACTTTAATAACAAAGTTTGCTTAATTACAGGTGCTGCGCGCGGAATTGGTGCTGGCATTGCCGCAAGATTTGCAGAAGCAAAATACCAAATCGTTATTGCTGATCTACGTCTTACTGACGCAGCAGAAACTGCTAAAAAAATTGCTGATAAATATCAAGTAAAAGCCATTGGCTTAGCAATGGATGTTTCGCATGAAGGTGAGGTAGCTGATGGTTTTGCCACAATTACCAAAGAATTTGGTAGAGTTGATGTCGTAGTAAATAACGCAGGCTTACAAATTATTTCATCGTTTGAAGATTTTAAAACTGATGACTGGAAGAAAGTAATCGATACCCATCTTAATGGGAGCTTTTTTGTGTCACGCGCCGCAATGCAAATGATGAAAACAGGTGCTGGCGGCAGTATTATTTTTATGGGCTCAGTGCATTCAGTAGAAGCTTCTGCAAAAAAATCCGCATATATCACTGCTAAACATGCAATGCTTGGTATGACCCGTGCAATCGCCAAAGAAGGCGCAAAATATAACATTCGCGCTAATTTAGTTAGCCCTGGTTTTGTGAAAACCGAATTAACATTAAAACAAATTCCTGAACAAGCAAAAAATTTAAAAATAAGCGAAAAAGAGGTCGTAGAAAATATTATGCTTGGTCAAACAGTTGATAAAGAATTCACTACAATTGAAGATGTGGCTGAAGTGGTGTTTTTCTTCGCAAACTTTCCATCAAATGCCCTCACCGGTCAATCATTAATTATCTCGCACGGTTGGCACATGCAATAAAGCGGTAGGGTATTACAACTTTAGCAACCCAAGCTCGATAACTTTGGCAACCGCTTGGTATTTGCTTTTTACACCCAGGCGTTTATTGATGCGCTGAATATAATAATTTACTGTGCGTGGCGTAATATGCATAACTTTTGCAATATCATCAATATTACGTCGTTCTGCAATTAAATTTAAGCACTGCATTTCGCGGGCATTAAATTGGTATCCTTCATTTTGTGGTTGCAACTTTATTAACAAACGCCGTAGTGAATGATAATAGAAATAGGCGAGATCAAATAGCTCGTATTGCAGTGTCTGCCAATTATCCAAACAATTTTCACCACGCAATTGTTTAACCATAAAGCAAGCGAAGTCATCGTGCGGCCCATGCACAGGGATACTAATTCCTTGCACCGAACCAAAAGCTTTTGAATCAAGTCGCATCTGTTTTTCACGTGGTCTCTTTGCGTCTTTAATTTGTTGATCGATATGCCAATAAACTGGCAACACTTCTTGATACACTGATTCTAATGTCGTATCAATTTCATCATAGTTTTCTGCTAAATAATGTTTATGCCACTTGGTTAATTTTTCTGAGGAGTGATCATACTTTATTTTTACAGGAGAATTTGGATGATAAGAATAATAAGTAAAAGAATAGCAGGTAATTTTTAACTCAGATAGATGCGTGCTTAAGATCTGATTCAACAGTGAAATGGTAGTTGCTCGCAGAAAGTTATGTTGCGTAAGTCTTATATCCATACCATAAAGTATAGCATAGACATATCGTAATTGTAGGGGCAGAAAATTCTGCCCCTACTCTGCTGTTCATGCTTATTAAATATGTTTTGATAGAATCGACCACTGATATGAGTTTGGCTTTACGCGTAGATTATAATTACCCCACCCATGGCCTGTGCTCCAAATTGTCCAGCCCACAAAACCACCATTGCCGGTGTCTTTGTTTTTTTCGAGATAGGATAAGAAATCATCGAGCGGCTTGCTGCAGGAAGTACTATCCGTGCCAGTACCAAATTCTGTAACAATCGCTTTTAAATTATTTTCCTGCAGATAAGTTACAAAAGCGTCAAGATTAAATCCGCTGTCCCCAGTTGAATCAAGATCACTGCGGCAGTTGTTGTGCGTGCCACTAAAATTACTATCTAAATATTGATGTGCATTGATCAGAATTTTGCTTAAATCAGTGATGCCATGCTTTTCAAAATTTTTGCGAGTGAAGACAACTGCGTTTGGCACAAAACTATCGTTATTATAAGTTGAGTTTTGGCCCCAAGAATGTAATCCGCTCCAGCTATTTCCTTCGACTAAAATATACCCAGCGAAATTTTTCTTACGCAGAAGGTTTATTACATCAGCTTGGATATCGAACAAGGTATTGGTATCTATTCCAACCGGTTCATTCATCAAATCTAGCATGATAAAGTCTTTATTAATTTTGCTGTCGGCTGCAATTAAATCGAATAGTTTACCCCATACATCCTGATAGTCTTGCGTGTTTGTATCGATTGTCCCATCTGGGCATTTTGCGGTAGGATCGTCGCTGCAACCTGAATATTCCACGCCAAATTGGGAGTAACGCATATAAGCGTGCAAATCCACAATCACATACACATTCGCGCTAGTTAAACTTTCTAGCAGAGGTTTGACATAGTTATTGTAATAGGAAAAGTTGATATCGCCTTTGCCAGCACCTTCTAATTGTAAATACCCCCAACTAATTGGAAGGCGCACAGTGTTAGCGTTTCCAGCAATAAATTTATTGGTATCGTCTAGGTCACTTCTATCGACAATCACCTTATCTACATCCGACAAATTTGGAATAGTCATCGGATCTGGAAGTTTACCAAACTCTAAACCTGATAAATTAATCCCGACAAAAGGTAATTTACGCTCAATAACCGTAGCTTTGTTTAAATTAAAATTGGCTTCAATTGGAGTGTAATCAATAATCCCGAGCACATTACCGTTGCCATCAATGCTGGCATTTTTATAGGCGATGTGCGCCCCAGTAGGCGGCGTATATCCTTGAATTGCTGGCGGATAACCGATTCCGACATATCCAAGATATGCATTATTTTCAGTACAGCCACCGAAACGCAATGTGGCGCCAGCATAATAATCATTACCACTACATACGTACGGGTCTGCATTAGCTCCAGATACTAGATCGCAGGTTACTTTTCCGATTTCATTTTGAATGCAGATATGGGGCGCGGTGTAACCAGGTTTTCCAGGTAATCCAACACCAGTAATTTTATTTGTAATAAGGGTTGTTGGATGAGCGGCAGCAAAGATATCGGTTGCACCAAAAATAAACCCACCAACTAATACCGCCAAAAAAAGTAAATTAATTGATTTTGCTTTCATGGTCTTTCTCTTATTGTTAAAAGCATTTTAGCGTGCAACTATAATCTAACAATTTTAAGCTCTGCTCCACTGTAAAAATTGACAATCTTTATCTGTATTAATAAAATTACTCAAGTTTGGACCTTGAGCAAAAGCACGCTTGATTCATATATAGTTTTTAGGACTTTTTGAATAATTATCTATATTAATCAAATAGATAAGATAGACCAAGGGCAGATAAAAACATGTAAAAAAATTTATGTTTAAAATCAAAGACTTAAAATTTCAAGAAATGGCGCATTCTAAACTGAAGTGCGACACTATGTATTTATATAATTTAATATTATTAAAATGGGCTTTGCCCCTTGAACCCCAGAATATTTGTAAAACGTGATCTTGGATCAAGAGGTAACATTGCTGCTACCCCTTGGATCACGTTTGCAATCATCGGCGTTCCCGCCTGTACTGCACAAAAATAA